>NZ_CP100128.1:1204089-1505111 GCF_024207115.1 Chromobacterium sp. IIBBL 290-4
TCTGGCTGATCTGATAGCCCTTGGGAAGGTCCGGATAGAAGTAGTTCTTGCGGGCGAACACGTTCTTCTGGTTGATGTTGGCGCCCAGCGCCAGGCCCAGGCGAATCGCCTTGTCCACCACGGCGCGGTTCAGCACCGGCAGCACGCCGGGCAGGGCCAGCTCCACCGCGGAAGCCTGGGTGTTGGGCTCCGCGCCGAAGGCGGTGCTGGAGCCGGAGAAAATCTTGGAGACGGTATTGAGCTGCACGTGCACCTCGATACCGATTACGACTTCCCATTTCATGATTGGAAAATCCTTCTATTCTTTTGCCGCGAAAGCTTTCCGCCTAGTCCCTCTCCCCAACCCCTCTCCCGCCAGGGGAGAGGAGCTTCAGGCAGAGACGGCCGCGAGGGCCTCGCGCGCGATTCTTGTGGCTAATTCAAAAATTACAGCGCGGGCGCCTTGGCGTGCCAGTCAGTCGCCTGCTGGAACTGGTGCGCCACGTTCAGCATCTTGGCCTCGGCGAAGTAGTTGCCGATGATCTGCAGCCCGATCGGGCGGCCGTTGGCGGCGAAGCCGGCCGGCACGCTCATGCCCGGCAAGCCGGCCAGGTTCACCGACAGGGTGTAGACATCGGACAGATACATCTGCACTGGATCGGACGCCATCTGGCCCAGATCGAAGGCAGCGGTCGGCGCCACCGGCCCCAGAATCACGTCGCACTGGCCGAAGGCGGCCTTGAAATCGTTGGCGATCAGGCGGCGGATCTTCTGCGCCTTCAGATAGTAGGCGTCGTAGTAGCCGTGGCTCAACACATAGCTGCCCACCAGGATGCGGCGCTTGACCTCGTCGCCAAAGCCTTCGGCGCGGGTCTTCTCGTACATGTCCACCAGGTCCTTGTAGTCCTTGGCGCGATGGCCGTAGCGGACGCCATCGTAACGGGACAGGTTGGTGGAGGCCTCGGCCGGGGCGATCACGTAATAAGCCGGGATCGACAGCTCGGTGTTGGGCAGGCTGATTTCCACCGCCTCGGCGCCCAGCTTCTTCAGCTCGGCCACGGCGTTATCGACCGCGCGCGCCACATCGCCATCCAGGCCGGCGGCGAAGTATTCCTTGGGCAGGCCCACACGCAAGCCGTTCAAGGGGTTGCCAAGCTCGCGAGCGTAGTCTTCCTTGGCGCGCTCCAGGCTGGTGGAGTCGCGCTCGTCGAAGCCGGCCATCACGTTCAGCATCAGCGCGCAGTCCTCGGCGGTCTGGGCGATCGGGCCGCCCTGGTCCAGCGAGGAGGCGAAGGCTACCATGCCGTAACGCGAAACCACGCCGTAGGTCGGCTTGATGCCGGTCACGCCGCAATGGCTGGCCGGCTGGCGGATGGAGCCGCCGGTATCGGTGGCGGTGGCTACCGGCGCCAGGCGCGCGGCCACCGCGGCGGCGGAGCCGCCGGACGAACCGCCCGGAATGGCCTGCGCGTCCCACGGGTTCTTCACCGCGCCGTAGAACGAGTTTTCATTGGACGAGCCCATGGCGAATTCGTCCATATTGGCGCGGCCCAAGGTCACCATGCCGGCGGCGGCGCACTGCTCCACCACGTGGGCGCTGTACGGCGAGACGAAGTTGTCCAGCATCTTGGAGCCGCAGCTGGTCTTCCAGCCTTGCTGGCAGAACAGGTCTTTGTGCACCAGCGGCACGCCGGTCAGGGCATGGGCGTTGCCGGCGGCGATGCGCGCGTCGGCGGCCTGGGCTTCGGCCAGCGTCTTTGCGCGATCCGTGGTGACGATGGCGTTGAGCTGCGGGTTCAGCGCCTCGATGCGGTCCAGGTATTGGCTGGCCAGCTCCACGCTGGAAACCTGTTTGGCCGCCAGCTGTTGCGACAATTGCTTGAGTGTGGCTTGTGTCATATCGGTCAAATCTTGCTATCCGGATAGTCTGGCCCGGCGCGCCAGGCTCAGGGAACCAATCGCGCCGGAAGGGCTCACAGGCTTACTCGATCACCTTGGGAACGAGGAACAAGCCTTTTTCGACTTGGGGCGCCACCGCCTGGAAGGCCTCGCGCCGATTGGTCTCGGTGACCACATCGTCGCGCAGGCGCAGCGACACGTCCTGCGGATGCGCCATCGGCTCGATGCCGGTGGTGTCTACGGCCTGCATCTGTTCGATCAGGCCGAAAATATTGTTGAGCTGGTCTGCCGTGGCAGCGATTTCCGCCTCGCTCACATTGATGCGGGCAAGCTTGGCAATCCGTGCGACATCCTGATGCGTCAGCGACATGGCTTCCTCGTTAAAACCTTTAATATTTCAAGCTTTATAGGGTATCATACCCCGTTTGATTCTCCCAAGATCGACATTGCGCCACGACGCATCCGGGCAGCATTTTTCGCTTAGCGTTTTATGCCGCCTCAGACGCGACGGGGCCATACAGTGCAGGCCTGCTTGACGCCCGCGAATCGAGGCATGTTCTGCTTCAAGGCCAGCCGAATGGGCGCACACTCCGCCCACAAGCGACGTTGATTGCAGTTGTGATTGCAAAATCTCCGATTCGGCGGGGCTGCGGCCCGGCAACAAGATAAACTGGATTTTTTACGGACGCCGGTGGCGTCCGCCACTGACGAAAACTGACCAGGATCGCCCAATGTTTCGTTCGCTGACCGGATACTTCTCCAACGACCTCGCCATCGACCTCGGCACCGCCAACACCCTGATTTACATGCGCAGCAAGGGCATCGTGCTCGACGAGCCGTCGGTGGTGGCCATCCACAACGACGCGCCGACCAACAAGAAATCCATCCTGGCCGTCGGCCTGGAAGCCAAGCGCATGCTGGGCCGCACCCCGGGCAGCATCCAAGCCATCCGCCCGATGAAGGACGGCGTGATCGCCGACTTCACCGTCACCGAACAAATGCTGAAGCAGTTCATCAAGAAGGTGAACCCGAACCGCTTCTTCGCCGCCAGCCCGCGCATCGTGATCTGCGTGCCCTGCGGCTCCACCCAGGTGGAACGCAAGGCCATCCGCGACTCCGCCCTGGCCGCCGGCGCGCGCCGCGTGGAACTGATCGAAGAGCCGATGGCCGCCGCGATCGGCGCCGGCCTGCCGGTTGAGGAGCCGACCGGCTCCATGGTGGTGGACATCGGCGGCGGCACCACCGAAGTGGGCGTGATCTCGCTGGGCGGCGTGGTGTACAGCAACAGCGTGCGCGTCGGCGGCGACAAGTTCGACGAAGCCATCATCAATTACATCCGCCGCAACTACGGCATGCTGATCGGCGAAACCACCGCCGAAGAAATCAAGAAAACCATCGGCTCCGCCTTCCCGGGCGCCGAAGTCCGCGAAATGGAAGTCAAGGGCCGCAACCTGGCCGAAGGCATTCCGCGCGCCTTCACCGTGTCTTCCAATGAAATCCTGGAAGCGCTGACCGAACCGCTGAACCAGATCGTCTCCGCCGTGAAGATCGCGCTGGAGCAAACCCCGCCGGAACTGGGCGCCGACATCGCCGAAAAAGGCATGGTGCTGACCGGCGGCGGCGCGCTGCTGAAGGATATCGACCGCCTGCTGGCCGAAGAGACCGGCCTGCCGGTATTCGTCGCCGAAGAGCCGCTGACCTGCGTGGTGCGCGGTTCCGGCAAGGCGCTGGAGAAAATGGATAAGATCGGCACCATTTTCACCAACGTGCCTTAAACTTCCAGCATCGGACCTTAACGAAGCAAGCGGACGCCGCGCCGTCAAGGCGCGGCGTGTCTGGCCATGGATTTCGCCAACACCCCCAGCTTTTTCCGCTCCGGGCCGCCGCCGGCCGCCCGTCTGGCGATGAGCGTCGTCGCGTCGATCGCGCTCTTGATCGGCGATAGCCGCTATGGCCTGATGGAGCAAGCCCGCGAGGCCTTGTCGCTGGCGCTGTACCCGGTGCAGCGCGCGGTCAATCTGCCGGCCCAGGCGGTGCGCCACGCCGGCGACTACCTGATCTCGCAGACCGAGCTGAAACAGGAAAACACCCAGTTGCGCGAGAAGCAGCTGCAGATGTCCGCCCAATTGGCGCGGCTGCAGACGCTGGAGCGCGAGCTGAACGAATTGCGCCAGCTGAACGCCATCCGCGCGCAGCGCGACGACTCGGCCCAGATCGCCGAGACGCTGTACACCGGCCGCGACCCCTTCTCCTACAAGATCATCATCGACAAGGGCGCCGACGCCAAACTGCTGGCCGGCCAGCCGGTGATCGACGCGCACGGCCTGCTGGGCCAGGTGACGCGCGTGCAGCCGCTGACCGCGGAAGTGTCGCTGATCATCGACAAGAACCAGATGGTGCCGGTGATGGTGGAGCGCACCGGCGAGCGCGCCATCCTGTACGGCTATGGCGGCGGCGTGGAGCTGCGCTATCTGCCGCAGAGCTCGGACGTGAAGGAAAAGGACCGCATCGTCACCTCCGGCCTGGACGGCCTGTTCCCGGAAGGCATTCCGGTGGCGACCGTCAGCCGAGTGGAACGCAATGCCGGCGCCGCCTTCACCCGCGTTTACACCCAGCCGCTGGCCGGCGTGCAGCAAACCCGTTACGTGCTGGCGCTGCAAGCCAAGCAAACGCCGGCCCGCCCGGCCGAGCCGCCGGCGCCGCCGGAGAAGAAGACCAAGGGCGGCAAGAAGGCCGCCGACGAGGAGTAAGGCCCGATGTCGTTGGACCGCCCCAAGGAATTGCTCAAGCCGGTCAAGCGCCGCTTCATCTTCCTGACTTTCGTCATCGCCGTGCTGATCGAGCTGGTGCCGCTGCCGCACGGCAGCACGCGCTGGCTGCCGGATTTCATCGGCCTGTTGATCCTGTACTGGGTGATCAACCAGCCGCGCCGCGTCAATATCGGCGTGGCCTTTCTGATGGGCATCGTCGCCGACGTGTCCACCGCCGGCCTGTTCGGCCAGCACGCCCTGGCCTACTCCGCCACCGCCTTCCTGGCCTTGAGCCGCCAGCGCCAGCTGGTGATGTTCAATCTGGGCCAGCAGGCGCTGGTGGTGCTGGGTCTGATGACCATGAACCAATTCATCATGGTGGTGGTGCGGATGCTGACCGGATCGGCCTTCGTCGGCTGGAGCTATTTCCTGCCGCCGCTGATCGGCGCGCTGCTGTGGCCGCTGCTGACCAAGCTGATGTTGATTCCTTACCGCCACCATTCTGCATGAAGCCCGACTGATCCATGCGCCGCCCCAATCGCTTCAAAAACCCGCAGAACGACGAAGAACAGTTCGAGCTGCGGCTGATCATCGCCTACGGCCTGATCATTCTCTTGTTTCTCACCCTGCTGGCCCGCTTCGTCTGGCTGCAGGTGCTGCAACACGACCACTTTTCCACGCTGGCGCAGAACAACCGCATTTCGCTGGTGCCCATCCTGCCCAACCGCGGCCTGATCCTGGACCGCAACGGCATCGTGCTGGCGCAAAACTACTCCGCCTACACCCTGGAGCTGACCCCGAGCAAGATTCCCGACCTCGCCGCCACCATCGCCAAGCTGAAAACGCTGGCCGACGTGACCCCGCGCGACGAGAAGCTGTTCAAGAAACTGCTGGGCGATAGCAAGAACTTCGAGGCGGTGCCGCTGAAAGTGAAGCTGACCGACCAAGAGGCCGCCCGCGTCGCCGCCAATGCCTGGCAACTGCCCGGCGTGGAAGTGAAGGCCCGGCTGTTCCGCGACTATCCGTATAAAGAAATGACCAGCCATGTGCTGGGCTATATCGGCCGCATCAACCAGAAAGACAAAGAGCGGCTGGACGACGAGGACAAGACCACCAATTACAAGGGCACCAACTACATCGGCAAAACCGGCCTGGAAGCGGTGTACGAGGACGATCTGCACGGCCAGGTGGGCTTCGAAGAGGTGGAAACCGACTCCGGCGGCCGCGCCGTGCGCAGCCTGCGCCGCACTCCGCCGGTCAACGGCAATACGCTGAAGCTGGCGCTGGACATCCGCCTGCAGGAAATGGCCGACAAGCTGTTCGGCCAGCGCCGCGGCGCGCTGGTGGCCATCGACCCCAGCACCGGCGGCGTGCTGGCCTTCCTGTCCAAGCCGGGCTTCGATCCCAGCCTGTTCATCGACGGCATCGACAGCCAAACCTGGAGCGCGCTCAACACCGACTGGCAAAAGCCGCTGATCAACCGCGCGCTGCGCGGCACCTACCCGCCCGGCTCCACCTTCAAGCCCTTCATGGCGATGGCGGCGCTGATGACGCACAGCATAGGCCTTCGCGACATCCGTCCGGCGCCGGGCTACTTCACGCTGCCAGGCTCCAGCCACCAGTTCCGCGACAGCAAGAAGCAGGGCAACGGCATGGTGAACCTGCAGCGCGCCATCACCGTCTCCAGCGATACCTTCTTCTACAAGCTGGCCTGGGACATGGGCATAGACAAGATCCACCCGGTGGTCGGCTCCTTCGGACTGGGCAGCAAGACCGGCATCGACCTGGACGGCGAAGCCAGCGGCATACTGCCGTCCAAGGAGTGGAAGGAAAAACGCTTCGCCCGCTACAAGCCCGAGGTGAGGCGCTGGTATCCGGCCGATGTGGTCAGCGTCGGCATCGGCCAGGGCTTCAATGCCTATACGCCGCTGCAGATGGCCAATGCCACCGCCATCATGGCCAATAACGGCCAAGTGTTCAAACCCCACTTGGTGCAGCAAATCGTCGACTCCAAAAGCGGCGAGGCGCGTCTGATCGAACCCAAGCCGGTCAGACAACTGCCCTACCCGCAGGAGTACTTCGACTACATCAAGGAAGGCATGCACGGGGTGATGATCTCCGGCACCGGCGCCCGCGTCGGCGTCGGTCTGCAGTATTCGATGGCGGGCAAGACCGGCACCGCGCAGGTGGTGGCGATCAAGCAAGGCGCCAAGTACAACGCCGCCGCGCTGGCCGAACAATACCGCGACCACAGCTGGTTCATCGCCTTCGCCCCAGTGGAGAAGCCCAAAATCGCCGTGGCCATCATCGTCGAGAACGCCGGCTTCGGCGCCGCCGCCGCCGCGCCGGTGGCGCGCGGCCTGTTCGACTTCTATCTGCTGGGCAAGGTGCCCAAGGACCTGGACGGACTGCTGAAAACCGTGCCGCAGGAAAACGGCGACGCCGCCGCGACCGGAGAGCAAAATGAAAACGCCGCTGATTAAGCTGATCTGGCAGCGGATCAAGGAGCCGCTGGACGGCTGGCTGATGCTGTTCCTCGGCTTGATCTTCGCGGTCAGCATGGTGCTGCTGTACTCCGCCAACAACCAGTCTTTCGACAAGATAGACAACAAGCTGATTTACACCATGATGGCGCTGACGGTGATGTGGCTGATCGCGCGGATGCGGCCGCAAAGCGTGATGAATTTCGCGCCGCCGATCTACGTCATCGGCGTGCTGCTGTTGATCGCCGTCCATTTCAAGGGCATCACCGTCAACGGCTCCACCCGCTGGCTGAGCCTAGGCGTCACCCGGATACAGCCTTCGGAAATCCTCAAGATCGCGCTGCCGATGATGCTGGCCTGGTTCTTCCAGAAGTACGAGCTGTCGCTGCGCTGGTGGCATTATCTGGTGGCCGCCGGCCTGATGCTGGTGCCGGTGGCGCTGGTGCTGAAACAGCCCGACCTCGGCACCGCGCTGCTGATCGCCGCCGCCGGCTTCTTCGTGCTGTTCTTCGCCGGCCTGCCATGGAAGGTGATTTTCAGCGGCATCGTGCTGGCCGGCGCCAGCATGCCCCTGGTGTGGAACCATCTGCACGACTACCAGCGCAAACGGGTGCTGACGCTGATCGACCCCACCACCGACCCGCTGGGCACCGGCTACCACATCATCCAGTCGATGATCGCCATCGGCTCCGGCGGCCCCTGGGGCAAGGGCTGGCTCAACGGCACCCAGACTCACCTCGACTATATCCCTGAGCGCACCACCGACTTTATCTTCGCGGTGTATTCCGAGGAGTTCGGCCTGATCGGCAATCTGGTGCTGCTGGTGCTGTATCTGCTGGTGATCAGCCGCGCGCTGATGATCACCGCCAGCGCCCAAACGCTGTACGGCCGGCTGATGGCCGCTTCCATCACCATGTCCTTCTTCGTCTACGCCTTCGTCAATATGGGCATGGTGTCCGGCATCCTGCCGGTAGTCGGCGTGCCGCTGCCCTTCATGTCCTACGGCGGCACCGCCACCGTGACGCTGTTCATCGGCATGGGCATGCTGATGGGCATCAGCAATCTGCGCCGCAATTGACCCTCCCCGCCCGGCCATCCCGCTGGGCCTTCTTTTCAAGACCGGAACCCCGGCGCGCCGCAGCGATCTATCCTTTTTGTCTGCAATCCACAATTATACCTATGTCATTTTATTGTCATTCATGACATGATATGGCTGAATGTTAGACCTATCAGCCGACCTGGATCGCCGGCCTGCAATAATCTGTCTGCCATGGACAGCGGAGAATCTATGCGCATCAAACACCTTGCCCTAGCCATCGCCCTAAGCATCGCCCCTGCCGCGGCCGTGTGGGCCGACGCCGCCCCGGTCGCCGCCGCTCAAGCCACGCTGTCGCCTTACGCCGTTGTGGAAGGCATCAGCGAATACCGGCTCGCCAATGGCCTGCGCGTGCTGCTGGCGCCCGACGCCTCCAAACCGGTCGCCACGATCAATCTCACCTATCTGGTCGGCAGCCGCCACGAAAGCTACGGCGAAACCGGCATGGCTCACTTGCTGGAACACATGATGTTCAAGGGGACCGGCCAGATCGCCAATGTGATGGACGAGCTGTCTCGCCGCGGCTTCCAAAGCAATGCCAGCACCGCGCAGGACCGCACCAACTATTACGAATCCTTCCCGGCCGGCGAAGAAAACCTGGCCTGGGCGCTCGGCATGGAAGCCGACCGCATGGTCAACAGCCGCATCGACCAGGCGGACTTCGACAAGGAATTTTCCGTCGTCCGCAATGAGATGGAAAAAGGCGAAAGCGACCCCTTCCGCACCTTGTGGAAGCAGCTGACCGCCGCCAGTTTCGACTGGCACAACTATGGCCACAACACCATAGGCGCGCGCTCCGACGTGGAGAAGGTGAAGATGGAAAATCTGCGCGCCTTCTACCGCAAGTATTATCAGCCGGACAACGCGGTGCTGGTGATAGGCGGCAAGTTCGATCCCGCCCAGGCGCTGGCGCTGGCGCAAAACACGCTGGGCAAGCTGCCCAAACCGCAGCGCCAGCTGGTTCCCACCTGGACCGTGGAGCCGCAGCGCGACGGCGAACGCCAGATCACCGTGCGCCGCGTCGGCGACACCCACATGCTGGCCGCGCTGTATCACGCTTCATCCGGCAGCCACCCGGACTGGGCCGGTCTGGAAATGCTGGACGCGATTCTGACCGACAACC
Organism: Chromobacterium sp. IIBBL 290-4; assembly: GCF_024207115.1. NCBI lineage: Bacteria > Pseudomonadati > Pseudomonadota > Betaproteobacteria > Neisseriales > Chromobacteriaceae > Chromobacterium > Chromobacterium sp. IIBBL 290-4. The sequence goes on from NZ_CP100128.1 coordinate 1,213,420, forward strand.
CCAATGGCCGGCTGTATAAAAGCCTGGTCAATCGCAAGCTGGCGGTTGGCGTCTGGCCCGTCAGCATGGGCTTGGCCGAACCCGGCTACGTATCTTATTGGCTGAAGCTGTCCAAGGAGCAGAACAGCGAGCCGGCGCGCAAAGCCTTGCTGGGCACCTTGGAAGACTTCAAGCGCCACCCGGTGACGCAACAAGAGCTGGACCGCGCCAGAAGCGCCTGGCTCAGCGACTTCAGCCAGACGGCGGCCGATTCGCAATCGCTGACCTTGGCCTTGACCGAAGCCATCGCCCAGGGCGACTGGCGCTTGTTCTTCCTGCAGCGCGACCGCATCGAGGCGCTGCAGCCCGCCGATGTGCAGCGCGTGGCGGAAAACTACCTGAAAGCCAGCAATCGCACGCTGGGCGAGTACTTGCCGACGGCCAAGCCCGACCGCAGCGCGATTCCGGACACGCCGGACGTGGCCAAGATGGTGGAAGGCTATCAAGGCAAAGCCCAGCTCAGCCAGGGCGAAAACTTCGACCCCAGCCCCGCCAACATCGATCAGCGCACCGAGCGCGCGACGCTGCCCAATGGCGCCAAGCTGGCGCTGCTGCCCAAGAAAACCCGCGGCAATACCATCAGCGGCTATTTCGCCTTCCAGTTCGGCAATGCCGCCAACCTGGCCGGAAAAGCCACGATCAGCCAGCTGACCTCGGCCATGCTGCTGCGCGGCGCCGGCAAGCTCAGCGCCAGCGAAATCTCCAGCCGCATCGATCAGCTCAAAGCCTCGCTGCAGATCAGCGGCAGCGGCCAGAATCTGCGCGTGGGCTTCAGCGTCCAGCGCGAGCAATTGCCCGCGCTCTTGGCTTTGATCGGCGACGCGCTGAAATCTCCCACCTTCCCGGCCGATGAGTTCGCCAAGCTGAAACTGGCCAGCCAGAGCAATATAGACAGCCTGCGCAACAATCCGCAGTCGCAGGCCTACCAGTCCATCGCCAAGCGCATGGACCCTTACCCTGCCGGCGACATCCGCCATTTCGCCACGCTGGATGAGCAAAGCGCCGCGCTGAAGGCCGCGACGCTGGAACAGCTCAAAGCGTTCCAGCGCGAGTTCTACGGGGCCGGCCACGCGCAGTTCGCCCTGGTTGGCGACTTTGACGCCGCGGCGGTCAAGCGCCAGCTTGGCGAACTATTCGGCGACTGGAATAGCCGCCAGGCCTACAGCCGCCTGGAGGAGAAACAGCGCGCGGACCAGGCCGGCAGCGAGCAACTGCAATTGGCGGACCAGGCCAACGCCGTCTATTTCGCCGCCCTGCCGCTGGCGCTGCAAGACGATTCGCCGGACTATCCCGCCCTTCTGGTCGCCAACCGCATTCTGGGCGGCGAAACCAAATCGCGGCTGTTCCAGCGCCTGCGCCAGCAAGACGGGCTCAGCTACCATGCCGGCAGCGACCTGATGGTGGATAGCTTCGCGCCGGTGTCGCAATGGATACTGTCCGCCATCTACGCGCCTCAAAACCTGGCCAAGATCAAGACCGGCGTCAGCGAAGAGCTGGCCCGGCTGCTGAAGGACGGCGTGACTGCGGAAGAAGTGGCGGATGCCAAGCATTCCTTGCAGCAAGCCCGGCAGCTGGCGCGCGCGCAGGACGATACGCTCAGCAGCGCACTGGCCGGCCAGCTGGAGCGCGGCCGCACCATGGCCTTCAGCGCCGGCCTTGAGCGCCAGATAGAGGCGCTGACGACGGAACAGGTCAACGCCGCCTTGCGACGCTATCTGCAACCGTCGCAGCTGGTGGAAGCCTATGCCGGCGACTTCGCCGCCACCGCCAAAACCGCCAAGTCCGGCTCCTAAGGCGGATGCCCCGCCAGCGGGGTGATCCGCCATGCCCCCTCAGCCATCCAACGGAGGGGCAACCGCCTCGCTGCCGACGTCTGAGGCCTGATCTGGCGAGGCGTCGGGAAAAGGCCGGCCATGCCGGTCAAACAATCGCAGCTGGCGCGGCAAGTCCTGCTCGTCCGCCAGCTTCACCCCCACCCCCAGCAAACGCACCGGCCGGCCGCCGCGGGCATGGCCGGTGCGCAACAGCTGGCCGAACGTCGCCATCGACAGCGCGAACCCTGTCTGCTCCACCGTGGTTTGGCTGAAATCGTCGAACTTCAGTTTGACGGACAAACCCTTGAACTCCGGATTGCCGTTGCGCGCCAGCCGGGCCTGCAATCTGTCGGCCAGTTCCGGCAGCTTGGCCAGGCAACTCTGCAGATCCGGCAAATCCTGAGCATAGGTTTCTTCCACGCTGATGGACTTGCGGCTGCGGTCCGGCGATACCGGCCGCTCGTCGCGGCCCAGGGCCATCGCCAGCAATTGCTCGCCGAATCGGCCGAAATGGCGGAACAGATCGGCGGCGGGCCAGCGCCGCAAATCGCCGCAGCTGTGGATGCCCAGCTTGTGCAGGCGCTCCGCCGTCACCCGCCCCACGCCGTGCACTTTCTCCACCGGCAAGGCGGCGACAAAGGCATCCACGTCGCGCGGCCGCACCAGAAACTGGCCGTCGGGCTTGTTCCAGTCGCTGGCCACCTTGGCCAGGAATTTGTTCGGAGCGATGCCGGCCGAGGCGGTGATGCCCACTTCGTCGCGGATCTGGCGGCGGATGGCTTCCGCCATCAGCGTGGCGCTGCCCTGCTCGTGCGGCTGGCCGGTCACATCCAGATAAGCCTCGTCCAAGGACAAGGGTTCGATCAGTTCGGTATAGCGCAGGTAAATGGCCATGATCTGCTGGCTGGCCAGCCGGTAGCGCGCCATGTCCGGCGGCAAGATCACCAGCTCAGGGCATAGCCGCAGCGCGCGCGCCGACGACATCGCCGAATGCACGCCGAAACGGCGGGCCACATAATTGCAGGTGGCGATGACCCCGCGCGTTTCCGGCCGCCCGCCAACGGCCAACGGGAGCTCGCGCAGGCTGGGGTCGTCGCGCATCTCGATGGCGGCGTAGAAGCAGTCGCAATCGACATGGATGATTTTGCGCTGCGGGGCGTTCATCGCGGCGTCGCTCAGGCGGGGCGGTCGCTATGCCCCAGCGGCTTGTCCGGCGCGATGCGGTCGCGCAAGCGCTGTTTCAGCAGCTTCAACTCGGGAAAGCCATCATCGCGTTTACGATCCCACAGCAGCTCGCCATCGACCTCGACGCGGAAGACGCCGCCGCTGCCGGGACGCAACGCCACTTCGGACAATTCTTTTTCAAAGGTGGTCAGCAGCTCTTGGGCGAGCCAGCCGGCGCGCAGCAGCCAGCGGCAGCCGGTGCAATAGTGGATGACGACGCGGGGCAAAACGGAGGCGGCGGAAGCGGTCATGCGGAGGGAATGGACAGAAGGAACAAGACTCTAGCATAACGCATAAAAGTGCCGCCGGGCCCCCTGTCTGTAGTTTGTATCGAACGCGATAAGCGTCCGCTCCTCCATCTCTCTTTATATTTGGCAGACTTGGCGCAAAACCGGTTTGCGGGGGCCGGCGGCGGGCATGACGTCTTGTTCAAAGCTCATTACGGGAGCCAGTTTGCCCAGCGAAAATCCGCCTGTAAAGCGCCTTCGTCGTTGCTGCAAAGCACCATGTAACTTCGGCGCAACGCGGTTTCGCATTGCGCCGAAGCTTGGGAAAACAGATATAAATCAGTGATCAATGCTCATGGCCGCCGGCGGCGCCGTCCTGCACCACCACGTCCACGGTCACGCTGCCCGCCTTTTCGAATTTCAGCGTCAGCGGGAAATGATCGCCAGCCTTCAGCGGCTGCTTCAGGCCCATCAGCATCACGTGATAGCTGCCCGGCGCGAACTTGACGGTTTTGCCGGCCGGCAGCTCCACGCCGCCTTCCACTTTGCGCATCCGCATCACGCCGTTATCGTTGATATGGGTATGCAGCTCGGCGGTTTCCGCGCGCGGCGTGGCGGCGGACACCAGCTTGTCGGCTTCCTTGCCCTTGTTCTCCAGCGACAAGTACACGCCGCCCGTGGCGCTGGTTTCCGGCATCGCGCGGCTCCAGGGATGGCCGATGTGGATGGAACCCAACTCAAAGGAATGGGCGGCGGCGAGGCCGGACAAGCACAGGCCGATCAGGGCGGCGGCGAAGCGTTTCATGGATTGACTCCGGGAGAATAGAGAAATGCTTCACTTTAGCATGGCACAATAGCCGGCAAGCGCGGCAAAATGTCGCAGCCGTGCGGTCTACGCCACAAGAAACCGATGCCATCGGATTAAAAGGCAATTGCCCGCTATCCAGCCAAATCGGAACCTTCTACAATCGTCAGGCACTAATTCGGCCCCGCATCATGTTCAAAACCTTGTCGCTGCAATTCCTGTTTGGCGGTCTGCTCAGCCTGATCACCATCACCAATCCGCTATCCAAGATTCCCCTGTTCATCACGCTGACCCGCGAGATGAGCGAGCTGCGCCGCAACTCGCAAGCCAAACGCGCCTGCGTCTTCGCCGGCGCCATCATGGTGGTAAGCCTGCTGGCCGGCAACCTGATCATGGCCGCCTTCGGCATTTCCTACGGCGCGCTGCGCATCGCCGGCGGCTTTGTGGTGGCGGTATTGGGCTACCGCATGCTGTTCCTGTCGCAAGACCCGGGCCAGACGCCCAAGCAATCGGGCGAACGCGAGGACTACGCCTTCTTCCCGCTGGCCATGCCCGGCATCAGCGGCCCCGGCACCATCGCCGTGGTGATCGGCATCTCCACCGAGATCGCCGAACTGTCGACCTTGCCGGCCAAGGCGCTGGCCTTCGCGATGACCTTCGCCGCCATCGGCCTGACTTGCGCCGGCATGTGGCTGACGCTGAAGTCGTCCTTGCTGATCTCGGAACGCCTGGGCCGCGGCGGCCGCGAAGTGATGACCCGGCTGATGGGCTTTTTGCTGATCTGCATCGGCGTGCAGTTCGTCGGTTCCGGCATCCGCACCTTCATGGCCGGATCCTAAGCCGGCCATCGCGCGGCCAAGCCAAAACACCTATCTGGTATATTGATCATTCCGCCTTTACGGAATGATGCGCATGACCGCTCCTCCCGCCCGCCAGCTGCTGGATGGCGCCCGCGACACCCTGCCGATGATGGTGGGGGCGGCGCCGTTCGGCCTGATCTTCGGCACGCTGGCCACCGCCGCCGGCTTGTCCTCCGCCGCCGCTTTCGGCATGTCGCTGCTGGTTTTCGCCGGCTCCTCGCAATTCATCGCGGTGAGCCTGGTATCCGCCGGCGCGGCCTTGCCGGTGATCTGGCTGACCACCTTCGTCGTCAATCTGCGCCACGCTCTGTACAGCGCCACCCTGCTGCCGCACGCCCGTTCCTGGCCCTTGTCCTGGCGCTGGCCGCTGGCTTTCTGGCTGACCGATGAAACCTTCGCCGTGGTGGAGCACCGTTTCCGCAGCCTGGGCTCGGTCGACGGCCGATGGTATTGGCTGGGCTCGTCCTTGGCGATGTACGGCAACTGGCTGCTGTGGACGCTGGCCGGCATCGCGCTGGGGCGCTCGGTGCCGGGTCTGGCGCAATTGGGCCTGGATTTCGCCATGGTGGCCACTTTCGCCGCCATCGTCGCGCCGCAGCTGAAAAAACGGCCCACGCTGGCCGCCGCCGCGGTCGCCTCCGCCACCGCCCTGCTGGCGCGCGGCCTGCCCTACAAGCTGGATCTGATGCTGGCGGCGCTCTTGGGCGTGCTGGCCGGCCTGCTGGCGGAAAAACTGGACCCGAAGGAGCCGGCATGAGCGAAGCGCAATCCTGGCTGATGATAGCCGGCATGCTGGCCTGCACGCTGGCCATCCGCTCCAGCTTCCTGGTGTTCGGCCACCGGCTGGCCTTTCCCGACTGGCTCAACCGCGCGCTGCATTATGTGCCGGCGGCGGTGCTGTCCGCCTTGATCGCGCCGATGGCGCTGGCGCCGGCCGGCCACATCGACCTGTCCTGGCGCAATGCGTATTTGATCGGCACCCTGGTATCCATCGCCGTGGCCTGGAAAAACGGCAAGACGCTGCTCGCCATCGTGATCAGCTTCGTCGTCTACGGCCTGCTGCGCTGGCTGTTATAGGTTGTAGACCAGCACCATGCCGATCAACAACGGCGCCAGCCAGCGGCAGGCGGCTCGCATCAGCGCCGCCGCCAGCGCGGACAAGCTCAGCTCAGCGCTAACCGCCGGCCAGGCGACGCGCCCGGCAAACAGCGCGGTGCCGATGCAGCCCAGCGGCAGCAGGACATTGGAGGCCGCGTAATCCATCAACTCGAAGGCATTGCGGCCAAACAACTTGTACTCGGCCAGCGGCCCAAAGGACAGCGCCGCCGGAATGCCGGCCAGAAACACCAGCGCGGTCACCAGCAGCGTGGCCTTGCGCCGGCTGACGCCGAACTCGTCTATCGGCAACACCACCACCACTTCCAACAGCGAAACCGCCGAGGTCAGCGCCGCCATCAGCAGCAAGGCGAAGAACAGCACCGCAAACAGCTGGCCGTAAGGCAGATGATTAAACACCGCCGGCATCACCATATAGGTGAGCCCCGGGCCGGCCTGAGGATCCAGTCCAAAAGCGTAGATGGCGGGGAAAATCATCAAGCCCGCCAATACCGAGGTCAGCGCGGTCAACCCGGTCACCCACAGCGCGGAGTTGCCCAGCCGCGCGTCCCGGCCCAAATAAGAGCCGTAGGCCAACATGCAGCCGGCCCCGACCGACAGGGAAAAGCAGGCCAATCCCAGCGCCTCCACCAGCATGGCCGGCGTCAGCTTGGAAAAATCCGGCCGGAACAAGGCCTCCACGCCAGCCTGCGCGCCCGGCAAGGTCAGCGAACGCGCGATCAGCCCCAGCATCAGCAGAAACAATAGCGGCATCAAGGCCTTGCCGGCCCGTTCGATGCCTTTTTGCACCCCGCCCATCACTACCAGCAGCGTCAGCGCCGCGAACAAGGCATGGGTGGCCAGCGACTCGGCGGGATTGCCGACATACTGGCCAAACAAACCGCCCAGCTCGGCCAGATCGCCGTTCATCACGCGGCCGTCCAGCGCGCGCCGCAGATAGCCCAGCGTCCAGCCGCCCACCACGCTGTAAAACGAAAACACCAGGAAGCAGCACAACACGCCGCTGTAGCCCAGCAGTTTCCAGCGCCGCGAGCCCAGCCGGGCGAACGCGCCCACCGCGCCGCAGCCGGCCGCGCGGCCGATGGCCAGTTCCGCCTGCAGCAAAGCCAGGCCCAAGGTAAAGGTGAATGCCAGATAAACCAACAGGAAAGCGCCGCCGCCATTCATCGCGGTGACGTAAGGAAACTTCCAGATCGAACCCAGGCCGACGGTGGCGCCGGCTGAGGCGAGAATAAAACCGAGGCGCGAGCCCCACTGCATGCGTTGCATGGCTACTCCTGAACTAGCTGAAGCTGCCGCCGCATGGGGTGAGACTGGATACAACAAGGCCGCCCTGTGCGGCGGCCTTGGAAAAAACAAACACTCTCCCCTGGCGCGCCGTTTAGCGGCGCCACCACGCTTTGCGATTGGAGGAGAAGGAGAGTTTCGTTTGCATCGTTTTTACAGCATGCCGGTTTGAACGAGGGTCCGTCAAGCCCGGCATGCGCTTTTGGCCGCCGCGCTCAGGCGTTTTCGCGCGCCAACTGCGGCGCGGCCGGCGAGCGCTTCATCCGGTAAGCCACCCACAGCACGCCCAGCCAGATCGGCAAGGCATAGACCGAAACCGACATGCCCGGCGTGAACAGCAGGATGCCCAGAATCATCACCATGAACGCCAGACAGATCCAGTTCGCCGCCGGGAACATGAAGGACGGGAATACCGTCTGCTGGCCCGCCTTGGCGCGGCGGAACTTCAGGTGGGTCAGGCTGATCATCGCCCAGTTGGTCACCAGCGCGGCCACCACCAGCGACATCAACAGGCCCAGCGCCTCGCCCGGCAACAGATAATTCAGGATCACGCAAGCGAAGGTGGCGATGGCGGACGCGATGGTGGCGTTCACCGGCACGCCGCGCTTGTCCAGCTTTTTCAGTCCAGCCGGGGCATTGCCCTGCTCAGCCAGGCTGAACAACATGCGGCTGGTGGCGTACACGCCGCTGTTGTACACCGACAGCGCGGCGGTCAGCACCACGAAGTTCAGCGCATGCGCGGTGAAACCGGCGCCGATCTGCTCGAAGATCATCACGAAGGGGCTGCCGCCGGCCGCCACCTTGCTCCACGGGAACAGCGACAACAGCACCACCAGCGAACCGATGTAGAAGATCAGGATGCGGTAGATCACCTGGTTCACCGCCTTCGGGATCGTCTTCTGCGGGTCGGAAGCTTCCGCCGCGGTCATGCCTATCAACTCCAGGCCGCCGAAGGAGAACATGATCACCGCCATCATCATGAACAGGCCGCTGAAACCGTGCGGGAAGAAACCGCCGTCATTCCACAGATTGGAGATGGAAGCCTGCGGGCCGCCGGTGCCGGAAATCAGCAGATAAGCGCCGAACACGATCATGCCGATCACCGCCGCCACTTTGATCAAGGCGAACCAGAACTCGGACTCGCCATAGGATTTGACATTGGCGAGGTTGATGGCGTTGATGCAGACGAAGCACACCAGCGCGGTGGCCCAGGACGGCACATGCGGCCACCAGTACTGGACATAGGCGCCGACCGCGGTCAGCTCGGCCATGCTCACCAGCACATACAGCACCCAATAGTTCCAGCCGGACAGGAAACCGGGGAAACGGCCCCAATAGCGATAAGCGAAATGGCTGAACGAGCCGGCCACCGGCTCTTCGGCCACCATCTCGCCCAGTTGGCGCATGATCATGAACGCGATGAGACCGGCGATGGCATAGCCGAGAATCATCGAGGGACCGGCCGCCTTCAATACGCTGGCCGATCCAAGGAATAAACCGGTGCCGACCGCGCCGCCAAGCGCAATCAGCTGGATGTGGCGGTTTTTCAGCTCGCGCTTCAAACCTGTGCTGGATTCGCTCAAGAGAGATCTCCTTAGTGTCGGAAGATGGTCAAGCCATCTGATTTTCTAGGCTCCATCTAATCATTGCGAGCCGAGCATCGTCAAACCCGCGCAATCGAATAAAATATCCAAATTATGACTAATGCAGTATTTTTTATATATTAAATTTCAATTAATTTGAAATTTAACAGGAAATATTGCACAAAACCACCCATCATCCTGCGAATTTCCATCTCAAACCCCCTGCTGTCGGCAACTTGTTCGACATTCTGCGTGCCTGGCGCACCGCGCCACTGTCTAGCCATCCACAATGCATGATTCTGCGCGCGCGCTACGCTGTCGTAGCAAGCGAGATGCAATCCAGCGCCTTAATCATCATTCCAAAAGCATCGCTGAAAAATTCGGTTACCTGCGGTGACAAAACATGCACAAAGCCCATGCAACCTCCCGCTATCGTCCACAGTCAGAGCTTTGAAATGGCCAACAGTGCCATCATCCACATCAGGGAGCCCAACATGAAACAATCCGTATTGATCGCCAGCGTGCTCGGCGGCGGCATCGCGCTCGGCGCCATCGGCGTAGCCGGCATCCAGGCTTTGAAGCCTGCCGCTCCTGCCGCTCCTGCCGCTCCTGCCGCTCCTGCCGCGGCCATCGCCGCCAGTGCGCCGCTTGCCCAAGCCTCCGCGCCGACCGCGCAAGCGCTGGCGCCCAGCAGCGCCTCCTCCGCGCTGGGCCAAACCGCTACCGCGGCCACGGCCGCTCCTATCGCCGCCGCAGCTGTCGCCGCGCCCGTAGCCGCCGCTGCCCAGGCCAAACCAGCGGCCAAACCCAAGCCGGTCCACGCCAGCTACGCCAAGGTGCTGGGCGTGACGCCGATCAAGGAAACCGTCAGTACGCCCAAGCAGGTCTGCCATCAGGAACAAGTGACGCATCAGGCGCCGGTGCAGGACAACAACCGCATCGCCGGCTCGGTGCTGGGCGGCGTGGTCGGCGGCTTGTTGGGCAATCAGGTAGGCGGCGGCAACGGCAAGAAGGTCGCGACCGTGGTCGGCGCGCTGGCCGGCGGCCTGGCGGGCAACAAGGTGCAGGAAGGCATGCAGCAGCGCGATCAGGTCACCAGCACGCAGACCATCTGCAATACCGAAAATGTCGATAGCGAAAAAGTGGTGGGCTACAACGTCCGCTACTCGCTGGACGGCAAAACCGGCACGGTGCGGATGGATGAGAAGCCGGAAGGCAAGACCCTGCCGGCCAAAGACGGCAAGCTGCTGATCTGACGCTGGCGAGCTTCGTAGGTCGGAAGCCCGGTCGCACCGGGCATTCCGACACCCCGCGCATCGCACGCGGCTACGAGGCGCCCTTTGGGCCAGCCGCCCTATGCCGAGGCGCGGGTGGCGGCGGGCAGCGGCTTGCTCGCCACCGCCTCGGCCGCTTCCGGCGGACCGAACAGCAAGGTCAAACGATCGCGCCAATTGTCGGCGCGCCAGGCCTCAGCCAGCATGTCCCGCCACTCCACCACGCTGACCCATAAGGGATTGAAACTGTTCACCGGCTTCACCGTGCCGTAGTCGCAGGGATCGCTATCCCATTCTTCGACATAGGTGCCGAACAAGCGGTCCCAGATCACCAGCACGCCGGCGTAGTTGTGGTCGATATAGCGCGGATTTTTAGCGTGATGGCTGCGGTGGATGGAAGGCGTGTTGAATACATATTCCAGCCAGCCCAGCTTGGGCGCGGTCTGGGTGTGGACGAAGAATTGAAAAGCCAGATTGAGCAGCACCGTCGCCACCACCTGCTCCGGCGGAAAGCCTATCCAGGCCAGCGGCAGCCAGAAGGCCCACATGCCCGCCAACGGATACATCAGGCTCTGGCGGAAAGCGGTGGTGAAGTTCATCCGGGTGGAGCTGTGATGGACGCTGTGCGCCGCCCACAGCCACCGCACCCGGTGGCTGACGCGGTGGAACCAGTAGTAAAGAAAATCCTGGCCCAGAAACAGCAGGAAAAAACTCCAGCCGGCGGCGGGGATATCGAATAGGCGGTGATGCTGATACAGCCAGCCATATACAGGCAACACCAGCACCCAGGCCAGCTTGTCCGCGCCTTGGTGCAGCAGGCCCAGCGCCGCGCAGCATAGCGAATCGCGCCAGTCGTACAGGCCCAGCCTGCCCTGCCGCTGCAAATGCCACAGCTCCCAGCCGACAAACAGCAAGAACACCGGCACCAGCGCCAGCAGGATCAACTCCACCGGAAATTTCATCGACAGCCCCTCTCCCGAAACGAGCAAACACTCGATTGGAGTTTAGGCTCTAACACAGGCTAGCTGTCAACTGCCGCCCGCCTGGCGCGCGCTCCCGCCGCCTGCGCTGTGGCGGGAACGCCAAACGCTAGTCGCGGCGCGCCATCAAGGCGGCCAATGCCGCGTCGCGGTCCGCCCAGGTCCGGGCCACGCTGGCGCGGCCGCCCAGGCGCTGCAGATAATCGCGACAGCCTTCCAGCCGCTCGGTCATATCCTCGCCCAAAAAACTCTTGCTCACGCGCGACACCACCGGCAGCACGCCTGCTGCGCTCAAATCGGCGAAACTGAAATCCTCGCCCGCCAGCCAGGGCTTTTGCTGCGCCAGCGACGCCACCGCGGCGATGCCGCGCGCCAGCGCCGGTTTCACTTCCTCGCACAGCGCCGGATCCGGCCGGGTGCCGCGCAGCATGTGATGAACCAGCTTGCTGCTGGGCTGCATCACGTACAGTTCCAGCATCATCATCAGTTCGCGCGCCAGCGCGCGGCCATTCGGCGTCGGCGGCAACAGCGAGGCGGTGGGATAGGCGTCCTCCAGCCACTCCAGGATGACCGTGGACTCGGCCAAAGGCCGCCCATTGATCTCGACGAAGGGGATTTTGCCCATCGGGCTTTTTTCCAGCAGTCCATCCTCCTGCGAGGGCAGGGCCAGCACTTCCTGGAAATTGACGCCTTTCTCCAGCAAGGCGATCTTTACCTTGATGCAGTAGGGCGAAAAAGGCACACCGTGCAATTTGATCATGCGAGCTCCCATTTGGCGATCCAGATAAGCCGCAGGCCGGAAACCTGCGCCTCCGGCCTGCGGCCATGCATATCAATTCCGCTGCTCAATCAATTATTTAGCCAGCGCCAAGCTTTTCTGCTGCAACAATTTGCGGATTTGCGGCAACATCTGCTGCGCCGCCTTCTCGCCTTCCAGAATCGCCTGGTGGCGCGCCTCGAAATCGGCCGAGCCTATGCTCAGCACTTTGGGCTGGATCACCACGTCGGCTTGCTTCAGCTCTTGCGCCAGCACCGGGCCGTTCATGATGTTGAGGCTCTGGTCCAGCATGGAGAAGAAACCGGTGGCCTTGCCCGCTTTGGGACGAGCGGTGATGTCCACAGCGATGACGAACTGCGCGCCCATCTCGCGCGCGGCGCTGACCGGCACCGGGCTGACCAGGCCGCCGTCGACATAGCTCTTGTTGCCTATCTTCACCGGCAGGAACACATTGGGAATGCTGGCGGAAGCGCGCACCGCCTGGCCGGTGTTCCCGGTGCGGAACACCACCTTGCGGCCGGAGTCCAGCTCGGTGGCCACCACGCCCAGCGACTTGGGCAGTTTTTCCAGCGGCCGGTTGCCGACCTGGGCGTTGATCCAGCTCTGCAGCTTCTCGCCCTTGAGCACGCCCTTGCTGGACAAGGTCCAGTCGGTCAGCTCGGACTCGCCCAGCGTCATCGCCTTGGCCTGCAGCTGCATGCCGGTCATGCCGGAGGCGTACAGGCTGCCCACCACGCTGCCGGCGCTGGTGCCGGTGATGATTTCCGGCTCGATGCCGGCCGCTTCCAGCACCTTGATCACGCCGATATGGGCGAAACCCTTGGCTGCGCCGCCGCCCAAGGCCAGGCCGACCTTGACTTTGGCCGGCGTCTTCGGCGCGGTCTCGACATTGCTGTTAATGGGATTGGTGGTGCAGGCCGCCAGCATGGCGGCGACGCCAACCAGCAGCCAAGGACGTACAGCTCGATTGCTAATCATGATTCCATCAGTCTTTTACACGATGGCGGCCTCTGCGGCCGCCGCAACAGGCGCGGGATCGAGCATCACATAATTGAGATGCCGCGCGCCCTCCAATTCGAAATACGTTTCGCCATGCACCGGCATGCCCACCCGCTGGTAAAAGGCGATGGCGCGCGCGTTGCCATGCCATACCGTCAGCCACAAGCGCGGCTGCCCCGCCTGGGCGCTCGCCCATTGCCGCGCCGCGTTCAACAGGCGTTTGCCCAATCCTTGCCCGGTATGGCTTTCCAGCAGATAGAGCCGCTCCACTTCCACCGTCGGGAAGTCGCAGTCCTGGCAGGCGCTGTCCAATTTCATTTGCGCGTAGCCGAGCAGATGGCCGTCATCCTCCATCAGCAGCAGATGCTGCGCCGGATCGGCGATCAAGGCCTCGAACTTTTCCGGCGTGAACTCGGACAACACATAATCGGCAATGCCGCGGCGGATGCCGCCGCCGATCAAATAAGTGTTCAGCCACACCTGTATCGACAAGGCGGCCAGACAAGCCGCGTCATCGGGACGGGCGCTGCGGACTTCCACATGCATTCAGCAGACTCCTGTACGCGCCGTCGGTTCCCATTTAGTCGGCCTTCGGCACTTTCTTGACGAATTCGATCACTTGCCGGCCGTCATCGCTCATTTTGGCCAGCTTCTTGCCGGTGCCCTTCCAGGCATGGCCGTACACCACCTCGTAACTGGCCGGCAGCTTGCCGTCGCGGCGGTGGCGCTCGTACGCCTCCTCCACCTTGCGCCAGGCCTCCTTGCCCATCAGGCCGCGGCCGCGGCCGGCGGTGGCGTTGTGCGCGCCGATGGCTTTCAGATCTCGCATCACCGACTTGGCATTGTCATAGGTTAACACGATCTTTTCCATGTCCATCACCGGCTCGGCGAAACCGGCGCGCATCAGCGCGTCGCCGATATCGTGCATGTCGATGAACTGGTTGACGTGGGTGGCGCCGTCCACGCCGCCGAAAGCATCGCGCAGCTCGGACAAGGTATCCGGCCCCAGCGTAGAGAACATCAGCAGGCCATCCGGCTTCAATACCCGGCGTAGCTCGGCAAACATCTTGTCCGGCACGTTGATCCACTGGATGGTCAGATTGGACCAGATCATGTCCACGCTGCTATCGGCCAGCGGCAGCTTTTCGATGTCGGCGTTGACCTGCCACGGCGGGCTGGGCTTGAACAATTTCTTCAGCAGGCCTTCGCCGGCGCGGCCGCGCTCGCGCGAGGCCAGCAGCATGGCGTGCGCCAGATCCAGCTCAAGCACCCGCGCCTGCGGATAGCGCTCGCGCAATTGCGCCGCGCCGTAGCCGGTGCCGGCGCCGGCATCCAGAATCAGCGCCGGTTGATGCTTGATGTAATCGAGACGCTCGGCCATGCGGTCGGAGACTTCCCGCTGCAGCACGGCGGCAGAATCGTAACTGGCCGCGGCCTTTTCAAACGAGGCGCGCACGCGCGCCTTGTCGGTGTAAAACGCTTCACTCATGCCTGGGTTTCCAGATGCTCGGCAAGCGCGCGCACAAAATCCTGTTCATGCGACAGGAAGGGCGCGTGCGACGCTTGCGGGAATTCGTAAAGGACGGCGTCGGGCAGCGACTCGGCCAGCCAGCGGCCGGCGCCGATGGGGGTGATGGCGTCGCGCGCGCCGTAGAACAACGCCGTGGGGCAGGCAATGCGGCCGGACAGCGAACGGGCATCCGCCTCCAGCAACAGTTCCAGCGCCGGCAGCAAGCCTTGCGGCCGGCCATGCGAGAACAAGGTTTCGCGCAAGGCTTTCAAGGTGTCGCGCGCCGCTGGCGCGCCCATCATCTGCAAGGCGAGAAAACGCTCCAGCGTCTGCTCGAAAGCGCCGTCCAGGCTTTGCGCGACGGCTTCTATCGATTTGCGTTCCTGCGCGTGCGGCCAGCCGGCGTCGCGCACGAAGCGCGGACTGCTGGCAATCAGCGATAGGCTCTTGACCTGCTCCGGATGCCGCGCCGCCCAATGCTGGGCGATCAGGCCGCCGAGCGACCAGCCCACCACATGCGCCGGCAAGGGGAAATGCGCCGCCATGATGTCGGCCACCGCGTCGGCGTCGAAGCGCGCCAGCGCCGGCGAGGCCCCATGGCCGGGCAAATCCACCAGATGCACGCAAAAGCGCGCCGACAGCTGCTCGGCCACGCGGGCGAACACGCCGCCGTGCAAGCCCCAGCCATGCAGCATCACCACGTCCGGGCCCTGGCCCAGCGTTTCGACGAAAAGATCCATGTGCAAACAAATGGGGGAAAACGCTATTTTCGCAAGAGCGCGATACGAAAGAAACCTCCCAGACCGGCATCTTCGTCGTGAATCCGTTGCAGTTGTGTGACGGCGACGATATCGCCCAGGCGGCGGTTGATGTCGGTGGCCACCGCGCGGGCCAGCAAATTGCCGGCGCGCCGCCACAAGGGCGCGCGCTTGCGGTCGGCCAGA
Organism: Chromobacterium sp. IIBBL 290-4; assembly: GCF_024207115.1. Lineage (NCBI taxonomy): Bacteria > Pseudomonadati > Pseudomonadota > Betaproteobacteria > Neisseriales > Chromobacteriaceae > Chromobacterium > Chromobacterium sp. IIBBL 290-4. The sequence goes on from NZ_CP100128.1 coordinate 1,228,860, forward strand.
AACTTGTCGAACACCGCCACGTGGCCGCCCGGCTTGAGCACCCGCTCCACCTCGCGGATGCAGGCCTGCGGATCGGGAATCACCGCCAACACCAGATGCAGCACCACGGCGTCGAAGCTCGCATCGGGAAACGCCAGCTGATGGCCGTCCATCACTTCGGCCCTCACCTCCACGCCCAGTTTGGCCGCCCGCTCGCGCAGCTGCGCCAGCATGGCCGGCGCGATGTCGATGGCGGTGATGTGGCGGCAGCGCACCAGGAAGTCCAGATCCAGGCCGGTGCCCGCGCCCAGCAGCAGCACCTGCTCATTGGGCTGCGGGTTGAGCAAGCCTATGGAGCGGCGGCGCGCGGCGGCGAAACCCTGGGCGACCTTGTCGTAAAGCGGCGCGTACAGATCGTAGCGCCAGCGGTTGAAGCGGGTGGACCAGTCACGCCACACTGCGGATATCCCGTTCGAAGCGCGCCAGCCGCTCCCAGTCTATGTTCCAGCCCGGCGCCGGCGCGGCGAAATAAAAGCCTTGCAGCTTGCTGCAACGCATCTCGCGCAAGATGGCCAGCTGACTGGCGGTCTCCACGCCCTCCGCCACCACATCCAGCCCCAGGGCGCTGGCCAGCGCCAGGATGGCGCGGACGATGGCGGCCGACTCCTCCTTGTGCTCCAGCTCGAACACGAAGGACTGGTCTATCTTCAGCACATCGAATTTATAACGGTGCAAATAGGACAGCGCCGAATAGCCGGTGCCGAAATCGTCCAACGCCAGCTTCACCCCCAGCGCGTGCAAGGCCTGCATCACCGTGGCGGCGGTTTCGGGTTGATCGATCAGCGCGCTCTCGGTGATTTCCAGATGCAGCATGGCCGGCGGCAGCTGGTAGTAAGCGATGCGCTCGCCTATCCAGCCTACCAGGTCCGGATCATGGAAATTGGCCGACGACAGATTGATGTGCAGCGAGATGTGCTCGCCGACCTGCCCCTCTGCCCGCCAGGCCTGCAATTGGGCGCAGGCGGCGTTGAGCATGTAGCGGTCCAGCCGGGTGATCAGCCCGCTCTCCTCGGCGATGGGAAGAAACACGCCGGGCGAGATCAAGCCGCGCTGCGGATGCTGCCAGCGCACCAGCGATTCGAAACCCGCCAGCTTGCCGGTTTCCGCTTCGATAAAAGGCTGGTAGTAAGGCACCAGCTGGCTCTCCTCCTCCAGCGCGCGCCTGAGCTCCGTCTCCAAGGCCAATTGATCGGCCTGATCTATGCGCAACTGGTGGCTGAACAGGGTGTAGCCCTGGCGGCCCTGTTGCTTGGTGCAATACATCGCGTGGTCGGCGTCGCGCAGCAGATCATCGGCCTTGCGGTAATGCTCGCGGTCGGCCAGCACCACGCCGACGCTGGCGGTGGAAAACACCTCGCGTCCGGCCAGGATCACCGGCCGCTCGAATTCGCCGACGATGCGGCGGGCGATGATCTCGCACTCCTCCGCCGCCTCCATGCCGAACATCAGCACGGCGAATTCGTCCCCGCCCAGCCGGGCCAGGAAATCATAATGCCGCAAGCAGGAGCGGATGCGGGCGCCGGCCTCGAACAGCAGGTGGTCGCCGGCCAGATGGCCCAGCGTGTCGTTGACCAGCTTGAAGCGGTCCAGGTCGATGAACACTACGGCGAAGCGGTCGCCCTTGCCTGACACATAGGCGTCCCAGGCGCGGCGCATGGTCTTGGCGAAATAATTGCGGTTAGGCAGCTTGGTCAGCGGATCGTGCAGGCTGTCGAATTCCAGCTGGGCATTGACCGCGTCCAGCTCGCTGGTGCGCTCGCGCACCCGCTGCTCCAGCTCGGCATAGGCTTTTTGCAGGCTTTCCAGCGCCCGCACCCGCGCCAAGGCCGCGCCGATATTGTTGGCGACGAACTCCAGCACCTCCTGGTCGCGGAAGGTGTAGACAACCTCGCTCTCGTAACTCTGCACCGCCAGCACGCCCAGCAGTTCATGACCGCAATACAGCGGCACGCCCAGCCAGCTCTTGGGCTGCGCGCCGCTTTCCTCCTGCTCCTGATTGGCGAGATGGCTATATGGGTCCACCAGCAGCGGCCGTCCGCTATGCAACACCTGCTCGATATAGCCCTTGCCGGGCTTGCGCGGCTTGATCTGCACCGCATATTCATCGGCGCAATAAGGGAAGCTGATCCGGTCATTGATCATATCGTACAGCGCGACCAGGCAATTGCGCGCCGCCACCATCTCCCCCAGCAAACGGTGCAGGCCGCTGAGGAAGGCCTCCAGCGACAGGCTGGTATTCGACAACTCGGCGATGCGGAACAATACATCCTGGAATTTCTCGGCGCGCTTGCGGCTGGCCACTTCGGCCCGCAGCCTGGCGTTGGCCCCCTCCAGCTCGCTGGTGCGCAACCAGACCTGGCGCTCAAGCTGGCCTCGATATCTGACCCTATCCAGCGCGAAGCCGATATGGCGCGCGGCGAACATGAACATCAGCTGTTCGGCCGAGGTCAAGGGCGGCTGGTTCTCGTATTGCTGCAGCACCACCGCGCCGATCAGATTGCCGCCGACGCTGACCAGCGGCGCGCCCATCCAGCACAAGGGCAGATCGATGGGGCGCTCCAGGCCCGCATCCCGGCAGACCTCCAAAATCCGCTCCCGCGTCAGCGCCACCGGCTTGCCGCCGCGGATCAGCCAGGCGGTCAAAGAGCCATCCTGGCCATCCAAGGGAAACATGCGCTCCGCCGGCGGCGGCTCGACGCGGCTATCCACATAAAAAGGGAAGTGCAAGCAGGCGCCGTCGTCATCCAACAAGGCGATATAGAAGTTGCTGGCGTCCATCAGCCGCGCCATCAAGCGATGCAGACGCGGCAGCAAGCGTTCCAGCGAAGGGCTTTCGCCGGCCAGCAAGCTGATTTCCAGCATGGTTTCATTGGAAACGCGCGCCGCCGCCTGTTCGGCCTGCAACACCGCGCTTTGCAGATGGCCGCTCAACAAGGCGGCGATTTCGTCCACGCTTTGCGGCGCCTTGCCGCGCCAGATCAGCCAGCCTAGCGAGCGCTCTCCGATGCGGATAGGCAGCGCGCCGCCATCGGGCCCCGGCAAGCGGCCATGCTCCAGCGCGTCCGCCACCGGCAAGGCATCGGCCGCGCCAAAACTCGCCAGCCGTTGCCACGTCTCGCCCAATCGGCTCCATACGGCGGCGGCCGACAAGCCTCCCTCCCGCTGCAGCAGGCTCAGGGCCAGCACTGCCGCCCGCTCAGAGTTCAGAACATCATCGACCGTACCATTCATGTCATTATCGTAGTACGAATCCCGCAGAAAGTCCTCAGCCGACGGTTTGGCACAAGTGCCAAACCGTCGGCTGAGATCAACAGACCCGGCGACCGCGCGCCTGCGGGGCTTATGCCGTCAATAAAGGTATCAAGCTGTCCAGCAAGGCTTCGAGCTGGCTCGGCTCATGAGCCGCCGACAAGGAAATCCGCAGCCGCGCGCCGTTTTCCGGCACCGTCGGCGGACGGATGGCCGGGACCCAAAAGCCGTTGTCGCGCAAAATCTGCGCGATGGCGACAGCCTTCTCATCGCTGCCGACGATGACGGGCTGGATAGGAGTCGCAGACCCGGTGGAACAGGATGCCGGCAGGCGCTCACGGCAAACGGCTATCAATTGCCGCAAGCGCTCGCGCCTCTCCTCGCCTTCGCGGATCAAGCGCAGGCTGACCGGAATGGCCGCGGCCAGCGCCGGCGGCATCGCCGTGGTGAAAATATAGGTGCGCGCCTTGTTGATCAACCAATCGATCACAGGCTTCACGCCCGCCACAAAGGCGCCGGACAAGCCGGCGGCCTTGCCCAGGGTGGCCATATAGATGATGCGCTCGCTGTTCAGGTCGCGCTCGGCCAAAGAGCCGCGGCCTGCGCCCAGCACGCCGAAGCCATGCGCGTCGTCGACATACAGCCAGGCGTCGTAGCGCTCCGCCAAGGCCAGCAGCTCAGGCAGGGGCGCGACATCGCCATCCATGCTGTACACCGCATCCACGGCGATCAGCTTGGTCGGCGCCTGGCTCTCGCTCAACAAGCGCTCCAATTGCGCCAGATCATTGTGGGCGAAGCGGTGGAAATCGGCGCGCGACAACAGGCAGCCGTCGTTGAGCGAGGCATGGTTGAGCTTGTCTGCGAACACGGCGTCGCCGCGGCCGACCAGGCTGGTGATCACCGCCAGATTGGCCATATAGCCGGAGCCGAACAGCAAAGCGGCCTCGCGGCCGACAAAACCCGCCAGCGCGCGCTCCGCCTCCTCGTGCGCCTGGCTGTGGCCGGCGACCAGATGCGAGGCGCCGCTGCCGGCGCCCCAGCGATCCGCGCCTTGCTGCACGGCGCTCACCAGCGCGGGATGATCGGCCAGGCCAAGATAATCATTGCTGGCGAAAGCGTAGTATTCCTTGCCGTCGATCACGACATCGACGCCTTGCGGCGACTCCAAGGCCGCGCGGCGACGAAGACGGTGGCTGGCGTCCAGATCCAGCAGGGCTGCGGACAGGTCTTGTAAGCGCATGAGGTGCACTCTCTTTATATATGTTGTTGACCGAACCGACGCATCGCGCCGGTATCGTCCACTATATATAGTTTCGCAAACTGTGCCGCACAAGGAATTGCTAACAACTGTTTATTGTTGCGCGGACAGGTCAAGCTTGCTTAACAAATTGCGATCCGCTTCGACATCGGGATTGCCGGTCGTCAGCAATTTATCGCCATAAAAAATGGAATTCGCGCCCGCCAGGAAACATAATGCCTGCGCCGCCTCATCCAGCTCGCGGCGGCCCGCGGACAGCCGGACGTAGCTTTTCGGCATCGTGATGCGCGCCACGGCGATGGTGCGGACAAATTCGGTCCAATCCAGCCTGTCCGCGCCCGACAAAGGCGTGCCGACGATGGGCACCAGATTGTTGATCGGCACCGACTCCGGCTGCGGGTCCAGATTCGCCAGCTGCGCGATCAGCCCGGCGCGCTCGCGCCGCGTTTCATTCATGCCGACGATGCCGCCGCAGCACACCGACAGCCCAGCCTTGCGCACTTTGCCCAGCGTATCCAGCCGATCCTCGTACTCCCGCGACTGGATAATGTCGGCGTACTTGTCCGGCGCCGTATCCAGATTGTGGTTGTAGTAGTCCAGCCCCGCGTCTTTCAATCGCTCGGCCTGGCCGTCGCGCAGCAGGCCGAAAGTGGCGCAGGTCTCCAGCCCCAGGGCCTTGACTTGCTTGACCATGTCCAGCGTCTTTTGCAGATCGGCGTCCTTCGGACCGCGCCAAGCCGCGCCCATGCAGAAGCGGCCGGCGCCGTTGGCTTTGGCCAATTTGGCCGCCGCCACCACCTCGTCAACCGTCATCATCGGCTGATCCGCCACCGGCGTGTCGTGATGGACCGATTGCGAGCAGTAGCCGCAATCCTCCGGACAGCCGCCGGTCTTGATCGACACCAGCGTGGACAGCTGGACTTTGGCCGGATCGAAAAACTGGCGATGGATTTCCGCCGCGCGGTACACCAGCTCCATGAATGGCAGACTGAGCAGCGCCTCCACTTCGTCCACGCTCCAATTGGCGCGTTCCGGATGCGGCGAGGCCGGGCGTTTGAACTCCATCGTTGCGATTTGCATCATATGCTCCTGAAAGCGGGTTTCATTCTGCATGACAAAAAATCGCTTTGTCATGCAGCCAAAAGAACAGGCGGGCAAATCTTGGAGCGGATCACGCCATGCTGTCAAACAAGGCAAGATCAATAATTGACAGATGCTCAATTATTAAGCAGAAATGTGTACTATGCGGCGCAACAAATAGCCATGCCGGCTTGTGTTCGCCATGTCTCTCCATGCTGCCCAAGCTGCCGGACGCGCACTGCCCGCGTTGCGCCGACCCCAGCCCGGGCCAGGTTTTATGCGGGCGTTGCCAGACTGCCCCGCCGCATTTCGATGCCCTACACGTTCCTTATCTATTTGGCTACCCCCTGAATAGCCTAATTTACGCTTTCAAATACGGTCGCCAGTTACAATTATCAGGAGTATTGACAAATCTGTTCTGCGAGTTCGCCCGCTCGAAAGCCCCGAAATACGACCTTGTCATCCCCGTTCCATTGGCAAATGAACGACTTGCGAAAAGGGGCTTCAATCAGAGTTCCGAGCTTGCCGAAGCATTCGCTGTTACAATAGACGGCCGTTTTTCGGACAATCTGTGTTGGCGAAAATGCAACACATTGCCGCAAGCCTCGCTTGACCTCGCCGAAAGACGAAAAAACGTGCGCCATGCATTCGGCGTAAAACGCCGCTGCGACGGGCTTTGCATTGCCATCGTCGACGATGTCGCGACCAGTGGCGCCACCCTGTCCGAGCTTGCCAAAATGCTCAAAAAACAGGGGGCGAAACGGGTCGATGGATGGGTGCTCGCCAGGGCGTTTTCCCCAAAAACTTGACCAAGATTTTGATTCCTTGGAACAATCCAGCCTGCCAACGATGTTCACTGTTGTTCTATTTCAGCCGGAAATCCCGCCCAACACGGGCAATGTGATTCGTTTATGCGCCAACACCGGCTGTGAACTGCATCTGGTCAAACCCTTGGGCTTTCCGCTCGAGGACGCCAAGTTGCGGCGCGCGGGACTCGACTATCATGAGTATGCCCGCGTCGTCGTTCACGAAGACTGGTCTGCCTGCTTGCAGACGCTTCAGGGACGGCGGATTTTCGCCGCGACGACGAAAGGCGCCACGCGCCATGACCGGATTTCCTACCAACCCGGGGACGTGTTTGTGTTCGGTCCCGAATCCCGCGGCTTGCCGCAAGATGTGCTGGCTGCCCTGCCGGCGCAGCAAAGGATTCGTTTGCCGATGCGTCCCGAGTCGAGAAGCCTCAACCTCTCCAATGCCGTCGCGATAACGGTGTTCGAGGCTTGGCGCCAGATCGGTTTCGAAGGGGGGGTATAGCAGCTCACAAGGTTGGCCCAACAGCATAGGGAGGTTTATGCAACCTGTTCTCCGATGGCTGTGGCTTGTATTTGTCAGTCTCGTGCTTGTGGCCTGTTCCACCGTGAAGACGGCCAGCGCCACAAACCAATCGACTTTGCCGAGCAACAAAAAAACCGTCGCCAAGAACGGAGCTTATTTCCAGAACGATGGTCCGGCCGATCATATCCCGGTCAACCTGAACCTGGTTCCCGACGCCGTTCCGCAGGATGAGCCGCTGATCCGTTCAGCCAATCTCCCCTACTCGGCGCTGGGCATGAGCTTCCGTCCCGATGTGCGGGAAAAGCCTTACCACGCCACAGGCCGTGCCTCTTGGTACGGCAAGCAGTTCCACGGTCGCAAGACCACCTCGGGCGAACGATACGATATGTTCGCCATGACAGCCGCGCATCCGACGCTGCCGATTCCCAGCTACGCCCGGGTCACCAACCTGAGCAACGGCAAATCGGTAGTGGTGCGCGTGAACGACCGCGGTCCTTTTCACAAGAGCCGCTTGATGGACCTGTCGTTCGCCGCCGCCTACAAGCTTGGCTTCATCAAGCAAGGCAGCGCCAAGATCGCGATCGATCGCGTCTGGCCGAGCGACGACACCGTGCAGACCGCCGCCGCCGAACCGGCCACCCAGCCGCGCCAGTTGCGAGCGGGCGACAGTCCGAAGTATCTGCAGCTAGGCAGCTTCACCACCTTGGCCAATGCCGAGGCGCTGCTGCAGAAGACCTTGACCGACTTGGATGACAAATACGACTCCAAGCTCGGCATCGTCAACCAGCAGGGCGTGTACAAGGTTCGCCTGGGGCCTTTCCCCAGCGATGATGCGGTCCGCAGCGCCGCCGAGAACCTGCACGTGGAAACCGTCATCACCAGTCTGTGACGGCTATCCGCTGAACCCGTTTGGCAACAGGGCGAAAGGCGAAGGAGACATCCTTCGCCTTTTTTGCTGCCCGCTCGCCGCCCAAGCCCCCGCCTGACACGTCCCTCGCGGCGCTCCAAGCCGCCCTCCGGCTGCGCGCAAGCAATAAAAAACCCCGGCCGATGGCCGGGGCAATGCCTGGATGATCCCATTCAGGCCCCGCTCAGGGAGCCAAGCGGGAGGTGTGAACACCTGCAAGTTAGGCGAAGTCCGCCGCTTAAAGTTCCAGCGGGCCTTCTTCCGGCTCGGGCAGGGCGTCGAACCAGCCCTTCACCACCGCCTCCACTTCATCCACGCCGGTTTTCTTCAGGCTGGAGAACATCTGCACGCTGACGGCCGGAAAATCAGCCAGCTCGCGCTTCACCAGCGCCAGCACCTTGTTCTGTTCCTGGCGCGACATCTTGTCCGCTTTGGACAGCAGGATATGCACCGGACGGTTGGTGGTGCGGAAAAATTCCAGCATTCTGCGATCCAGCTCCTTAAGCGGGTGGCGCGCGTCCATAATCAACAGAAGGCCGATCAGGCTTTGTCGGGTCTGCAGGTAGCGGCCAAGCAGCTCCACCCAGTGGGCGCGGACCGCTTCAGGCACCTCGGCGTAGCCATAGCCGGGCAAATCCACCAGGAAACGCTCCTCGCCCAACTCGAAAAAGTTGATGTGCTGGGTACGGCCGGGCGTTTTCGACACATAGGCCAATCGGGTTCGGTTGGCCAGCGTGTTGATGGCGCTGGACTTGCCGGCGTTGGAACGGCCGACGAATGCCACCTCGGCGCGGGTAGCCGGCAGATCCTTCATGTGATTGACGGTGGTATAAAATCGAGCGTTCTGAAAAATCGACATGGTAGTAAGGTTGAAATCAATTGGTATAGAATAACAGGTTTGGAATTGCTACTTTTACAGATATTTTAGGGCATCGCCCTAAAGGAGCGACCATGAGACGTAAAGTGCTGTTGGCGTTGGCAACCCTGACCCTGGCCGGCAACGCGCTGGCAGCGGCCCCAGAGGCCAAAGGGGACCCGACTAAAGGCAAGCAGATCGTAGACACCGTCTGCGCAGCCTGCCACGGAGCGGACGGCAACAGCGTCGCCGCGGCCAACCCCTCGTTGGCGGGGCAGAATCCGCAATATCTGTACAGCCAGCTCAAAGCCTTCAAGAGCGGCGAACGCAAAAACCCGACAATGTTCGGCATGGCCGCCACACTTTCCGAAGACGATATGCGCAACGTCTCCGCCTACTTCAGCCAGCAAAAGCCGAAGGACCGCGAAGCCGCCAACAAGGAGCAGATGCCGCTGGGCGCCAAAATCTACCGCGTCGGCAACGCCTCCACCCACGTGCCGGCCTGTATGTCTTGCCACGGCCCGGCCGGCAAGGGCCTGCCTGATCAGTTCCCGCGCATCGGCAGCCAGCACGCCGGCTATATCGCCAAGCAGCTGGCCGACTTCAAAGCCGGCGCAGATCGCAAGAACCAGATCATGGCCGATATCGCCAGCCGGATGACCGACGCCGAAATGAAAGCGGTTTCGGAATACATCTCCGGCCTGCGCTAAGCCGCGCGACGACCCTTGACGGCAGCGGTTGGTGAAAATACCCCTCCGCTTCCGCCAGCGCCGACGCAACTTCGCTCATCCGGCACGCTCAAAAGGGAAGCTCGCAGCGGGCTTCCCTTTTTGTCTTCTATACCATGAAAAACCACCGACGCCAAACCATACGCCACGCCCTGTACGAGTTGTTCAGCTCCATGCGCTTCGCCGTGGGGCTGCTGACCATCCTGGCCATCGCCTCCGTGGTCGGCACCGTGCTCAAGCAGAACGAGCCCTATCCCAACTACGCCTTCGAATTCGGCCAGTTCTGGTTCCAGGCTTTCGAGAAGCTGGGCCTGTTCGACGTCTACCACTCGGCCTGGTTCCTGACCATCCTGGCCTTCCTGGTGCTGTCCACCACGCTGTGCATCATCCGCAACGGCCCGGGCTTCATCCGCCAGATGCGCTCCTACCGCGAAAAGGCGAACGACAACTCGCTGGCCGCGATGCCGCACAGCCAGGCATTTGAAACGGATGCGCCCGATATCGCCACCGTGCGGGCCTATCTGCAGGGCCAGGGCTTTCGCTGGCGCGAAACGCCGCGCGACGGCGGCCTGCTGATCGCCGCCAAGAAAGGCGCCGCCGGCAAGCTCGGCTACTTCTGCGCCCACATCGCGCTGATCGTGATCTGCGTCGGCGGCCTGATAGACGGCAATCTGCCGCTGAAGCTGGGCGAGCTGTTCGGCAGCGTGGTGCCGGAGACCCGCAACATCCCGCAAAGCCAGATTCCGGCGCAAAGCCGCCTGTCCGGCGCCAACCTGTCCTTCCGCGGCAATGTGGACATCGCCGAAGGCAAGAGCGCCGATGTCACCTTCCTCAACGCCGGGCAGGGCTATCTGGTGCAGGAGCTGCCCTTCATCGTGTCGCTGAAGAAATTCCACGTCGACTACTACAGCAACGGCATGCCCAAGCTGTTCGCCAGCGACATCGTGGTCACCGACAAGGCCAGCGGCAAGATCACAGAGGCCACGGTCAAGGTCAACCACCCGCTGATCATCGACGGCATCGCCATCTACCAGTCCAGCTTCGGCGACGGCGGCTCGCCGCTGCGCTTCAAGGCCTGGAACCTGGCCCAACCGCAAGGCGCGCCGGCCGACCTGCAAGCGGTGTCGATGAACACCCAGCCCTTGCGCGCCAACGGCAAGGAATACTCGCTGGAAATGGGCGAGCTGCGCGTGTTCAATATCGAGAACATAGGCAAACCGCAAGATGCTCCGCCCACCATGGGCCAGCGCATGCATGACGCGCGCGAGGTGAGGCAGGAAAAAACGCTGAAGAATTTCGGCCCCTCGATCAGCTTCAAGCTGCGCGACAATCAGGGCCAGGCGGTGGAATACCTGCATTACATGGCGCCGGTGGAACAGGAAGGTGGCCAATACCTGATGGCCGGCATGCGCAAAACGCCGGCCGAACCGTTCCAGTACCTGCGCCTGCCGCTGGACGACGACATGAAGATAGACCGCTTCATGCGCCTCTACGCCGCGCTGCGCAACCCGGCGCTGTACGACGAAGTGGCCCGCCGCGCCACCGACAAGGCGCGCCAGGGCGGCGTGATCGACGCCAAGCTGGCCAGCCAGTTCGGCGACAGCGTCAAGGGCGTGCTGCAGCGCTTCGCCGACGGCGGCTTCTCCGGCCTGGAGCAGTTCCTGGACGAGCGCGTGCCGGCCGACAAACGCCAGGCGGTGGCGCAGACCTATATCAAGATCCTGCAAGGCGCGGTGATAGACGTGATGGCGGTGGCCGACGACCAGGCCCACGCGCCGCAGCTGAAAGCCGACGCCGCCCACTACCGCTTCCTGCTGGACGGCCTGGTGGCGGCCAGCGGCCTGCACGATTACGGCGCGCCGGTGTTCCTGCAGCTGGATGGTTTCGACCAGGTGCAATCGTCCGGCCTGCAGCTGACCCGCTCGCCGGGCAAGAACCTGGTTTATCTCGGTTCGCTGCTCCTGGTGCTCGGCATCGTGCTAATGTTCTATGTGCGCGAACTGCGCCTGTGGGTGCGCGTCAATGGCCGCCAAGTGCGGGTGGCCATGACCTCCAACCGGCATAACCGCGACCTGGACCAAGATTTCCGGCGTCATCTCGACGCCCTCCAACAGTTGACCCGGAGACCATGATGGAACTGGCAACCTCCTCTTTCGACCGCGTCCCGTTCTGGCAAAAGCTGGACCGCTGGGACTGGGGCTACGCGCTGCTGATCCTGGCGGCGGCGGGCTACGCCTTCACGCTTTACCACCAGGCGATGGACGGCTACGAGCAAGGCATTCTCGCCGGCTCGGCGCTGGGCCTGATCGCGCTGGGCTGGTTCTGGAAGGCCTGGCGATGGTTCTTCCCGCTGGCGGGCGTGATTTCCCTCGGCGCCATCCAGCTTTACCAGCACGATCTGACGCGCGGCCAAAAAGCCTTCTGGCTCAAATACGCGCTGTCCAGCCAATCGTCCATCATGTGGATGTGCACGCTGTTCTTCCTCGCCACCGGCATCTACTGGCTGGGGCTGGCGCGCCGCTCGCCGCAGCTTAACCGCATGGGCAGCGGCCTGACCTGGGCCGCCGCCGCGATGGGCTTCGCCGGCCTGTTCACCCGCTGGTACGAGAGCTATCTGATCGCGCCGGACGTCGGCCACATTCCGGTATCCAATCTGTACGAAGTGATGGTGCTGTTTTGTCTGATCACCTCGCTGATGTACCTCTACTACGAAGCCAAGTTCGCCGTGCGCCAGGCCGGCGCGCTGGTGCTGCCGGTGATCAGCGCCACCGTCTGTTTCATCCTGTGGTACAGCTTTGATCGCCAGGCGCACCAGATCCAGCCGCTGATCCCGGCGCTGCAATCGTGGTGGATGAAGATACACGTGCCGGCCAACTTCGTCGGCTACGGCGCCTTCGCGCTGGCGGCGATGCTGGGCATAGGCGAGCTGATGGCGCTGAAGGGCTGGCTGAAAGACCGGCTGCCGGCGGCAGAGGTGCTGGACGAAATGATGTACAAGGCCATCTCGGTCGGCTTCCTGTTCTTCACCATCGCCACCATCCTGGGCGCGATGTGGGCGGCGGACGCCTGGGGCGGCTACTGGAGCTGGGACCCGAAGGAAACCTGGGCGCTGATCGTGTGGCTGAACTACGCCATCTGGCTGCACATCCGCTTGGTCAAGGGCTGGCGCGGCGCGCCGCTGGCCTGGTGGGCGGTGATCGGCCTGGCCGTCACCACCTTCGCCTTCCTCGGCGTCAATATGTTCCTGTCCGGCCTGCACTCCTACGGCGGCTTGTAATCGACCTCTCCAGCCGGCAAGCCCCTCTCCCCTCGCGGGAGAGGGGTTTGGGGAGAGGGGGCCGCGCAAGCTCCCCAAACCATGCGCCCCGCCGCAAAAATCTGCCAACCCCTGCCCTTTCGCGGGGGTTGTTGTTTTTCCCCCTGCCGGCGGGGTTGGCATTTGGTATCCTTATAACGTTTTTATCGAATTTTTACCGCACAAGGAACGCAAAACTCCATCATGGACTTATCGTGGCTGTCCGACCCCGCCGCCTGGCTCGGCCTTCTGACCCTGATCATTCTCGAAATCGTTCTGGGCATCGACAACCTGATTTTCGTGGCCATCCTGGCCGAGAAGCTGCCGCCCGAGCAGCGCGACCGCGCCCGCGTCACCGGCCTGTCGCTGGCGCTGCTGATGCGCCTGGGCCTGCTGGCCAGCGTGTCCTGGCTGGTCACCCTCACCGAACCGCTGTTCTACCTGTGGAGCATGGGCTTCGCCGGCCGCGACCTGATCATGCTGGGCGGCGGCGTATTCCTGCTGTTCAAGGCCACCAACGAGCTGCATGAGCGGCTGGAGGGCGTGGACCACGTCAAGAGCGGCGGCCAGCGCGCCTACGCCGCCTTCGCCACCGTCGTCGCCCAGATCCTGGTGCTGGACGCGGTGTTCTCCATCGACTCCGTCGTCACCGCCATCGGCATGTCCGAGCACCTGCCGGTGATGATGCTGGCCGTGATCGTGGCGATGATCTTGATGATCGCCGCCAGCAAGCCGCTCACCACCTTCGTCAACGCCCACCCCACCGTGGTGATGCTGTGCCTGGGCTTCTTGCTGATGATAGGCTTCAGCCTGATCGCCGACGGCCTGGGCTTCCATATTCCCAAGGGCTATCTGTACGCCGCCATCGGCTTCTCGGTGCTGATCGAGGTGTTCAACCAGGTATCGCAGGCCAACCGCATCCGCTACCTGAACCGCAGCCAGAGCTTCCGCGAGCGCACCGCCAACGCGGTGCTCAGCCTGATGGGCAGCCGCCTGTCCGAAACCGCCCACGCCGAAGCCAAGCCGGAAGCCGGCCCGCAGCCGGTGGAAGACACCGCCTTCGGCCACAATGAGCGCGCCATGATACACAGCGTGCTGACGCTGGCCGAGCGGCCGATCCGCGTCATCGCCACCCCGCGCGCCGACATCCACCGCCTGGACCTGAGCCAGCCTGAAGCCTCCCAGCGCAAGGCGCTGCGCGACAGCCCATACTCGCGGCTGGTGGTGATCCGCGACGGCAGCATAGACGAGCCGCTGGGCATCGTCGCCCGCAAAGACCTGCTGGCCCAGTTGCTGGACGGCCAACCGCTCGATATCGACGCCGCTTTGCGCCAGCCGCTGATCCTGCCGGAAACCGTCACCGTGCTGAAGGCGCTGGAAAGCTTCCGCCAGCACGCCGCCGACATGGCCTTCGTCGTCAACGAGTTCGGCAGCCTGGAAGGCATCGTCACCCAGAAAGACCTGATGGAAGCCATCGCCGGCGAGTTCCCCGAAGAGCACGAGCGCCATGAGCGCCCGGCCATCGCCGTGAACGCGGACGGCAGCTACGATGTGGAAGGCAGTCTGGAGCTCGTCACGCTGGAGCAATACCTGACGCTGGGCGACTTCGAGGACGAAGACTTCCACACCATCGCCGGCCTGCTGATGGACTGCCTGGAGCGCATTCCGCGCGAAGGCGACGAAGTGACCTTGGGCGAATGGAAGCTGCGCGTCACCGCGCAGAAGGGCAACCGCACCGAACGCGTGCTGATCTGCCCGGCGGCCAACGGCTTCGATGCCAGCATCTAAGCCCTGCCAGGGCCAGCCCCGGCCCTGGTTTCTCTATGTGCTGCGCTGCGAGAGCGGCACGCTGTACACCGGCGTCAGCACCGATGTGGCGCGCCGCTTCCGCCAGCACCAAGCCGGCAAAGGCGCGCGCTACACCCGCCTCAACCCGCCCCGCGCCATCGAACTGGTGATCGAATACCCCGATCGCTCCTCGGCCCTTAAAGCCGAATACGCCTTCAAGCAGCTCTCCACCGCCGCCAAACGGGATTTCCTCAGCCGTCACGCCATGCCCGCCGCGTAAGGCTGCGCCTGCGGAAAATCAGCTGCAAGCCTATGTAAACCAAGCGGCTTTTACATATATGTACATATATCTGCGCGATCAAAAAAACGCCGCCGGCGCCTACTCTGAACTCAGGTAGCTGTTACCTGGATCGTTTGGAGAAACCATATGAACACCCTCGCTCGCCGCACCCTCGGCTGCGCCCTGCTCATCCTGTCCGGCCTGGCCGTCGCCGGCTCCGCGCTGGCCGACGAAACCCAATGGCAAAAAGACCACCCCCGCCGTACAGAAGTGAACAAACGCCTGGCCAATCAGAACAAGCGCATCCAACAAGAACAGAAGAACGGCCAGATCAGCAAGGCCGAGGCGAAAAAGCTGCATAAGGAAGACAAGAACATCCGCCAGCAAGAGCGCGACATGGCCAAACTGGACCACGGCCATATCAGCAAGCAAGACCAGAAAACGCTGAACCAGGAAGAAAACGGCGTCAGCCAGCAGATCAAGAACGGCAATTAATCTTGCCCACAAGTGCTCCGCCAGGGACAAAACCCTGGTCTCTTCAAAATGGCGGATCGCTCCAGACCATGCGCCCTGTTATCTTGTAACCGGCGCGATGCGCTACCCTCACCAAGAGCCGGCCAGCCTACTCCGACCAGCCCCTCTCCCCGGAGAGGGGGCCGTCGCCTAGCGCAGCTTGCCACCGCATGCCTGCCCGTAAATCAGTCTCGCCGGCCATAGCCGCAGCTCGCAAGCAGCGGTCTTGCGCCGCCGGCAAAGCCGTTTTGCCGGTACGCGCCTGTTCCAGCGGCCTGCCAAGCTCTACACTCCCGCCATCGCCTTGATGGAAACGATGATGGCATCCCACACCCATGCCGGTCTGTCCCGCCCTTTGCTCTTGCTCTACGCTGCCGCCAGCGGCTGTGCCGTGGCCAATCTCTACTACATCCAGCCGCTGCTGCCGCAAATGGCCCAGGCCTTCCACTGCGGTCTGGGCCAGATCGGCGCCATCGCCACCGCCTTGCAGCTGGCCTATGCCGCAGGCTTGCTATTGCTGCTGCCCTTGGCCGACGCTGTGGATAAAAAGGGGTTCTTGACCTGGCTGTGGATAAGCAACGGCGCGGGCTCCATCCTGGCCGCGCTGGCGGACAGCTGGTCTGTGCTGATGCTGGCCAATCTGGCGATAGGCCCCAGCGCCATCAGCGCGCAGCTGTTGATTCCGCTGGTCAGCCAGCAAGCATTGCCGGAACAGCGCGGCCGCGCGGTGGGCGTGGTGCTCAGCGGCATGTTGAGCGGCATTCTGCTGTCGCGCGTCGCCTCCGGGCTGATCGCCGCCCACGGCGGCTGGCAAGCCGCCTATTGGCTGGCGGCGGCGCTGGACGGCGCGCTGTTGCTGCTGGTGAGGCCGCGCCTGCCCCGCAGCCAAACAGCCGCTGCCGCGCCATATCCGCAGTTGCTCGCTTCGCTGTGGCGATTGTGGCTCAGCCATCCCTTGCTGCGCGCGTCCGTGCTGTGCGGCGCGGCCTCATTCGCCGCCGTCAGCGCCTTGTGGGCCGCGCTGGCCTGGCTGCTGGCCCAGCCGCCTTATCATTACGCCAGCGCGCAAGTCGGCGCCTTGGGCTTGGTCGGCATCGCCGGCATCCTGGCCACCCCCTATCTGGGCCGCTTAGCCGACCTGCGCGGCAGCCGCCATCTGGTGGCGCTGGGCGCCGGACTCTCCTTGGCGGCCTTCCTATTGCTGCTGATGGGGGCGAAGCTGCCCGCGCTGCTGTTGGCGCTGATTTTATTGGACATCGGCGGCCGCGCCGCCTTGCTGGGCAATCAGCTGCGGGCGCTGGCGCTGGACGAATCGGCGCGCGCCCGCCTCAACACGCTGTTTATGAGTTGCTACTTCCTGGGCGGCGCGTTCGGCACCCGCCTGGGCTCCAGCCTGGCGCCGCAGTACGGCTGGGGCGGCATCGCCGCCATCGGCGTGGCCGGCGCGCTTATCGCCTGGGCAATCAATCGCCGCCTGCCGGGTCCAGCCATGCGGCCAGCGCCTGCCGGAACGCATTGAGTTTGGCCGGCATGGCCGGCAAGGCGCGCAATAAATGGATGTCGTCGCTACGCTTCAGCGGATCGTCCATCGCCAGCCGCAAGCTGCCGGCTTGCAGCTCGGCGCGCGCCGCCCAGTCCGGCAGCAACGCCAGGCCCAGGCCCAGACGGGCCGCTGCGGCCAAGGCCTCGTAATCGTCGCAACGCAAAACCGCGCCCGCATCCGGCAGCACGCCGCGCCAGCCATAGCCGGCCGCATCGTGCAGCTTGTCGAGCAGCCGATGGCGGCGCAAATCCGCCACCGAATCCGGCGCGCCATGTTTCGCCAAATAATCAGCGCTGGCCACAACCACCCAGCGTTGCGTGCCGATGCGGCTGGCGTACAGCCGGCTATCCGCCAACGGCCCGATGCGGATCGCGCCGTCCAGCCGCTCCAAGGAGGGGTTGGCCAGCCTCTCGCTCAAATCCAGCTCCAAACGCAATTGCGGATAGCGCGCTTGCCATTCGGGCAGCCAGGGCAGGATCTGCCGCTTGCCGAAGGTAGGCAGGCAGCTGATGCGCAACACGCCCTCCACCGTGCCGGGCACGGCGCGAACCTCGGCTTCCAGATCGGCCAGCGCGTCCAGAATGCCCTGCGCGCGGGCGAAAAGGACCTCGCCGCTATCCGTCAGCGCCGCGCCGCGACTGGTGCGCAACAACAAAGCTGCGCCAAAATGCGTCTCCAGCTGATCCAGCTGCCGGCTCACCGCCGAAACCGTCACCCCGCGCCGTTTAGCCGCAGCAGATAAAGAACCCCGCCGCGCTACTTCGACAAAAACCACCAGCCATTCAGCCTGCTTCCCCGTCTCCACCCTCGCCCCCATTCATTGCCGCGGCAAAGCCCTGGCGCTTGCTTGAGCGTCCTTGCCGTGCCACTGCGACCCTCGGCATCGGCGCGCCTTGGCTCTGGCGCGCCGCTTAGTTTTGCCGACAGCCCTTCACCCATCGCACCGTACACGCTTGTCATGAGTCAAATCAATAGACATAAAGCGGCTTATTTCGATCACCGCTGGACTAAAGAACAGTTCAGCTAAGCAGTTACACGGGCTAAAACGCTTTTTCCCATTATTACAATCAAATTCAATGGCGCATCGCGCAGGAACGCTTGCCGGCTCTTGGCTGCATCGCTGCCACCCAGCTCACATACAGGCCTCGATCCGGCATCGCGCGCCCGCGCAATCCTGCCCGCCATCGCTCCGGGAGAATTCATGTCAAACCACAGTGTAGTTTTGACCTATTCAGAAACCAGCCATCCCAGTTACGCAGGCCGGCCGTCGCCGACAATCAACCTGCGCGACATCACCACCGAGGAAGCCCATGATCTGCTGCGCGGTCTGGTCGCTCAAGGCCGGCTGTCCGAAACGGAATATCTGAACATACTGCCCGCCTTGCTGGCGCGCAGGCTGAGAGAAAATCTGAACCATACGCCGCCGGAGCGCTTCGATCTGCTGGCCGGCCTGCAGACGCTGGCCGACAACAGCCGCTCGCTCGGCCGGCGGGAACAGGCCATCGCCCAAACCCATGCGCTGGAATGGCTAAACCGCTATCAGGAAGAAGGCTGAGCCGCGCCGCTCAGCCCTCGGCGGCAAGCAAACGCTCGGCTTCGGCAAAACCGTAAAAATGCGCCGACATGCTGACCCACTCGCCTCTCTTGGCCTCTGCCGCCATGGCTTGCATCAGTCCCATGCATGCCAGCATCGGCCCAACGCCCAGGCTGACGCGGCGAACACCGGCAGCGAACCAATCCGCCGCGCCCGCCACCCCAGGCAAAGCCATCAGGTTGAGCGGGCCATTCAAGCGCGCGGCCAAGCGGCCGGCCTCGGCGGCATCCGCCAGCCCCGGCGCAAACACCATGTCCGCGCCCGCCGCCAGGTAAGCATTGCCGCGCGCCAGCGTTTCGGCGAAGCAAGCCTCGCCCTCGCCGCCAATCAAGTAGCTATCTACCCGAGCGTTGATCCACAAAGGAAGGCCCAATGCATCCGCCGCCCTGCGCGCAGCGGCCAGCCGCGCGCATTGCGCCTCGATGTCGAACAAGGGCTGCGGCAGCATGCCATGGCCGTTATCCTCCAAGTTCACCCCCACCGCGCCGGCCTCGATCGCGCCCGTCACGGTCAAGGCCACGTCCTCGGGCGATGGGCCATAGCCAGCCTCGATATCGGCGCTCAGTGGCAACGCCACGCATTCCGCCAAGCGCCGAACCTCCGCCAGCATCGCCGCGCGTCCCATATGCTGGCCATCGGAAAAACCGCGGGCATAGGCGATGCCGCCGCTGGTCGTCGCCAAGGCCTCAAAGCCCTGGGCGGCGAAGATGCGGGCGCTGGCGGCATCCCAGACATTGGGCAGCAACAAACCGCCCTGCTGATTCAGCTGGCGGAAACGTTCGAAACGGGACAAAGGCGCGATCATGGTCAGCTCTCCGATAAAAGAGCCGCCATCATCCGCGCCGGCGCCGTCGCGGGCTGGCGGTTTTCGGCCATCAACAGCGCGCGGCATCGATGTCCGAAAAGCGCTGGCCGCCGCGCCGCTTTGCCTCCATCATCGCGGCATGGAACTGGATCCCGATTTCTGCCACCGCGCGCTGGCCAGCCGCGACGCCCGTTTTGACGGCCGCTTCTTCATCGGCGTGCGCAGCACCGGCATCTATTGCCGGCCGATTTGCCCGGCCCGCACCGCCAAGCGCGAAAACATCGTAGTCTACGCCACCGCGGCTGCGGCGCAGGAGGCCGGCTTTCGCCCCTGCCTGCGCTGCCGGCCGGAAGCCGCGCCCGACTCCGGCGCCTGGCGCGGCGTGGCCAACAGCGGCCACTCGCACACGGTGGCCAAAGCCCTGGCGCTGATCGAGCAAGGCGCGCTGGACGAAGACGGCATCGCCCGATTGGCGGATAGATTAGGCGTGGGCGAGCGCCAGCTCCGGCGGCTGTTCGCCGAGCATGCCGGCGCTTCGCCGCTGGCCGTGGCGCAAACTCGGCGCGTGTTGCTGGCCAAGCAGCTGATCCATGAAACCCATATGCCGCTCACCGACATCGCCTTTGCCGCCGGCTTCGGCAGCGTGCGCCGCTTCAACGAGGTGTTCCAACAGCTGTATCAGCGTCCGCCCAGCGCCTTGCGGCGCGACGCCTCGGCCCAAGGCGGCGCGCCTGGAGAGGTTTCGCTGCGGCTGCGCTACCGGCCGCCTTACCACTGGCCCGACATGCTGGCGCAACTAGCCGCCCAGGCCGTGCCTGGCTTGGAAGCGATACAGGACAACCGCTACGCCCGCGCCGTGCATTGGCGCGGCGTCACCGGCATGCTCAGCGTGACGCAAACAGATGGCTCAGCCCTGCTGGCCACGCTGCGGATCAGCCAATGGCAGGCGCTGAGCGACATCCTGGCCCGCCTGCGCGCCATGCTGGATCTGGCCGCCGATCCGGACTGCATCGCCAGCCATCTCTCGCAAGACCCTGTACTGGCGGAACGCATCGCCGACCGGCCCGGCCTGCGGCTATTGGGCGCCTGGAGCGCTGCGGAAGCTGAGTGGAAACAGGCTGGAACACGCGATGAGCAAGCCGAATGGCTGGCACGGCATGGCCATCCGCTTGCTGCCATTGCCGCGGATTTTCCCGCCATCCGCTACGCCTTTCCCCAGACCGGCCAGCTAGACGACACGCCGCGCCCCGCCGACCCCGACCATGGAGCCGCTTCGGCTCCCGATCTTTGGCGGCCTTGGCGCGCTTATGCGCAACGCTATGGCGAGCGCGTTTGAACAGCCTCGCCAAACACTTGCGGATACTCGCGCCGATACCAATCCGTCGCCTGCTCATGGTTCAGCGTCAAGAACTCCCGGAAGCGCGGCACCCACAGCATGCCCGGCACAGACGCCATCATCAGCAGTCCCGCCGCGCCGTACACCGCGCCCACGCTCCAATGCAGCAGGGCCGCGCCGACCAGCGCCGGGCCGATGGCGCCCGCCGTCTGGGTGCACAAGGCCGACACGGCGTATAGCCGCACCCGGTAATCCTTGGGCAAAGCCAGCGAACGATGGGTGGCGCCGACCAAGCTCATCGCCGCATTGCAGAAACCCGCCGCCAGCAGCGCGCCCAGCAGCCATGCGCCGGAGGGTGCGAACCCCGCGGCGGCGAAAGCCAAGCCCTCCAGCAGGCCCACGCCCAGCCTCACCCGATAGCGCCCCAATCGCGCCGCCAGCCATTGCGAGCCAAACGCGCTGCCCAGCAGCACGCCCAGCGACAAGGCGGCCAGGCAATTTCCCAGCCAGTCGCCGCTCAGGCCCAAGGCATGCGCCTTGAGCGGTATCAGCATGCCGGCCGACGGCCCCTGGAAAATCCACAGCACGAAGTTCACCAGCGTCCAGCCCCGCTCCATCGGCATCCGCCACTTGGCGCGAAAACCCTCGGCCAATTCCGACATCCAGGCCCGCGGACGCAGCGCCTGCCGGCGGATGGAAGTTTCGCCAGGCACCCACGCCATGGCCAGGCCGGCCAGCAGATACAAGCCGGCCGCCATCCACAATGCGCCGGAGATGCCCAGCCAACGCACGCCTGCCGCTGCCAGCAACGGCCCCAAAATGCCGCTGAGCGACAAACCGGTCTTGCGCCAACGCAGCGCTTGCGGCAAAGCCTCGGCCGCCACTCTTTCCGCCAGGATGGTGTTGCGCGCCTGATCGGCGAAGGCCCAGACCAGCATTTGCGCGCAGCCTAGCAACAGCACCGCATCCAGCCGAAAGCCGCTATGCGTCGCCAAGCCAGCCAGGGCCGCGCCCAAAATGGCCAGCAAGCAAGAAGCGCGGCCGATCTGCGCCGACTTGCCCCACTTATCCCCCAAGGGCGCCGCCAGCAGCACTGCGGCAAACGTGGCCGCCGCCATCGCCGCGCCGAAACCGGCCAAGGCGCTCGCGCCGCCTTGATTGGCGATCCACCAGGGCAGCACCGCGGCCTCGGCCAAGCTGGCCAGCGACAACAAGCCATCGGCTAACAGCAAGGCTCGCAGTACCCGATGGGCGTGTGATAGAGCGTCGCGATTCAAAGCGGGGGGAGGCGCATGCATGGAGGTCTCCCTAGGCGGGCGCCGGCAGGATCAGAGCATTCCCAAAACATATAAAAGCAAACAGCCCTCTGCACCGATGCGCCAGGGATGAAAGCAAGAAAATCACCTCCAGTACGACCAGCATCATAAAAGGAATGGCTCAAACCCAACCCTTCAATCCAGCACAATCCACTCATCACAACAAGAATATTAATTTTAAATTCCTTTAACAATGACGGACAGACAAGATTCGACCACAACCTATCATTTGTTGCATTGGCACAATTGAACACTAGCGTCATTGTGGTCGCTACCAAAAGCTCCTCTCCTAGCAATTTTCCAAATTAACTCACTCAGAGCCGATGTGCCAAAGGCAAATGGAAATTTGTCATCTTCTTAGATTCGAATAAGAACAGGAGCCCCTTCAACATAGACCGTATTATTTTCATATAAGTATAGATTTTATATTGAATACAATATTTCATTCGTACACCTCAATAAAATCTAGCAATTCAAAATTGATAGCACACACTTCTTAAAATACCAGTTCAGTTTATAACTAAAAATATTCGAAACAGAAAATTAAGGAAATCCCTTGAAAATTTAACTACGTATTTATACGTATTGATTCAATTCATCCTTACGTGATTAAAATTAATTGATATTAATGACATTGTTATTTTTAGCCTGCAGGAAATTTAATCAAAATATCGGAGAGGCACCTCGTGGAGCTAAAACTTACCGAATACCATGTAGCATCTGAAATACTACCTGGATCTCAAGATTCCCCAGCCAGAATCATCTATGTCACAAGAACAGGTAAAACCGTACGTCTACATGACCAGGCATATCTGGCTTTGCGAGCTGGAAAATTTGATAGTTTAGACCATCCCATTCTTAGCAAGCTAACTGAGATAAAACTATTAGTAGATAAAAATGAGAATGAATTCCAAACTGTTCTACTCCAAAATAGAGAAGAATTAAAAGAGAATAAGAGTCTCAATGTTACGATACAACCCACTGCCAACTGCCAACTAGGTTGTCATTACTGCGCTCAAGATCATAAAAAAATAAATGTAAATGATGAGATTGCCGATGCCATGATAAATCGCATCATTTCCAACATTGAAAATGGTAAGAAAAAATCCATACATTTAAATTGGCATGGCGGTGAGCCATTGCTCGCTTACAGGAAGGTTTTATATATCAGCGATGCGCTTATTCACTATTGTAACGAGCATGGCATAGAATTCCGGTCATCAATGGTGACCAATGGAGTGGGACTGAAGCCGAACATATTCAAAACACTTCTTGATAGGAAATGTCAATATTTCCAAATTACATTGGATGGCCCTGCTGAAACTCACGATAAAAATAGAATGACTAAAGAAGGCAAACCTAGCTTTGACATCATTCTCGACAATTTAATTGCAGTCACTAGCCTGCCTGAATATGAAGAATCAGGATGCAAGATTTCAATCAGAACTAATATTTCTAAAGAAAATGCAGCGGCGATTCCAACTCTGATCAATCAGCTCTCCAGTCTTAATCTTCAGGAGAAGATTGTTTTTGACTTCCAACCCATCAGAGATTGGGGCGGAAATGGAGCAGATCAGTCAAGTTTGGAAACCGATAATTTTGCAACAGCAAGATTGGGATGGATATTGCTCGCCATAAAAGCTGGATTCAAGTTTCAGGGATTGCTTCCGAAAAGAACCTTCGTTCCCTGTGTTGCAGCTGACCCGTCAGCTGAAGTATATGATGCAATGGGAAATGTATTTCAGTGTTATGAACAGCCTTTAGTTTCAGCATATTCTGACGAAAAAAATAAGCTTGGCCACATTCAGACTATAAAATTTGTACGCAATCATAAACCAGCCCTAGGAAACTGGTTAAATGACGTTGAGGGTGATATCGCACCATGTAAATCATGCTCTCTATTCCCTGTCTGTGGTGGCGGATGCTTTAAATACTGGCATGAGGGAGGAAGTGCTTGCCCGCTATTCAAAAGTGACATCAAAGATATGTTAGTGCTTGACTATTTGTTAAAAAACCAAAGAAAAACATCAAGCGCCCTTCATCCATCACCGCTTCCCGCATAAATTAAATTTAAATTCCATGCAAGTGTAAGTATGCAACTAAAGCATAAGCATGGCTTTGACGTAGTACCAATCTAAACAAAGGAGATCTAAGATGAGCAATATTGAGCTGAATATTAACCTGAAAGAAATGGCTGAGTTGGTTGATTATACCGCGCCTTGCGAAATCGGCGCGGAAGAGGTTGAAGAGATTTCTGGTGGCCACAACTGCATATTCCAGTTCATCTTTGAGCGATAAAAAATAATCTCCCTCATAACCGCGAGAGAGATATTCATACCCTATATTTTAAGATGCAAAGGCTAAAAAGCCATAGGAGATAACAATGAGTGCTATTGAAATCAACAAAAGTTTTCAAGATCTGGCAGAACAACTAGACTACTCCACTCCTTGCGAAATCAGCACTGCTGAAGTAGAAGAAGTATCTGGTGCTGGCGGCTTCATTTGCCTCATCCAAGTCATTTACACTTTTTAACATGCTAGCACTTCTCCTTATTGAGCATCATAAGGGGAAGCTTACCGAGTACGATTGCTGAAAATGGCCAATTTTAATGCCACACAAAGCAGTAAGGCAGGCTGAATGAGGTTGCTCTCTGCTGTAAACAATGCCTTCCTGATAGAATTTTTCATCAAAGAAAGCCATTATTCAGTAATCACCAACTTGTCTCTCTGAAAAAGGAAAAACATCATGACAAAATTCGAATTGAAAGTGAATTTGCAAGAACTGGTCGAGCAAGTAGACTACACCGCTCCTTGTGAAATTGGTGCAGAGGAAGTGGAAGAAATTTCTGGTGGCCATAATTGTCTATTTCAATTCATTTTTGAAAAATAAGAAATAGATATCAGCCCTCCATGCTGTTTCAGATGGAGGGCTGATCTTTAATAGATTCATTACAATCCTTAATTGAGGCATACCCTGTGATTCATTACAAAGGCATTGAATTAGCAGCTCAATGAAAATCAGACAATTGGTACTTTAAACAAGTCTGATCAAGATCAAAACCATTAGTCACATCCCAGCCAAACAATAACAACTTCCAACCAAAACATATCGCACCAACCAAGCTTGACGAAAAAAATTAAAATGGAAACCAAGAGAACGCATAATCAAGCAAAAGTTCAATTCGGCATACCCAAAGCATAATAGACAATAATTTGCGCACTGGCCGTAATGCAAGAAACCACCTCGCAAGGTGGTTTCGCATGCTGATTTTGCATGGCGACAGCGTGGAAGCTGTGCTCCGCGCGCTATCAACGCGGCGATCTAGAGCGTCTTCGCCACCATCCCAAACGCCGCCAGCATCATGATGCAGCCCGCGGAGCGGAATAACATGCGCTGCGCTTCCGCGCTGGTCAGGAAATGACGAATCCGGAGCGCGGCGAGGATGAATACCGCCCCCACCGCCAAAAGCACCAGAAAAGTCAGCGGCACCAACATCATGCCCCATATCTGCAAGGAAACATTGTCCAAAGAAATCACCAGCGGCAGGATCGCCAGATAAAACGCGATGGTCTTGGGGTTGCCCAGCGTGATGGTCAAGCCTGAAAACCAGGCGGACGCCAGCTGGCGCTTGGTCGCCTTCTGCTCGATATTGACGGCCTGCGGCTTATGCCGCCAAAACTGCCATGCCAATAAGCATAAATACAGCGAAGCGGCCCAGTTGATCAGCGTGAAAATAGAGGTATAGGTATGCGCCACCACCGCCAAGCCAAAGACCGCGATGGAAAGGTATATCAAATCCCCCAGGATCAGACCGGACAGCATGATAAAACCTGTTACCGCGCCTCCGCTTACGCTACGCGCAACCAGCGCTGTCATGCCAGGACCTGGAATGGCCGCCGCCAAACCCAAAGCGGCGATATAAGAGATGATTTGAGCGGTTCCTAGCATAGTTATTCCTGTCGACTAGAGATAGGGAAAGGATCATCCGGCCTGCGCAGCCACAGGCGGCTTGGACAAAGCCACCACAGCCCGGGCGAAAACCAGATCTTGGGCTGCCAGCCCAACTGACTTGAATAAAGTTTTTGGAGCGCCGCCTCCAGTTGAAGACTCGCTGTTCGCGATCAATTCGCCAATTTCCGTGCCAGCATCGCCATCCGGCAAAAAGCCTTGCTGCCTGGCTTGCTGCATACAGCTGGAGGCGTTCCATGCCGCCTCTCTGGAGTCCACGTACAAACGGACCGCGGCGTAGATTTCGGGCGATAATTCCTGAAAGCCGAGCGCGGAGGCGCCAATCGCATTGATATGGCAAGCGTGAGGCAGGTCCTCCCCATACAGGAATGCCTGTTTCGACGCCGTCACGCTGCAAATGATTTCAGCATCCCGCACCGCCTGGGCAGGCGTGGCCGCGACGGTCACGGCCAAGCCGAACTGTTGCCGGCACCAGGCTGCAAAGGCGGATGCGCCGGCCTCACTGCGCCCCCATACCGATACCTGCCGGATCGGACGAACCGCCAGCATCATTTTTAGATGATGCTGAGCCTGCACGCCGGTGCCAAGCATCGCCAGACGGCTGGCTTGCGCCGGCGCCAGCAAATCCGTAGCCAGCGCAGAGGCCGCGGCGGTGCGCAGCTCGGTCACAGAGGCCGCGTCCACCAAAGCCATTTCGCCCTCGTCGGCGGCATCAAACAGGAGAATGCTCCCCTCATGGGATGTGCGCTTGTCGCTATGGCTAAAATCGACCTTGACCGTTTTAACGCCAAATCCCGCGTAGGGCCCTTCCGCGATATAAGCCGGCATGGTGCCCATCAAGCAGCCGTGATCGGAAGCAATCACGCTGCGCAGGGTCTGCCTGACTTTGCCCTGGCTAACCAGGGCGAAAGCGTCGCGGCTCAACTGTAAACAGGCGGCTGGCGATAAAACTCGCTCAACTTGCTGACGATCAATGATCTGCATCGCGAATCCGTCCTGCCCTATTCACGCCGGCGTGGTCTGGAATTGCGGCTCAACCTGAGTGCCCGCGATACTGTTCAGCAGCGTGGACATCGTTTTTTGGGAGACGCCCAAAATCACATCCAGCACATTCTGCGAGCTATAGCCCGCGGCCCGCACGGCAGCAATCTCCTCTTTTGAGATCTGTCCCTGGGCCAGCACCACCTCGCGGGTGAAGCGATGCAATGCTGCCAGCTTCTCTGGCAGCGCCTCGGGCTCTTGCGCAAGCGCCTGCAGCGTCGCGGCAGGAACGCCCTTATGCTGCGCGATCCAAGTATGCGCCTGCACAGTATAAGCGCACTGGTTTATCGTGCCGGTTGTGATCCAGACAATCGCTCGCTCCTCCTCGCTCAGCGAGCAATTTGAAAACGCATCATGGGCAAACTGATAAGATGACAATAAAGCAGGCGACTCCGCCATATAAGCACTTTGCCAAGGAATCCAGCCGAAATTATCAATCGAGCTTTGCAACAAAGCCCGGCTACCGGATGGAGCGCTATCAAGATCATGCATTTTCAGCGTAGTCATTTTCATTCCTTACTGTGATATCAAATTACCGGCGCAAACACCGACCAGAGCATATGGATGGGGCGAGTTCTCGAAACAAACGCAAGACCATGCAGTTTGGCTGCGATTTCTGTCGTCAATGCCATATCCACCTCACCCTCCACTACCGCTTGCGCCGCGGCGCTTGTGGAAGATTTTTCCACAATGGAGCCAATACTCAAACCAACAGGCAGCAGCTCCTCGATTAATGGAGTGGGCGCCGGATGAGTGGCGATGGTCAAAGGCCTGGCAGGAAGCTCTTTATTGGCCACCAAGCCATACAGCGGCGTATCATAAAGAAATGAAGCCAATAATTTCAGGCTGGCATCCATATAAAAATCATTGATCTTTGCGTAAGCATTCGCAACCACCAGCAAGCCTTTATTATCTTTGATCTTGCTTCGCGCTAATTCATAAGACGCATTCAAATGAATTTCATCAGCATTCCTCGCATATCTTTCTTTCATCCAATTATGGAAGAACTGCGAAGCATACTCACTACTAGTTCCTGCAGGCCCCAATGTATAAACCGGAAAGTTCACTACATCGCCCAAACCCATATCCATAAAATGATGGCGCATTTTTCACCTAAATATTTGAACTAGCAAACGCATGTCAACCAATGGCTAAACGCATCCAGCTCTCCACGGACGATTTTTTTATATAAATCTCTGATGGTCAGCGATATGCTTTGTGGCTCCATGCTGCGTAACGGGTGATGATCAATCCGGAAAACCGGCGATATTTCAACGCCCGTACCTGTTAAGAAACACTCATCCGCGGTCAACAATTCAGACGGCAAGATGTCACGCTCGACAACTTTCAAGCCCAGCACATGGCTTGCAATGGCAATAACGGTATCCCGTGTGATGCCCTCAAGGATATGCGCGGTAATCGGCGGGGTAATCAGCGTCTGATTTTTTACGATAAAAACATTCGATGTCGTTGCCTCTGCAACATAGCCAAGGTTATTCAGCATGATCGCATCATCATGACCACCGATTTGCGCAGCCTCCATCGCCAGCGCGGAATTAACATAACTGCCGGTGATTTTTGCCCGCGCGGGTATCGAATTATCCGCAACGCGACGCCAGCTAGAGATAGTGCAAGATATTCCATCCTGCTTAACATATGCCCCCATGCTCAGGCTATTCACCGTCAAACCATTGCTGACGCCAGACAACTTCACGCCAAATCCGCTGCCGGGCAGCAAATTACGTTTGTACGCAATCGGTCGGATATAACAATCGCCGCTTGCCTCATTGCGCTTCAAGAGCGTCAGCACCAACTCCCTGAATGCCTCGAGCTTGGGCAAGTCATGGATCAACAATAGCGATGCCGACTGGGAAAGGCGGGCCAGATGATCATCCAGCCGGAAAATATTCACTTTGCCATCGGCGCTGGATTGATAGCCGCGAATACCCTCAAATACCGCAGTGCCATAATTGAATGCCTGCGTGGTAATCGGCAGGGAAGCGGACTGCGCTTCGACAAATTCGCCATTGAGGTAGCTCCAGCGGTGATGCGCTGGCTTTGCCTGGCTTGATTTTTCAGTTTCCGCGCCAGCCATTACTTGAAACCTCGACTGATCAAGGCAAGAGCCGCTTCGCGATCCGTATTATCGGCAGCCGGCCGCAGATCATGAATGCGCGCAGCCTTCCAGCTCACCATCGCGGAAGTGCCGGTGACGCTGCTCGTCTCGCCATTCACAATATGAACCTTCACGCCCGTCAAAGCCTGCTCCATGTGCTGCTTGACGGTTTCCAGCACAGCGCTGACCTCGGATTCTTTATTAAACATTTCAACGGTGATATTCAGGATATCGATACCGTCATGTCTATCTATTTGAATGGCGTAATCCAGGCAACCATTCAAGCGCTCCAGAAGCGCGGCTTCCAAATCCCATGCGCAATAAACGGTGCCATTCAGCGTAAGCACGTCGCGCACGCGACCAATCGGCACAATCTTTTGCCTGCCATCTGGCATAGCCGTTGAACGGACCATATCCCCGGTGCGATAACGGATAAGAGGCTTTTGGCCTTTATATAGGTGGGTAATCACCAACTCGCCGGTTACCTGCCCCTGCGACGCGTCATAATTATCTCCGCTTAGCGGATCGATAATCTCGTAATGATTATTCAAAGGAACGGTATAGAGATGGCTATCATCGGCGCAGACGGCCAGAATCGAAGCCTCTTGCGAGGCGTACATGCAGCTGTATACTTGCGCGCCCCATACTTCGCCGATATTTCGTAGCAAGGAGGGCGTTGTCAGCTCTCCGACCGTCAAAATCAATTTCACGCTTGTCGTAGCTGGATCCTGGCCGGCGTCTTTGATGAAGCGGGCAACGGAAATAGCGACTGCGGGCGTGCAAACCAGCGCTGTGATCTGCAGCTCATTGATCAAGGCCATCGTGCGTTTCATGCCCACCACCGGCGAGCGGGGCCACATCTTGACTACACTATGCCCCAAGCTGCGGAAGACATCTTCAAACGTATCGCCGGTAGAATGCAGCTCGGTAGGCCCCATCACGCCAACGACATGATTCGAGCCATGGCGCTCCAATATCTTCTTATAATTTAAGATAAGCGGCGTATTGTTATGAATGGAATCAATTTCATTGCGAGGGCACGGCGTTGGCTTTCCTGTTGTGCCTGTCGTCTCATAATAGATCCAACTTTGATGCAAAGGCGCAGCGGCGAGCGCAGCGCCATGCGTCCTCAGATCATCCTTGGTCGTAAAAGGCAGGGCGCTGATGGAATCAGTCGTCAAGGCCTCGATGTCTGAAGCCGTTAATCCCTTGAAATGCTCATGATAGAAAGGCGAGTTCTTGGCAACATACTGGATGATCTCTCGCAATGCATGACTCTGGTGCGCATGAAGCTGATCTAAACCAACCGATCCCTGATCGAAGTCCGTATGTTTTTTGTATACTTCCTTCGCCTTTAAAAACATCTCTTCTTTAAAGATTGCGTACATTTTTAACCAATCAAGGTTGAGTTAGCTATTTTAATCTGCGTGATGAATCCATAGTCACTGGGCATGCTCAAGCCATGCGCAGCGGTTATTTAAACAATGGCAAACTACCCGTTACTTTGTTAATTTTCTTCTTGGGGCCAATCAAGCCAACCGCAACCAGCTCGATATCGCTGCTATCGACAGAAGAAATGCGCTCGCCATACTCGTCATAGGTTTTACAAGACTGCGCCAGCGCGCTGAATGGCATAATATAAATTTCGCCATCATCATCAAAACTGTCTAACATCTCTCGAATATAGTCATTCGTCGCCAGCAATATGGGAAGCGGGCTGTAAATCACCCCAGGGTAATTCACTTGATCTTGGCTCTGCATATCAGGCCCGACCAGGTTTTCCACCTGACGGCCAAAACTGATGCCAATTACGCTTGCGGCGTTTATAGCCAAACCGGTTGGAAGTTCTTTATCAATGACGATTGCGCAACGATGTTGGGACGCATCAAATTTCATAGCCAATCCTTATAGCCTACGATTCATCAATATGCGCCAACCAGATTATTCAACACTGATAGCAGGCCGCTATTCAACGTCGTCTCGCTTGACACCTCCACATCAACAACTTTCCAGTCCGCAATGGCTTTCCATTTCATTACGCCAAGCTGATGGTTCGGATGAATAATGTAAGCATTAAGCTCTTCTCGATTTTCAAACAAACCCACCACCACGAAGTCCGCGGCGATATCGCGCTTGGTTGTATTCCGCCCGCAAGTCCACCCCTTGATTTCCGCAATATGATCGGGATGCGCGTGAGTGGCTTTTTCCGCGTCGATGGCTTCTTCCGACTCCCAGCTCCAAGGCTTCTTGAACGTAAACAGCACGATATGCATCAACATGCGACTAACCTTCTTATGACAATTGATATCTAATTTATTATGCAATACTCAAAGTGGAATTTTTTGCCTAAATGGCATGTTCTCTCTACAATTTTGGAAAGAAATTACCCTTGCCGAATCGAAAGCAGAAAGGAACTCCCCCTTGGCGCTCAGCCAGACCGACATAAAGCTCCTAACGCTGCTGCAGGACGATGCGCGGATGACCAACCAGGAGCTCGCCGAACAGATAGGCATATCCGCCTCGCCCTGCTGGCGGAAAGTACGCAAGCTTGAGGACGACAACGTTATCCAGGGCTACCGGGCGGTGCTGAATCGCAAGAAGATAGGCTTGGGAGTGATGGTCTTCATTCGAGTGGTGCTGGATAGCCACAGCGAAGCGGAAGCCAAGAAGTTCGAAGAACAGGTGTTCGCGATGGAAGATGTGGTGGCCTGCTACAGCATAGGCGGCGATGCCGACTTCCTGTTGCAGGTGGTGGCGTCGGACCTGGACTCCTACGCCGACTTCGCTATGTCGGTGGTGCGCCGGCTGCCGGGCATGAAAGAGATGCAAAGCATGTTCGTGCTGAAAGAAATCAAGCCGCTGGACAGCTTCCCGATCAAGAAGCTGGCGCCGTAACAGCCAGCCGCATCATCGGGGCTGATGATGCCCCTCACGTAGGGCGGAAACCCGGCTTTACCGGGCGTTCCGCCGCTGGATGGCTGGCGCGGCGCGGGGTGATCCGTCAGAGCCGTTCGACAACCTGCCCGGCCCTGGTTACAGCTTTACTTGCCAATGCAGAAGCGGGAGAAGATCACCCCCAGCAGGTCATCGGCGGAGAACTCGCCGGTGATCTCGGACAAAGCGTTCTGCGCCATGCGCAATTCCTCGGCGAAGATTTCCACCTGTTCCCAATCCGCCTCGGCCAGCTCCAGATGGTCCGCCGCGCGGGCGATGGCGTCCAGATGGCGCTGGCGGGCCAGGAACACGCCCTCGTCGGCGCCGCTGTAGCCTATCATCTCCAATAGCTTGGCCTTGAGCACGTCCACGCCCTGATGGGTGCGGGCCGACAGCCGCACCAGCGGGTGGCCGTTTTCCTCGGTCAGGCCCGCCGCCTCGCCGGACAGATCCACCTTGTTGAAAACCTGCACGCGCGGCAATGCCGGCGGCAGCCGTTCCAGAATGGCCTGCACTTCGGCGGTCAGGCCTTCGCGGCTGTCCACCAGCAGCAGCGCCATATCGGCGCGCTCCACGGCCTGCCAGGTGCGCTCTATGCCTATCTTTTCCACTACGTCGTCGGTATCGCGCAGGCCGGCCGTGTCGATGATGTGCACCGGCACGCCGTCGATGACGATCTCCTCGCGCACCGTATCGCGGGTGGTGCCGGCGATGTCGGTCACGATGGCGATGTCGTCGCCGGCCAGCGCGTTCATCAGGCTGGACTTGCCGACATTGGGCTGGCCCACCAGCACCACATGCATGCCCTCGCGCAGAATGGCGCCCTGTTTGGCGGTGGCTTGCACATTCACCAGCGTGGCGCGCAGACGGCGCAGGCGGCCGATGGCGTCGGCCTGCTTCAGAAAGTCGATTTCCTCTTCCGGGAAGTCCAGCGTGGCTTCCACCAGCATGCGCAGATTGATCAGCTCATCCACCAAGCCGTGCACCTCACGCGAGAACGCGCCCTTCAGCGATTTGAGCGCGCTCCTGGCGGCGGTTTCGCTGCTGGCGTCGATCAAGTCCGCCACGCTTTCCGCCTGCGCCAGATCCAGCTTGTCGTTGAGGAAGGCGCGCTTGGTGAACTCGCCCGGCTCGGCCAGCCGCGCGCCCAGCTCCACGCAGCGCGCCAGCAGCATCTTCATCACCACCGGCCCGCCGTGGCCTTGCAGCTCCAGCACATCTTCGCCGGTAAAGCTGTTGGGGCCGGGGAAGAACAGCAGCAGGCCGTTATCGATGGCCTGGCCGTGGGCGTCGAAAAAGTCCGTGTAGGTGGCGTAGCGCGGCTTGGGCGTTTTGCCATTGGAAATGGCCTGCGCAAACGGCAGCAAATCCTTGCCGGACACGCGGATCACGCCGACGCCGCCGCGGCCGGGGGCGGTGGCGACGGCGCAAATGGTGGCGGGGGTGTAGCTGAGGTTCATCGACATTCCTTGTTTGCTTGCTTGGCCGCGATGGGTCTGCCTGCTGTTTGGTCATAGAGGAAGAGCGGACGGCTTGCATTCCCGCCCTCCCGGACATTCATGCTTCACGCGCTCAGGCGCGGTCATCGCGGCGCATACACGGCTTCTATTATCCCGCAATTCCAGCATTCCGAAGCCGCTTTCGGCTCAAGGCCTGGCCCGGGATGGCCAATAATCTGCTGCTTGATAATCTTTTTTGGGGAAGGGCGCGACATCGCCCCCCTCTCCCCAGCCCTCTCCCGCAAGGGGAGAGGGAGCGGTCTAGGCTGCCGCACACCCGCGTTGACAATGGCAGGCCTTGCCGGCGCTCCAGCGCTTCGTCGTTCGTCGTTCGTCGTTCGTCGTTCGTCGTGCTGCGTGCTGCGTGCTGCGTGCTGCGTGCTGCGTGCTGCGTGCGGATGATGTATCAGTCACTCGCCGCATAGCTTTTCCAATTGTATTGAAGCGCCATCCAGAGGCACGCCCTGGCGGATCGCCCCGCCGGGGCATCCGCCCTACAACGGGCATATGAGTGATGCCCATCCCCCGCGCAGCCACCTAGCCCCTCTCCCCTCGCGGGAGAGGGGTTGGGGAGAGGGGGCAAGCCATCCCAGCATAAAAAAACCCGGCCAGTGGCCGGGTTTCAGCAGTCATCCAGGAACAGGCCAGGCACTTAGGATTGCAGCGCGGCCTTGTTGTTCTTTTCGATCTGCTTGTTGATGAACCACTGCTGGGTAATCGACAGCACGTTGTTCACCACGTAGTACAGCACCAGGCCGGACGGGAAGAAGAAGAACAGCGCCGAGAAGGCCAGCGGCATCACCTTCATCATCTTCGCCTGCATCGGGTCCGCCGGCGGCGGGCTCAGGAAGGTCTGCAGGAACATCGTGGCGGCCATGATGGCCGGCAGGATGAAGAACGGGTCCGGGCGGGCCAAGTCGGTGTACCACAGAATCCACGGCGCTTCGCGCAGCTCGACCGAAGCCAGCAGCGACCAGTACAGGCCGATGAACACCGGAATTTGAATCAGCATCGGCAGGCAGCCGCCCAGCGGATTCACCTTCTCGGTCTTGTACATTTCCATCACGGCTTGCTGGAACTTCATGCGGTCGTCGCCGTACTGTTCCTTCATGCGCTCCAGACGCGGCGCCAGCGCCTTCATCTTGGCCATGGAACGGTAGGACGCGGCGGTCAGCGGGTAGAACACCGCCTTCACCGTCACCGTCAGCAGCACAATCGCCCAGCCCCAGTTGCTCACCAGGCCATGCAGCTTCACCAGCAGCCAGAACAGCGGCGAGGCGAAGATGTAGAACAAGCCGAAGTCCTTGGCGTATTCCATGCCGTCGGCGGCTTTGGTGATCAGGTTGTACTCTTCCGGACCGGCGTACAGCGGCACGCTCACGCTCAGGCTCTTGCCCGGGGCGATGGCGGCGTAGTCAACCAGCGCGGCGGCGGAGTTCAGGCCGCCGGTTTCCTTCAGCTCGAAGCGGCAGGACTTGTCGTCCTTGCACACGCTCTTGCCGTCCAGCGGCTGCAGAATCCAGGCGGACATGAAGTAATGCTGCACCATGGCCACCCAACCGTCGGTGGTGGTCTTGGCGTAATCGCCCTTGCCCTTGGCCAGGTCTTCAAAGCTCACCTTCTGGAACTTGTGTTCCGAGGTGTACACGGCCGGGCCGGTATAGGTGTGAGCGAAGCGGCCTTCGCCTTCCGGCGCCTGGCTGTCGCGCAGCAGGCGGTAGTAGGCGGTGGGGGCTACCGGGATGGAGCCGTTGTTGACGATGTCGTAACGGACGCCGATCTCGTAGCTGCCCTTGGTGAAGGTGTAGACCTTGTTCACCTTGACGCCGTTGGCGTCCGGGGCGGTCAGCTTCACTTCCAGCTTGTCGCCGTTCAGGGTGTAGTTGGCCTGATCGGCGGTGAATACGGTTTTATGGGTCGGCAGCGCCGGGTTGCTGACGGCAACCAGGCCGGTCTGCGCCACATAGGTGCGCTTGGCGTTGTCCTGGAACAGCTTGAACGGCTGATTGCGGTCTTCCGCTTCGCCGTGCTTCAGCAGTTGCAAGGAACGCAGATCGCCGCCCACGGTATCGATCTCGGCTTCTACCAAGTCGGTCTTGACGTGGATGCGCTGACCGCGGGTCAGCTTGTTGGCGTCGGCCGGCTGCACGGCGTTGGCTTGCTGCGCCGCGCCTTGTGTTTGCGCCGCCTGCTGCGGGGCGTGCTTGGGCATGAAATATTCATTCCACCCAAACAGGATGCCCACGGACAGTACAACAAAAATAATCAGTCGCTTGGAATCCATCTTCTCGATACCGGAAAGTTCAGGGAACCGGGTCATAGCCGCTGCCGCCCCAGGGGTGGCAACGGCAGATGCGTCGGGCGGCCAATGCGCCGCCTTTTAAGGCGCCGTGCTTGCTCACGGCCTCGATCGCGTAGCTGGAACAGGTGGGCTGGAAGCGGCAACGCGGTGCCAGCCACGGGCTGATCGCCAGCTGGTAAAAACGGATCAGGAGGATGAGGAAGCGTGACATCGCGCCAGTTTAGCAAACAGAACAGACAAAGCGGTGACAGCTTCGTTTCTCTGCTCGCGGGTAAACGCCGTTTTTGCGCGCACCACAAAATCCACGCCGCCCAGCTCTTGCTGGTTCAGGCGGAACCACTCGCGCACGCAACGCTTGATGTAATTTCGGCGAACCGCCCGTTTGGCCACTTTCTTGCCAACCACCAAACCCACGCGGGGGTGGCCCAGATCGTTGGCGCGGGCGAACACCTGGAAAAACGCATTGCTGCGCTGAAGCCGCAAACTAAAAACGGATGAGAACTCATCCGTTTTTAACAGCCGGTGCGCACGGCGAAAGCGGTAAGCCGACAAAGGCTTAAACGGCCAGCTTCTTACGGCCCTTGGAGCGGCGAGCGGCGATAACGGCGCGGCCACCACGGGTCTTCATGCGGACCAGGAAGCCGTGAGTGCGTTTACGGCGGGTATTGGAAGGCTGGTAAGTACGTTTCATGATATGGTTTCCTGTTTCGAAACGGAAATAAACGCGTGATTTGACTCGAATTCCGGCCGTTTGTCAACGAGGAATTTTCGCCAGCCCTGTGGATAACTTTGGAAAAAACCGTTAGAATGTCTGGGTTTATCGCTGTCGTTCCGCTGCCCAACAAATGAACGCCCCCGGACATTCCGGCCTTGGCGCGTTCCATCCCCGCAGCTGGGCGGCCGCTTTCATGCCAAACATTCCGTCGTACGCCCCAGGCCTTGACTGGGCGCGGACGGCCTCTCCCGCTGTGATGGGCCTTGCGCCGGCAGCGGGTTTTTCGCTTTCACATGCGTGTATGTAATGACTGAACTGGATCAATTCTGGCCTGCTTGCCTCGCCCGCCTGGAGGCCGAACTGTCTTCGCAACAGTTCAATACCTGGATCAAGCCGCTGACCGCCGAAGCCGGCGACGAAGGCATTGCGCTGTTCGCGCCCAACCGCTTCATCATGCAGTTCATCAAAGACCGCTTCCTGCCCCGCATCGAGGAGCTGGCAGTGGAATTGGTGGGCGAATGCCTGGTGGAGCTGCGTCTGGGCGCGCCCACGGCCAAGCCGCTGCAGCCGGCCATGGCCAGCAGCCAGCCCAAGGCCAAGGAGCCGGCCAAGCCGGCGCCCAGCGCCCCGGCCGCGCCCTCCCCCGCCAAGCAGGCGGCGGTGAAGGCCATTGGCGGCAGCCATGAAAGCACGCGCCTGAACCCCTCGTTCACCTTCGACACGCTGGTGACGGGTAAGGGCAACCAGCTGGCGCGCGCGGCGGCGATGCAGATTGCGGAAAACCCGGGCGACCAGGCTTACAACCCGCTGTTTGTCTACGGCGGCGTGGGCCTGGGTAAGACTCACTTGATCCAGGCCATCGGCAACCACGTGTTCCAAAAGAACCCGCAAGCCAAGATCCGCTACATCCACGCCGAGCGCTATGTGGCCGACATCATGCGCGCCTATCAGCACAAGGCGTTTGATGAATTCAAGCGCTATTACCATTCCTTAGATCTGTTGCTGATTGACGACATCCAGTTCTTCGCCGGCAAAAACCGCACCCAGGAAGAATTCTTCTATGCCTTCAATGCGCTGATCGAGGGCGGCAAGCAGGTGATCATGACCTGTGACAGCTACCCCAAGCAGATTGAAGGGATGGAAGAGCGGCTGATCTCGCGCTTCTCCTGGGGCCTGACGGTGGAAATTCAGCCGCCGGAGCTGGAAATGCGCGTGGCCATTTTGATGAAAAAGGCCGAGGCCGACAGCATCAAGCTGGAACACAACGTCGCCTTCTTCATCGCCCAGAACGTGCGCTCCAACGTGCGCGAGCTGGAAGGCGCGCTCAAGCGCGTGGTGGCCTACGCCCGCTTCACCAACCAGAACATCACGCTGGAACTGGTGAAAGAAGCGCTGAAGGACATCCTGGCCGCCGGCAACCGCCAGGTGACGGTGGACGCCATCCAGAAAACGGTGGCCGAGTACTACAAGATCAAGCTGTCCGACATGCACAGCAAAAAGCGCAGCCGCGACATTGCCCGGCCGCGCCAGGTGGCCATGGCGCTGGCCAAGGAGCTGACCCAGCTGTCCTTGCCCAATATCGGCGACGCCTTTGGCGGCCGCGACCACACCACCGTGCTGCATGCCTGCAAAACCATTACCGAGATGCGCGCCAACGACGCCGACATCGCCCACGATTACGAAGCGCTGCTGTCCATGCTGCGCAACTAATATCATGAATCGACACTTCACCATCCGACTGGAGCCCGCCACATGCTGATCCTGCAAGCCGAACGCGATGCCCTGCTCAAGCCCCTGCTGGCAGTCACCGGCATTGTCGAGCGTCGCCACACCCTGCCCATCCTGTCCAATGTCCTGATCGAGAAAAAGGGCGGACAGGTAGGCTTTTTGGCCACCGACCTGGAAATTCAGATCACCACCGCCAGCAGCGACGAGCTGCCGGGCGAGGATTTCCGCCTCACCACTTCGGCCAAGAAGCTGCAGGACATTCTGCGCGCCATCCCCGGCAACACCACCGTGACGCTGGAACAGCTGGACGGCAGCCGCCTGGTGCTGAAGGCCGGCAAGAGCCGCTTCAACCTGCAAACGCTGCCGGCGGAAGATTTTCCGCTGCTGTCGGTGGCCAGCGCCGGCGAATCCAGCTTCACGCTGAGCCAGCGCGAGCTGAAGCGCCTGATCTCCCAGGTGCAATACGCCATGGCAGTGCAGGACATCCGTTACTACCTCAACGGCTTGCTGATGCAGACCGACGGCAACCAGGTGCGCCTGGTGGCCACCGACGGCCACCGCCTGGCTTTTGCCAGCGCCGACGTGGTTGCCACCCTGCCCAAGGCCGAAGTGATTCTGCCGCGCAAGACCATTCTGGAGCTGTACAAGCTGCTGCAGGACAGCGACGACGAAATCAAGATCGAAGTGCTGGCCAACCAGGTGCGTTTCAGCTTTGGCGCCACCGTGATCATCAGCAAGGTGGTGGACGGCAAGTTCCCCGACTACAACCGCGTCATCCCGCTGGATAACGAAAAAATCTTCCTGATCGAACGCGTGGAGTTCCTGCACGCGCTGCAACGCGCCGCCATTCTGGCCAACGAGAAATTCCGCGGCGTGCGCCTGGTGCTGGCGCCGGGCAAGATGTCCATCCTGTGCACCAACAGCGAACAGGAAGAAGCGGAAGAAGAACTGGAAATCGCCTTCCAGGGCGGCACGCTGGAAATCGGCTTCAACATCAACTACCTGCTGGATGTGCTGACCAACCTGCCGGCCGACACCCTGCAGCTGGCGTTTGGCGATTCCAACCGCAGCGCGTTGTTCACCATTCCGGATGTCAGCAACTTCAAGTACATCGTAATGCCGATGCGCATCTGACGCGGCCAGGCCACGGAGAGCGGGCGGCCGCGTAGCCAGCGGCCGCTCCAAGCGGGAAGCCCCGGCTTCCCACCGGATTCAAGATTGACCGGCGGCGCGAATCGTCCCCCGACGACCACGCCGCCTTATGGAAAGTGTGAGTATGAGCGAACAAGAATACGGCGCGGACAGTATCAAGGTGCTTAAAGGCCTGGATGCGGTGCGCAAGCGCCCCGGCATGTACATTGGCGACACCCAGGACGGCACCGGCTTGCACCACATGGTGTTTGAAGTGCTGGACAACGCCATTGACGAAGCGCTGGCCGGCCATGCCGACACCATCAAGGTCACCATCAATCCGGACAACTCCGTTTCCGTGGAAGACAACGGCCGCGGCATTCCCACCGACATTCACCCGGAAGAAGGCCGCTCCGCCGCCGAGGTGATCATGACCATCCTGCACGCCGGCGGCAAGTTCGACAGCAACAGCTACAAGATCTCCGGCGGCCTGCACGGCGTGGGCGTGTCGGTAGTGAACGCGCTGTCCGACTGGCTGAAGCTGAAGATCTGGCGCGACGGCAAGGTGCATGAAATGGAATTCCGCCGCGGCGACGCGGTGGCCCCGCTCACCGTCACCGGCCATACCAGCCACCGCGGCACCGAAGTGACCTTCTTCGCCAGCGTGGAAACCTTCGGCCACATCGAATTCCACTTCGACATCCTGGCCAAGCGCATCCGCGAACTGTCGTTCCTGAACCAGGGCGTCGGCATCCAGCTGATAGACAAGCGCAGCGGCAAGGAAGAAAACTTCGCCTTCTCCGGCGGCGTGGCCGGTTTTGTCGAATACATGAACCGCAACAAGACCGTGCTGCACCCGAAGACCTTTTACGGCATCGGCGAAAAAGACGGCATGACGGTGGAAGTGGCGATGCAGTGGAACGACTCTTACCAAGAGAACGTCCAGTGCTTCACCAACAACATCCCGCAGCGCGACGGCGGCACCCACATGACCGCGCTGCGCCAGGTGATGACCCGCACGCTGAACCAGTTCATCGAAGAGTCCGAAGTGGCCAAGAAGGCCAAGGTGGACACCACCGGCGACGACATGCGCGAAGGCCTGACCTGCGTGCTGTCCGTCAAGCTGCCGGACCCCAAGTTCTCCAGCCAGACCAAAGATAAATTGGTTTCCAGCGAAATCGGCCCGGTGGTCAACGAAGTGATCAGCGAAGCGCTGAAGACTTATCTGCTGGAAAACCCGAACGACGCCAAGATCATCTGCGGCAAGATCGTGGAAGCCGCCCGCGCCCGCGAAGCCGCGCGCAAGGCCCGCGAAATCACCCGCCGCAAAGGCATCATGGACGGCCTGGGCCTGCCCGGCAAACTGGCCGACTGCCAGGAAAAAGACCCGTCGCTGTGCGAACTGTACCTGGTGGAGGGTGACTCCGCCGGCGGCTCCGCCAAGCAAGGCCGCGACCGCAAATTCCAGGCCATCCTGCCGCTGAAGGGCAAGATCCTCAACGTGGAACGCGCCCGCTTCGACAAGATGCTGCAAAGCCAGGAAGTGGCCACCCTGATCACCGCCATGGGCTGCGGCATCGGCAAGGACGAATACAATCCGGACAAGCTGCGCTACCACCGCATCATCATCATGACCGACGCCGACGTGGACGGCGCGCACATCCGCACCCTGCTGCTCACCTTCTTCTACCGCCAGATGGCGGAACTGGTGGAGCGCGGCCACATCTACATCGCCCAGCCGCCGCTCTATAAGGCCAAGCACGGCAAGCAGGAACGCTACCTGAAGGACGACTACGAGCTGAACCAGTACCTGCTGCAACTGGCGCTGGAAAAAGCCGAGCTGATCCCGGCCGAAGGCGAAGTGCCGCTGGCCGGCGACACCCTGGCCGAAATCGCCCGCCAGTTCCTGCTGACCCGCGCGGTGATCGAGCGCGAAAGCCGCGTGATCGACCCGCTGGTGCTGGAAGCCATGCTGAAGAGCGGCCCGCTGTCGCTGCAAAGCCAGACCGAAGCCGCCGCCTGCGTCGCCGCGCTGCAAGCGCTGCTGCCGGCCGAAACCATCGACCTGCAGCTGCTGCGCGACGAAAAGAACGACGGCCACCTGGTGAAGATCATCCGCAAGCTGCACGGCAACGTGCTGGTGACGGTGCTGGACCAAAACTTCCTGGACAGCGGCGACTACGCCGAGCTGAAGAAAACCGGCGACCTGCTTAACAACCTGCTGCGCCAGGGCGCCCAGGTGAAGCGCGGCGAAACCGTGCGCCCGGTGGCGGAATTCGGCGAAGCGCTGGACTGGCTGCTGGCCGAAGTGAAAAAGGGCATGAACATCCAGCGCTACAAAGGCCTGGGCGAGATGAACCCGGAACAGCTGTGGGAAACCACCATGGACCCGACCGTGCGCCGCCTGCTCAAGGTACGCATCGAAGACGTGATGGGCGCGGACGACGTGTTCACCACCCTGATGGGCGACGAGGTGGAGCCGCGCAGGCAGTTCATCGAGGGCAACGCCTTGATTGCAAGGAATATTGATGTGTAATTTTGTAGTGTAGATAGACGCATAACCTGAGAAAACGAGACCCATAAGTTGAGAAATTTATGGGTCTTTTCTCGGAGTCAGATTTTCCAACTTACCCGTAAGAAGAAGCCCATCACCATCGAAAACTTCCACAAGGAGGTGGGCAACTTAGGCTAAAACAGAGAACGGCTGAGAGCGGCGACAGAATCTATATGGCATTACCAAAACCAATCGGAAAGCAGCGGGAAGTGGTGTGCCTGCCGGCAACCGGACACCATGTCGTACTCGGAACTGCAGGTAGCGGCAAAACTACGATGGCTATCGCGCGCGCTAGATATTTGACGAACAGCCTGCTTCCTGATGTGGGTCGGACATTGATTGTCACGTACAACAAGGCGCTGATGAATTACATCCGTAGCTTTGGAAGCGAAATTCCCGGAGATGTTGACGTTCGGAACTATCATCATTTTGCCCGGGGCTATCTCAAATCCATTGGCAAGCTGCCTGACAGGTGCATCATAGATACAAGACTGCGGGAGCAGTTCATCAAGCAGGCGATTGAAGATGTCAAAGAAGGCTACGACGACCTTCCTTTCTTCCGCCGGCCATTGAAGTTCTTCCTCGACGAAATACAGTGGTTGAATGGACGCAATATCGAGTCGGTCGCCCGTTACAACGAAGTAACTCGAACAGGCCGAGCTTCCGCACAGATGAACCGCGTATTGCGGCCTATCATGTGGGAAATACTCGAGCGCTACCGGGAGCTCAGAGCGGGAAGGGGAAAGCTGTACGATATGGATGACATAGCGGCGGCGGTATCAGCTTCGCTCGACCAGGACACTCGCCCCAGGATGTACAAACATGTCATCATCGATGAAGGACAGGACCTCTCTCTCGAGATGATTCGGTCCTTGACGAAGGCTGTCCCGGAGGACGGGTCCATTACATTTTTCGGGGATGTGGCGCAGCGAATCTATGGCCACGGCCGCGGAATGAGCTGGCGTGAGGCAGGTCTTCAAACGCGCCAGGTATGGCGTTTTGAGCAAAACTATCGGAACACGCGAAACATCGCCAATCTGGCCGTTGCCGTTTCCGAGATGTCATATTTTTTGGGCGGCCAAGACATGATTGCGCCGATTGTTTCTGCTGCTGATGGGCCAAAGCCGACACTCGTACACTTCTCTGACCGAGAAAAAGAGCGTGAACTGGTTGGTACGGTGGTGGCTCAGCGTCACCGGGCTCAGCGCGTGGCGGTTCTACTGCGCACCCACGAGAAGATTCGCGAAATCCGTACATATTTGCCGGATGAGGCAATACAGCTGAATGAAGAGGGGGCAAATTGGCTGGCCGGGAACGGAGCTTACTTTGGTACGTACCATTCAGCCAAGGGCCTCGAGTTTGACCTGGTAATCCTTCCCTTCCTTTCTGGTTCCGAGATACCAAGCTTAGAAGACATTGAGGCTGACGAGGTGGACGAGATATTCGCCGAGGACGGCAGACTCCTCTATGTGGGGATTACGCGGGCAAAGACCTCGCTTGTGCTCACTTATACAGGCGATGTTACGGAGTTGCTGCCCACGGATGAGGCGCTTTACAGCCGGATTTCACGATGACCATGAACAAAAAAATCCGGGATGATTGTGCTAATCGTGGCATCACTCGCCTGTGTCACTTTACACCATCACGGAACCTCCTCCACGTCTTGGACTCAGGATATTTGAAGGACCGTCAGACGCTAGACATGGAGGCCCGTGGCGAGGTCAACCCAACTGACGCATACCGCCGGGACGGGCATTTAGACAAGATTTGCTGTTCTGTCGAGTATCCCAACAGCTACTACCTCGACATCGTGACGAGAAAGGAGCTGATTTTTCTCGACTGGGTAATTCTTTTCATTGACCCGGAGGTGTTGTGGTCATCCGGGACGCTCTTTTGCCCGCGGAATGCGGCTGCCGAGAACGGCGCGCTGATAGCAAGCGGGTGGCCAGGATTCGAATCTATGTTTGCCCCACGAATCCAAGGGGCGGGAGGGCGGGTTTTCCGGCGTCAAGCCTCACACCTGCCCTGTTCTCCAACGGACCTTCAGGCAGAGGTTCTAGTACCGGGACCCATTCCGATAGAAGCGATTCAGGGGTTAGCTATGCTGACGGAGAGGCAAGTACACACTGAGCGTGCGCGCTGGGATGCGCTAGGACTGTCGCCACTGATGGTGCCGACAGTCGTTGCTCCGGACTTGTTTGATAAAATGACGCTGAAAGACCAAATTTGGGCGGGACGTCGTCCGACTGAGACTGCCGTATGAGCGAGAG
Organism: Chromobacterium sp. IIBBL 290-4; assembly: GCF_024207115.1. Lineage (NCBI taxonomy): Bacteria > Pseudomonadati > Pseudomonadota > Betaproteobacteria > Neisseriales > Chromobacteriaceae > Chromobacterium > Chromobacterium sp. IIBBL 290-4. The sequence continues at coordinate 1,273,042 of NZ_CP100128.1, forward strand.
CAACCTGAACCATCCCGTCGAGCAAAAAACCACGACCAGCCCCGAACGCGCCCTTGCCGCATATATTGGTGCCGCCGTCGGAGATGCGCTCGGCTGGCCATTCGAGGGTAGAGCAGCTAACAAGCTTGACGCTCGGAAATGGGACGGCCAGTTCGTCGACTGGAAGAAGCGCAGCGGCAGCAGATTTTCACCGCGCTGGGAGCAAATCGATGCGGGTGCCTACAGTGATGACACCCAACTAATCCTTGCCATCTCGCGCTCGCGGGCAATAGGGCCGCGCTGGTGGGAGTATTTTGCGCGCGTCGAGTTACCCTTCTGGACCTGCTACGAGCGCGGAGGGGGAGGGGCTACGAAGCGCGCAGCCGTTTCGTGGCTGGCGGGAGTCGCTCCTTGGGACTCCAAGGCAAAAGACGTTGCCAAGCGATACTTTGAGGCGGGTGGCAATGGCGCGGCAATGCGCGTGTTACCACATTGCGTATTTCATGCGAGAGATGATGATTTCTCTACGTTAGCGAAAAATATTCTTGCCGACGGTGTGATAACACATGGCCACCCGCGTGCGCTCGTAGGTGCGCTCGCCTTTGGATATATATTGTGGAATGCCTTCAAGAGAGTGGACACGCTTGACTATGGGTCTCTGCTTCGTCGATGCGTGGAAGAGGCAACTGTCTGGGGAAAACTACCCGACATTTCGCATCACTGGCCTTCATGGCTTCCGGCCACACAAAAGCATGTACAAGACTTCAACGGCCATTGGTCTCTCGCGGTAGACGAGGTTTTAACCCTTTGTCATCGCGCCATCGCTGGTCTCGATGGCGGTGTACTGTCCGACGACATGGTGATAATGAAAGAACTTGGCGGCTTGAGTCCGAAAACAAATGGTGCAGGTACGACCACAGCCGTTGCAGCACTTTATTTCGCGTCTCGGTATGCCGCTTCGCCATTGGAAGGTATGCGCTGTGCGGCTGCATCTGAAGGTGCAGATACAGACACTCTCGCCTCTATGACTGCCAGCCTCCTGGGTGTAATAAATGGGATGTCTTGGCTACAGGATTATGAGGGCAAACTACAGGATGCCGCCTACATACGGCAAACTGCGGAGCAGCTGGTTTTTATGTACAAGACCACTACGACTTACAGCCAAGTAACCAAACGTAATCTCATCGAATTCAAACGCCAGCTCGAAAAAAATGAAGTACCATCGGGTTTTGCACTGCCCATTGGATTGCAAGTGACATCCGTTGAGTGCTGCCAAGAGCAACATGGTGAACGCGCTGCCGAGATACGCATTATTGCCACGGACGCTGGATTAACATTATTTATACCAAGCAGCCAAACCAAGAAGGTGGAAAGTTCCAAAAAGACGGAGCTGAAGGTCGAAAGCCTTGACGGTCCAACGCAGATTTCATCCTCCTCCGATAGCGATTTTGAACCCGCAATCGGTATGACTCTCCTCGTTAGAGACCTCGGGAAATCACGCGAATTCTATGAAAAGTTTCTGGGATTAAAAGTCACTGGCGCATCGCAAAAAGTAGTCCGTTTTTCGTCAACCCTTGCTCTGCGAGAGGACCCTAGTACTCCACAATTTTGTGGAGGAGTTAAGCTTTTCGTTAACGTCTCCGACGTAAGCTCATGTTTCGAAAGAATGACCAAGGCAGGAGTCAAGTCCTCAAGGATAGTCGTACGAGGTAATGCTCGTTCTTTCGAATGCCTGGACCCTTCTGGATATGTCATAGAAGTATTTGAACGACTAAAGACTTATACTAAAAGTTAATAGGCTAACCTGAGAAAACGAGACCCATAAGTTGAGAAACTTATGGGTCTTCTTTCTCTCATATAACCGACTTACCGGCGTTACGTTCATGTTGGTGCATATACTAATAAGAAACTGATGCATAATGCGAGAAGGCCATCTTATCATGCCGCACAGCCTAATCATTAATGGTTATCTATCTTACTTTAAATAGCCCATATAACGAGCCGCCATACTCCCATGCAACTGTTGAGTTTTCATTCTTTGCTTTTGAAGAAATACTTCTAATAATTCGCTTTTTCTTTGCCGTAAGCTTTGGCTCAGCATGAGCGTATCTATAAATATTGAGCTGGTCCATTGCGCAGACCCTCCTAGCCTGCGAAACGATACCGACTTTCTCAAGCAGAGATAGTAGCCGCTGGTCAATGGCACTTAAAATAAGCTCCATCTTATTTATTTTCCTCCTGATGGATTCTATTGCGCCAATATCATTTACGCCCCCCGAGCTCGAACTAACCCATATTTTATCGTGATGAAAAAGTCTATTTCTATATTCACGAATTTCACGAACTATAGCTAATATGTCGTGCCTAGCCTGCGTACTACTAGCGCTTATAATATTGTATTTCCGAAAAACCTTGCCCATTGAGCGCGGCCAAAGATAATTTGACTCTTGAGCCCGATTTGGCGCAGAAAAAGAATCCTTTAAAACATGCTCCCAGGTACTGAAGTCAGTGGCAGCAATAATCTTGTCATGCGACCAAGTAGGAGGCGAGCTTGGCAACGCGGCCCCTGAAGGCAAACCCAATCTAATACGCTCAGCTTGTTTCCATGCTTTATCTAGCGAACTCTTGGCTTTGTTTATATTATCTATAAAATCTTTAGTGTTAGCATTATTAAATTGCGGGAGCATCCACCACTTATCGCCAAAGCGGCGACGCGCCTCATTGTCTATTGAATTCCGTAGCGCTATTTCTACGTTATTAGTAAGAGGATAAAGCGAACCAACCGCGTGCTGCGCCCAAACATAAACGCCATACAATTCCTTTTCATTAGTAGGACTAAATGTAAGTTGATAGCTAGCCAGTCTCTGTGGCGACGCCAAGGGGAGAATTTGAGAATAATTGAATGTGTGCGGCATGTTATTCGCCATTATATGATTTACGTTTGCGCCCCTTACGATAGCACTACTGGTCATTTTTGGATATGGTCACGCTTGACATGCCCTCCATCTCGTGGCTATACTCTGCGTACACAGTGCCTGCATGCCCTCTTCCCATCATTGATGTTCTAGTCGGCATGCGTCTGTAGGCAAAACGTAAGAGAAGGCTCGCCTCTGGCGGGCCTTCGCCATTTCAGGCGTCCAGAGTGGTGACTGCCCCTGTGTGCGCGACCAATTCGGGTCCTGTTCGTGTGGTGGCTAATGCGTGGCCTGCCACATCGAAGAGCTGAATGAAGCCAGTGGGCGGCTTTGTTGCACAAATAAAGGCTTGCGTCTGCTTGGTAGAGTGACGGCCTGAGCAAGCCCCTCCCTCCAAAGTACCAAACCACCAACTGGCAGACCTACAACCAGTCCCTCAGACAACGAGGGCTACTCCTTCGCATGCCCAGCAAAGACATGAACTGGCAGACTGGGCCGCTCCCGACTTCAGCACGCTTTCCCGCCACCGAAAGACTTGCAGGGTGTGCATCCCGATACAGAGGAAGCAGGGGTGTCTGCATCTGCTGGTGGATAGCACTGGTATCAAGATGATGGGCGAAGGCGAGTGGAAGTTGAAAAAGCAAGGTGCAGATTGCCGCCGCCAATGGCACAAGCTACATCTGAGCATTGATGTGCAAACGTAGGAATCCGTGCTATGGATACAACCGACAATCGCACCGACGATGCCACGATGTTGCTGGAATTGCTGTCACACATTCCAGAGGCAAAGGAGCTGGCAACGGTGACGACGAATGGGCCTTACGGCACACGCCTGTGTCACGCAGCGATTGCAGAGCGTGGAGCTGCAGCTATCTCACCCGCGTCGAAACGGCCAATTTTGGAAAGGGAATTCACGGGGCAATCAGGCTCGCAATGAGTCACTGCTCTCCATGAAATATCTGGGGCCAACTCTCTGGAAAAGGTGGAGTGGCTACCCGCTCATCAACCGTATCGAATACAACCAACTTGGCGGAAAAGTCCGTGGCAAGACCCGCGTCGTCAACTGCGAAAATGCCTACGTCCGAAACATCAACAGAAAAAGGATGCTGAAGACTGTCTACCGTGGCCGCAATCTGACCAGTCGTATTGTCGGGAAGGCGCACCGTCCTTTGCTTTTCGTTAGATGCATCGTGTCCTCGGTCCCAGAACCAAACAGACCATTGCTTGTTAGGCGAGTGGTGTGACAAGATGAAATCCATCATGTCTTCAATTTTTGATGGATTACGGATAGGCTCACATGCGGACTCTGCCGGCGCATCAGACGGATGTCGAGGAACTGGTGCAGGTACTGTGCGAGACTTCAGTCCCCAAAAAAACCGTGCAGAATTTTTAAGATTGCCATGTTCGCGCTTACCCGTTTGAGGTAGCTCTGATGGGCACGCTTATTATGCGCGAAAATCCATGCGGAACATCTTCGTGTGGCGTCCCGCCCACCCACCTATAGTCACAAGCCGCCAGCATCACAGCTCCGCCTGGTTGCGTCTTCGATGCGCACAAGCTTGCTGAGGCGAATCAACTGGGGAGCGGCGCCAGCAAGTGCCAGACCGGACAGGGTTTGCTTGACCGCGGTTGCTCACTGGTCGGGAGAGAGCGAGGCTCTCGAGGCGCAAGTCTCGGGTTGGTGGCCCCAGAAGGTTGCGATTTTTGAATAAATACCTATATTTTTGCTACCAATCAAAAAAATGCTCGATATTGGAACGCTTCTGCGCTTAAATGCGTTATAGATAATCGGATGACGCGGGTCTGTTGGTTGACAGGCAAACAGTAGAGGCGTCAACTCGACTCTCAGGGGGCCGTCGGCAAGCAGGTGCCAACGATGGCGCCATGAGTCGCCAAGACACCAGGTAGGGGCACCAGTTGATTCAAACAGATTACGGAACATTCGACGGTACAAGCTGGGAGCGCTTATGCCAGAAAGCGTTCAAGCTCAAATTTGGCTCACTCTATCAACGGATGCCAGCATCTCCCGGAGACTATGGGATAGAAGGCTGGACCATTGATGGCATGGCATTCCAATGCTATTGCCCCGAGAAAAACTACACTCAGGATGAGTTACGTAGTGCCATCCAAAGCAAAATCACGCGGGATGTCTCCAAGTTAAAGCTTTACCAAACCCAAATTGCCAGTCGTATCGGCAATACGAAGATTCAAAAGTGGCTCCTTGTTACCCCTGTTTTCGAGCATAACAATCTGCACGAACATGCCAGAAAGAAAGAAATAGAAGCACGAGAATGGGAGCTTTCAATTCTTCACGATGATTTCACGATTCTTATTCAGGATGCGGGATATTACGCTACAGAGTTCGAACAATGTCGTCGCTCGGAAGGCCTTCCATTGCAATTGGGGCCAGTTGTGACCGCTGAAGATGTGCTTCCACAGGCGCCAGAGGAGTTTGAAGAGCTCATCGACCGTAAAAACAGGGTGCGACTCCGAGATAAGGCTGGTTTAACCTCGTTCGAGACCGAATTACAAAAGTTCAATACACTCACTGCAACTAAATTTTTAAAATGTGATGAGCATCTCGCCACTATAGAGCGGACGTCACCCCAAGCGTTTCAACAAATCATCCGAGTTATTGGTCACTACGCCGAGGAGATGCAGGAACTCCAGGTTGCTTGGGTTGGCGAGCCTAACGGATTGGTCGAGGAGGTGAAAACTGAACTCGGACGTCGACTCGAAGAGGATTTGAAGGGAACTATGGGTTTTAGTGATGCTCGACGATTGGCAGATTTAATGGTTTCACGCTGGCTGGCGGTCTGTCAGCTGGACTTCACGGAGTAAGTTGAGCTTATGAGTCACCTTGCCTTTAACTTACGTCCGTCGGTAGTACTTCCTGACCATCGTCCCTTATACAAGATTACTCAGCTATTACTGGTGCTTATGCTCGCATCACACGGCAAGAAATCCAGCACAGTTCGACTTCATCTTTTTAATTGGATTCTGAAAGATGGCGCCCGGCGTACAAAACTCACCCACGCATCGGTTACCAAAAGTCTTCAGTTTCCGGCATGGGGTTTAGACCCGGCCCTCGACACAGCTCTCGCGTTTGCAAAAGCGGATGGCCTTATTGAAAGCACATCCACAGGTGTAAAACTGACGGCTCATGGTCAAGAGTTTTGTACGCGTGCGCTGAAAGCCGGCCTCTTTGAAGAAGATGAAGCGTATTTAAAGAAAATAGGACTTACCATCACTGAGAAGATGGTCGGGACAATCGTCGAAAGGTGGACTTGATAATGTTCATCCGCGCAGTCGAGATACGTATCAACAGTGGTAACGAGCGCTTTGGTTTCCGGTGTAAATTTGATTCTGGCCTCAATATCATCAAGGGAAGGAACTCGTCCGGGAAAAGTACGCTTGTTAACACCCTTATGTATGCTCTAGGGTTAGAAGAACTTATTGGAGTCAAAGGTGAGCGTGCGCTCACATCTGCAGTACGGGACCGGTTCCAGTATGACGGGCGACCTCATGAAATTCAAAAGTCTGCCGTTCTCGTCGAATTACAAAACTCTGCCGGAAATGTCGTTACTTTTCGACGGCCAATCCGGAATGACGATAAGTCAACGAAGCTTGTCGAGGCTTTTGATGGAGCAATACTGACTGGGCCTGTCAGCGACCGTGCTTTGGCGACCCCGCTATTTCTCCATGACCCAGGTGCAGCTCTGTATGAAGAAGGATTCTTAAAATACTTAGAGTCCTTCCTTGGGCTGCAGCTTCCACGGGTTCAATCCTCCACGGGTGGTCTTACTAGACTCTACCCGCAGGTAGTTGCTGCGGCTTTGTTCATTGAGCAAAAGCGTGGCTGGACCGATTACATAGCAAACATCCCCTTCTATCAAATACTTGGAGCTCCGACTAGAGTCGTACAATATCTCCTCGGGCTTGAATGCTTTGAGCTAGAAGAAAAGAGGGCGCTCAATGAGCAAATGATAAGTCGACTCCAATCCGACTGGGCAAATTTGCTGTCGGAACTTACCGGTGTCCTCCAGCCTCTTGGTATCGCAACACGTGGTATCCCGAAGGTCCCAACCTCGACATTTTCCGCAGATAACGCTTCTATTGTGGTGCGTATCAACTCGGAGGACGTACTTGTATCCGAAGCTGTTGCAACAAAAGCTAAGGAATGGGACGTTATTGAAGAGGCGCGTGTAGGTGGCCCGAAGTCAGCGTCTCCGGATGTCATTCAGTTGTTGAATACTGAAACGGTGAAACTTGAACGTCTTGCTCAGCAGTATGAGGAGCTTTCTAGCGAGGACCGACTTCACAGCATCAGTCTTCAAGAGTTCACGCAGCTGCTGAATCAGGCAGAGTCAGACCTGCGGAAAAACAAAACCACGCGTAAGTTGCATGACCTAGGAGCACAGGTTGGCCTTAGGACCGCCGAAGACCATTGTCCGACATGTGGCTCAGAGGTTGAGAATACGCTTTTACCTCGGACCGAAGGCGTCCTTCAGATGGACCTTCAGTCCAATATCGATTATCTGGAGGCACAGATACGCATGCTGAAGAGGCAGATTACGGGCCTTGAACATGTGCGCGAACAGAGTAAAAGCTCGCTCCAGCAGCTTGGAGCTAGTATTAATGAGCAGCGAGCATATGTTATTAGCATTAGGAAGGGTGTCGTACAGTCAGATGCAACTTTAGAAGCGAGTATCCGTAAACAGGTTTTTCTTGAACGAGAGATACGTTCGCTGCAAGCCGCCGAGGCACGTTTTTCCACATTCATCGAGCATGCGAAAACTATAGCGTTAAAAATGGAGAGTGCTGAGAAGTTTCGTAAAAGTCTGCCTAGTGACCTTTATTCGGAGACAGACCGAGTCAAGATTACATTGCTTGAGAAGAATTTTCGCGCAAATGCTTCTTCGTTCGGATATACAAGCGCGGAGCCTAGCGAGGTAACAATTAATCGCGGCACGCTTTTGCCTGCCCTTGGCGACATTACTCTTCGTGAAGTGCTCAGGAAAAATGTGAAGTCTGAATCTTCGGCAAGTGACTTCGTTCGGCTAATCTGGGCTTTTCTATTGGCGATTTATCAGACTTCCAGTATGAAAGAGTTTGTCGGAAATCATCCGGGCTTTCTGCTTTTTGACGAGCCTGGGCAGCACTCAATGAGTGAGGTAAGTCAGAACGCTCTCATGCGGCTATTCTGTGGTGCTCAAGACTTGCAAAGTGTTGTAGCTGCTTCTTTCGATGAAAGTGAGGACCTTTTTCTTCGAGTTACGGAAGGTAGTAAATTTCACCTTATAGAACTGCCGGACAAAATCATCGCTCCAATGGCGCATGATGGAGTTATGTAGTTGGCCTTCTGTTTGACGTACTGATGCTCATCACTAGACTATTGAGTACAACCGCTCGTAGCATAGTCCATCATGCAATTATTTTAAATTCATAGTTTGAATTTAGAGTCGCTAACAACACCTCAGGCTGCCGCTTGTAAGTCGCTGATTTGCCGTGTACGAGATTGCGAAGGATGTAGGTTTTGTTAGCGAGTCTTAGTAACAAATTCCGCTGCTGAAGGAAGGCATTTCGGGATGGCTTTTTCCTGCTCAAGGTAAGCAATTGTTCGGATAATTGCACACGCGGCGAAAATTGGACATGGCGCGTGCAAACTATCGGCCTATGCAAACGGGCCGGCCTTGAAAAACATGTTTCCACCTACTACGGTGAAATTCTGTCAGTGCAACGCTGACCTGCAGTTTTGAGTGTGAACCTGTCTGTTCGATGTGAGCCGCTACCGCGGTCGTACTCGCTATTTATGAGAGGGTACGATGCGGGAGCTGGCCATGGGGCGGGTTGTCTGCAGTAAGGGACAGTCGTTCAAAGTCCGGTCCAAGCCGGAGGAGGCTGTTTGCGCCTTTTTCTGGCTGAATGTGAGAACCGCTTATCCCGAACTGCCGGGAGCCACCAACAGCCAAGCGCGGCGGTGGGGCCTCGTTGCTGAACACTCCCCTGTTCGTCATCACGACCAACCTAGCCGAGTTCGTCTTGCAGGCTCTCCGACCGGCCACGCGATTACCCGTTTTAACACACATTGTCTCGAGCGCTGCAGCATAGGTTCACCACTCCGTGCGACGCCATCACTACACCTTGTAACGCTAACGTTACATGCGCGTAACGCGAAAAAAATTTCCGCCGAAGCCCTCTCTGCCGAATCAATAATTTCCCGTTTTATTGCTTGTAACGTCTGCAAATTAGCCTCTATTTTTCATAAAAACACTCAGATAAGCTGCGCGGTTTATCGTTCTATTGACCGCCTGATGTTGAGCAAAATCCGCACTTCATATTTCCCTTCCAGCCCTTCCGCCGCAAGCGTCATTGTGTATGCCAGGACTCGTGGCCAGAGCGTTCTGCTATGCCGAGCCTCCAAGGGAGGTGTGTCATGAGCCGAACCTCTGCATCCTATGGCCGTCGCGGTCGGGTGGATGATGCCAACACGGGAGTCCGTCATCCGGCCCCCACCTACGGTAAAGCCAAGCTGGGTACGTACAGCCAGAAGGCAAATGGGAACATCAACGTCGAGCAGGAGGCTGAGCGTTTCGTTTCACATCTGCTGGCGATTGACCCACGCGTTCGCGGTTTTCAGCCGCAGCCCTTCTGTGTCGACTTGATTGACAAGTGCTTGTTACTGACCAAAGCCGCCCGAAGCGCGGCCTGGCACGCGTATCGCGAACTGCCAGGGCCGAAACTCTACACCCCCGATTTCAGTGTGGTCTGGCAAGACGGGCTGCATTACGCGGTTGAGGTCAAGCTGGAAGGTTTCGAGGGTGACGAAGCGTACTGGGAAAAAATCGCGCGCGCCCGTCCGATTCTCACGGCCAATGGCTACCCGCTGCGCACCTTGGTCATGCCGACGAACACAGCCCATCCGCTGAGGACGAACGCGCGCCTCCTCAAGCAGGCCATGCATCAACGTCATACCTACCTTACCGCAGCGCTGGTCGAACGCGTGAGAGAGCGCTGTGAAGCGGGGCCGGTCACCGTACGTACCCTGTGCGAAGACCTCCAGCTATTGCCCGACCTGATGCCGGTGTTGCTGGTCAGCGGTTTGCTGACAGCAGACGTGGCCCATCACCCCATCCGCGGCACGCTTGAGGTTTCCCTCGCGCAGGGTGACCTGAGCCACCTGTGTTTGCTGGAGGAGGTGGAACGATGATGCACACCCTCCTGTTGAATGACCGGCTGGCACCGCCGATGAACCACGACGCCTACCTTGAGGTGCTCGACCCGCGCCCGCGTGACGGCTGCGTCAGAGTATTCGATGCCGCCAAGCGTGCCGACCGCTATGTGGAGGTGGCGATGCTCACAGCGGACCTCTACGCAGGCAAGCTCACCCTGTTGCGCGCAGGCAAACCGCGCTTCAGCCAAGCCGCCCAACACAGTGACACGAAGCTTCACGATAAAATCCATGTCATCCAGGAGGCAATGCGGCGCATCCGTGACCTCCAGAAGCGGCTAAGCGTGAGCTTTGCGAAGGCCTACCACTACGCGGCCGAAGCGTATCGCGATGCAGCGGGGCCGCAGTCGGAGCCCTTTCCTCCGCAGTCGACGATGTATCGCTACCGACAACGCGAGCTGGCCGGTTTGCCCGTGCTGCGTGGTGACCGAAACAAGGGCAACCGCTCGCCGCGCTACTCCCAAGAAGTCATCAACACGATTTGCATACTGGCGGAGTTGCACTATCTGGTCCCCCAATCGCGCTGGTCACTCGAAACCTTGACCAACACGGTCAACCGGTCGGTACGGGGCAGTCTTGTCCCGCTGGATTCCCCAAGGATTAGCAAGAAGTTCGTCAGGAACACCATCCGGCGTTTTGTCCAAGCGAACCCGGACGACGACCGGATGCTGCCAAGCCAGGCTATTGCGGGAACCGCCATTGCGAAACAGCGCATCCGGGTCGAAATGCCCTTTGAGCGGGTGGAGCAGGATGCGCTGCATCTGCCCTTTGTCATCCAGACCCCTAGCGGTGTCAGCAGCCAGGTCTGGCTGGTGCATGCCATTGACTGTTGTACGGGCCATCCCATGGGTTGGCGGCTGGTGGTGGGGGCGCCCACCGACACCGACTCGCTGGCCTGTGCGGAGATGTACATGGCGCCCGTCAGACTCAAGCGCCTAGCGGCCTTGGGCATTGACTGCACCTGGGCCGCGTGCGGCACGCCAGGACTTCTCGTCTTCGACAACGGGGCCGAAGCCAAGACCTGGCGCATCGAAAAGCTGGAGCGGCTTGGCGTCGACGTCAGACATTGCCGCGCCCGCGCCGGGCAGGAGAAACCCTTCATTGAGCGTCTGAATCTCTCGCTCAAGAAGGCGCTGGAGGCCTTAGCGGGCTGTACGCGCTTCGATGGAAAAGATGGGCAGCGCGACCCCATTGCGCTGGGCGACCGACTCATGACGCTCGAGGAACTCGAACGCTGGATTGTGCGCTGGTTGTATGAAGACTGGATTCATCAACCCTTAGACCGTCTGACTTGGGAGGTGGTCCTCTCAGAATCCACCATCAAGGGAGAGACCCCGGCCACGCGCTGGCAACATTTCGAATCATCCTGCTACGCGATTTCCCTGCCGCCGTCGCGCGCAGAATGGTTGTCGGCACTCTACGAACATACGGCGCGCACGCTGAACCGAAAGACCGGTATCTCGCAGGAAGGAATGAACTACAAGGGCGATAGCTTGCCCGCGTTGATTCACCGCCATGGCGAAGGGCAAATGGTGCACGTGCTCTACAATCCGGACGACTTTCGTTACATCTACGTGGATGACGGTGATGAGCGGCCGCTGGTCACGCTGGTCAACGAGCACGTCCGCCCCGAAACACCCGCCTGGACATTTCAAGAGGCCAAGGCGCGTTTGAAGCTTCAGAAGTCCAGCATCGAGCTTGCTCCCCAAGCCCAGAAGTTCAAGGACGCACTGCACGAGCAAGTGGTCGCGGACTCGCTGGCACCTAAGCGCAAAAAAGCCAGCAAGCATGAACGCAACCGCGAAACGGCCCAACGGGAAAAGCATGCTCGCGCTGTGACGCGGGCATCCCAGCAACCAGGGCCACGGCCGCCACCGACCGTGTCTGGACGCAGCACCGACTGGACGTCAGACAGCCCGCCAGCGTCCGCTACCACACCACCGGTTGCACCGTTGCTTGACGATGTCGTGCTGCTGCCGGTTCTGGCCCGTGACAGTGGGGGTCTGTTGTGACCACGCCCGGCAAACAACTGCGCATCGCTCTCGAAACCTGCGAACTGCCGCACCCGCAGTTCCTCGCGCATTTCAAGCCGCTCAGGCAGTGTATCGAGGACGCCATGGATGGTGCTGCCAGCCGTGTAGAACAGCTGGTCGGGCCTTCCCGCGCGGGTAAGTCGATGCTTATCGAGAAGCTGAAACGGGATTACCCGGAAACGAAGGTCAATGGCCGTCGGCAGGTTCCTGTCCTGGTCGTGGAGCTGGAGACGCCAGTCTCGCCCAGGCTGCTACCCTCATGCGTCCTCGCGGCGCTCGGTTTGCCTGTGCCGGAGAATGCCAGAATGGGCGCCTTGAACGCCCGCATGCAGAAACAACTGGATTTGGCCGGTACCCGCGTCGTGCTGTTTGATGAAGTGAACCATCTGGTCGAGCGGGGCACGCGCGTGTTACCTCCCGAGGCTGGCGACTGGTTCAAGGTGCTGGCGGACAAACAGAGGCGTACCTTGGTGCTTTCCGGTACGCCCTTGGTGGAGCGCATGGTCCAGCAGCACACGCAGTTGCGCATGCGTGCCTCGGCACCTCGCCGGCTGATGCCTTACGACTCGCGCGTGCCAGACCAGCTGCAGGCGTTCCATGCCTGTGTGGCAACCTATGCGAACCTCTTCAAGGAGGCCGGTTTTCCGATTGCACTGCCTGCGTCAGCGTTGACCTACCAGTGCTACCTGCTCTCCGGCGGGCTTATCGGCGTGCTCAGCAAATTCATGCGTGAACTCGTTCGTCACATGGCGTATGAGACACCACGGGCCCTGACATTTGCGGACTGTCAGGCAGCGGTGCGGACCATCGAAGTCTCCGGCTCCCCCCGCTTTCCGGCGTTTGAACGACCGGAGGTGGTGATGACGGATACTGCGCCGGCTGCCCTTCATCAGGCCTTTGTGCAGGTGATGCACGACAACGACATCCCGGTACCGCTCATTCCTGAACGGGTAGGAGGCATCCAATGAGTCTACTGGTAACGTATCCCCCGCAGCAGGATGAATCTGGGCTGGGCTATTACCGTCGGCTGGCCGCGGACAACGTGCTCTCAGGTTGGCGGGAGCTGGCCAGCATGGCTGATGTCCCGCGCAACGCTGGCGCCTTGCTGGAACAGGCGGACCTTGTCGCAGGCGTGCTGGGCCTCGAGCCAGAATGGGCACAACAGGTACGAGAGCAGGATATGGTCCGGCGAGGCTGGGGGCATCTGCATCGCAAGCAGACCGATGCCGTCTGCCCCGCCTGCCTGGCAGAGGCTCCTTATTTGCGCCACTACTGGGGCCATGCCTATGTCACAGCCTGCGCTGCGCATCGCATTCAGCTGGTCGAACGCTGCGATGGGTGTGGCGAGCGGCTGTCGCCAGAGCGTGACCACATTGACCAATGCGAATGCGGCCAAGACTTCCGTGAACTGCCGCGTCAGCCGTCCACGCCAAGCCAGCACTGGTTGTCGGCGCTGATAGCCGGAGATGGAACAAGTACCGGCCGGGCCGAGCCTAGGCTGAAGGGGGTGGACCTCGGTGTACTGGCCCAAGTAGTGGCGACGCTCTGCCTGTCCGCCGACCCGACACGGCCGATGTCCCCTCGTACTTTGGCGTACCCGCAGTCGGTATCCGCCGCGGTGGCCTTTCTGGCGCCGTTAGAATTGTTGCTGGCGGACTGGCCGAGAGGATTTCAGGACCATGTGGCAAGCCGGATTGCCGCCGGTAAGCCAGAGGCGCGAACACTCAACACCCTGCTGGGTCAGTGGTACATCAGACTGCGCAAGCTTTGTCTGGGCACGGCGCTCGAACCATTCCTGCAGGCCATCATCAACGTCGCCGCCGTGCAGTTCGATGGTCTGCTCGGGCTCGACTCGGCCAAGGCGATGGCGGAAGCAGCGACAGACCATCTGCGCGCATCGGAAGCAGCCAGGGCCATCGGTATCAGCGAGGACCGCTTGCTCAAGGCCACCCAGGCGGGCGAATGCGCCTATCGCACACGTCGTATGGGGACCCGCGGCCAAATCTACGAGATTCCCCGTAACGAAGTGACTCGCATTCAGCAACGGCGAGCCGAGTGGGTGAGTGCCGACGCCGCCTGTACGCAGGCGGGTGTGTCGCCTGCCGTACTTGAGCACATGATGGCGGCAGCTGTCATTCAAGCAGATGTGAACTGGCGCCAGGACCTGCTGAAAGGCGGCCCGGTTGCATCAGCCTCCCTCTCCGCACTATTTGACTGCATTTGTGCGGTGGCGGAGCCTGTTTCCGTGGGGGACGAAGAGACGCTGACTTGGGCAGCGCTGACCAGCCGCCGTATGGGTGACAAGCAGGCTATCCAGACCGTGATGCAGGCCATTGCTGACGGCAGGGTGAAGGCCATCACATGCGGTCGTCGGCTTGGCGACCTGGTTTTCCGGCGGGATGACGTGACCGCGTATTTTGGTACCCCCTTACTCGAAGCGGGGATGTCGATTCAGCAGCTGTCGAAATTTACCGGCTGGAAGTGGGAGAGCATTGCCTACTGGATTGATGAGGGCCTACTAGAATCCGAGTCCATTTTGCTGCGAGGACGGCCGTGTCGGGTGGTGCTGCCTCACCAGCTGCTGACGTTTCGGCAAACCTATGTTCCTCTGGCGGACCTGGCGCGCGGCATGGGCACAAAGTCGTCGGCGCTGTCGAAGCTGCTGCCTGGCATTGAGCTGGTAGGTGCGCGGCAGCTACCAGGCGGTGCGATGCGTGGCGGGCTGATTCTCATGGCAGATTTGGGCCGGCTCGCGCTTATCGGAGCCCGGGCCGGACAGGACCTCTTTGTGTCCGCTTCCCCGATTCAATGAAAAGAAGGAAACGTCATGCATCAGAAATCAGAAATTTCTTTCACGAGTCCTGCTGAAGACATCAAGTTATCGTTATTGAACGCACTCACAAGCTGGATGGACAACGGCGGTTTCTTACCGGCAGAAGCCGTGAAGAAACTCGGTATCAGCGACCAGCAAGGTCACGCGCTTCTCCAGAGGGAAACGGATGCGCTTACGATTGATGTCCTTGTTGATATGTTGCTACGTGCGGGAAAACACATTCACATCACGATAGATGAGTCATTGCCATGACGACCCAGACGGGATGGTGTCAAGAAGCATCATCGATTTTGAGGCTTCTCATGTTGGATGAAAATGCATCGCGGTATCTACATACTTCGATGGACTCGACAGGATTCTCTATCCTCTTGCCTGCCTGAAGGGCTCAGCCAGACAAACAGGTGCATACTTTTCAGCTTACCTACGGGTGGTGAGGCTGAGCCGAGCCCTCCCTGACAGGTTAGCCTGGGATGCGCCTTCACTCAGCCGCCACCCATGTACTACGGTATGGAGCCGGCCTCGCCCGACAGACTTTCGTTCCGCGCCTCTGTCTTCGCCAGCGCGCCGGATGTCTCAGAACTTCCCCCCAGCATCCGGTTTCCCCGTCGCGCTGGTGGTTAGCACCTCGTCCGCGCCGGCGGCAATCGCTGCATCACCGAAGCCCATCGATGGATGGGGCGGCCCTTCTTCCCGGCGGCATTGCGCGCGGCGGATAGCATGTAGGTCTTGCATCAGAGTATATGCATCGTCAGGGGCATGAAATGCGAATCTCGGAACATTATGTGAAAGAGGTCGGTGCGCCAAGAACATTGCCACGAGCTACGCTCATCACCCATCGCAATAACCGGTAAAATAGCTTTTACTGGTCTTTTCTGAATGATTTAAGAGGAAGAATACTACCAGTATTAGCAGGTAACCTCCTGGCGCTCCCGTCTAGCAACACACAAACGCAGATGGCATCGACACCGTTATCATTCGCCCTACGGTTAAATCGAAGTCAGCCCCAAGCTGAATTTGCCCTCTTGGCGCAGCCGTTGGTAAATGGATGTCACATCACGACGAATATTGGGGCCTAACCAAACTAGACCCTCAATCAAGCCATCGCAGACCCAACGTCCATTCAAAGGGAATACCCCGGTTCTTATGACGGAACCAGTCTCTCCCTGCCCGATGTCCCGCAAACGCTCGGTCAGTCCCAGCACACCATGCGCGCAGCTACCATCTTCGGGTAGCAACACTGAATACGCCCGCGTATCTTTGAGATAAACCCAGCGATTGAGCCGGATTAGGCGAATAGCCTCCAGCATTTCTTCATCAGAATGCCGTAGCTTGGCGCGGTAACGAGAGAGCGAATCCCGGTCCGCCTCATAACGTGCCCGGCCCAGCACCAGCCATTGAGTTGGCCGCTTGCCGCGTTTCTCCTCTGCCGTCACCAACGTGCTGAGAAAGGCCATGTAGGCATCAATGAAACGGTCTGCACTGTCACGGTCAATCAACATACCGGGCACCTTGCTGACGGCGGGAATGATGCGGAAATATCAGCTGTTTTTTTGTCATGGTGTCGAGTTTAGCAAAAGCGCCTTGCCTAGACGCACACATCACGCAGCCGACACCTCCTTCGGCCCCCGCGGAGGAGCCGCGCCATGTACATATGCACTGAACCGCCATTCACTGCAACAGATACCATTTTGCCCCTTATCGCCTTTTCCGCTTTAAGGGCATGATATTGCTTATTATGGAAAGACCCGCCACGGCGAATGAAACCGATGCCATCGCCTAGCGCGCACCTGACGCCCGCCGAACAAGAAGCCGAGCTGGGGCGTTACAGCCTGCAGTGCAACCTGAGCCAAGCCACCATGGCGGCGCGCGCCGGCATTAGTCTCCGCGCCTTGCGCAATCTGGAGGCCGGCCAAGAGGCATCGCTGACCACGTTCATCCATGTGGTTCGCGCACTGGGACGCGAAAGCTGGTTCCAGACGCTGGCCCCGATGCCGACCATCAATCCGTTGACCATGACCCGCGCAGCGACGCCGCGTCAACGCGCCACCCAGCCACGCCGCCCGCCGGGTGACATCCCGCACCGTAGCGGCTGGTCGAAGCCGGTCTGGAACTTGTTGGCGACCAACAGCAGGTGAGAATTCGGTTCGGCAAACGCCTCACGGATGTCGCGCCCATTCAGGCCGAGATAGAGGTCCAGGATGGTCTCGCTGACCGGTGCAGGGAAGGACGCCGGGTCGTCTACCTCTGAGGTTTCTTTGCGTCAAAAGGTTGTCCTGACTGACTTGGTTGCGATTTTTGCCTATATTGGTTGCATATTGCCTAAGGAGGCGATGATGACACAACATGCGACCCTGGAGGCTCCTAAGACACCTCTGGCGCCTTCCGAGACTGAAGATGCGCTTCGTATTGCCGTAGGCGCAGCCTACATGCTCGGACAGGAAAAAACCAAGGCGCTGCTCGCGCTGCCGGATGAGCAGCTGGGGCGCCTTATCAAGCAGGGCCTTTCCGAAGTGTTGGACCTTGCCGCGCAGGTCGCGCTCGGCCGAGAAAAAACTGCCGTCCGTAACAAATCCGGACGCGGAACCACGAAACCGCCTGCGGTTGAACACAGCGCCTCCTTCGATTTTGAGCGGTCTGCCTTGCTCGAGCGGCAGCCGCTGGTCGATTCTGGCAAGTTGCTACCCGCAGCGAAGGTCTGGGAGGGCCTGGGCATGACGCGACAAGCACTTAACAAGGCTGTCGCCTCTGGCCGCATTTTTACGGTCGACGTCGGCGCTGCCCAGTTTTACCCGGCCTTTTACTTAGCGGCTGACGTGGACCGAAAGACACTAGCGAAGGTGACTCAACTCCTCGGTAGTCTACCTGGGTGGAGCAAATGGCAGTTCTTCACGACACCCAAGGCGTCGCTGGGTAATGTCACGCCGCTCACGGCACTGTCGCACGGGAAGGTGGAGCAGGTCGCAAAAGCCGCGGCTGCTTTTGCTGAACGATAGGAGCGGCCTTTGACGTTGACCGCTCCGAGGCTTTGTTGCATATCTAAACTTTGTGCCACTGCACGACAAAAAATACCGACAAAATTGCTGAAATTGATGTGAAATTTTCCACATCAAACCTGCCGCATTTTGGCATGATTTTGAGTTATGCAACAAAGTCGTCTAAATACCAAATCGTGCTCCCATACGCCGAGTTCGGGAAATTCGGCATTAACTCCCCCTGGGTAAAGTGGCGGCGTGAATTCTCCATAGCAGGGGTCCACCAGTAGCCACTTTCAGGGCATGGCTTGTCAGCTTCGCAGCGCATACCCTCGATAGCGGATACTGACTCGGGCACTGCTTCCGGTAGTGGTACGGCGTCAAACCTTTCATACCAACTGACCGTGTCTGTTTTATCAAAGCCATTCTGTTGTGGCAGGTAATAGTGGAGCGAGCCCGGTTGGGTGGTACGCACCGGCTTCACGACGCGGCTTACCGCTACATAAGGGACAGGCGCGCCATCCTCTGGGGCACCCAGGTCGGGATATTCGCCGGCCTGGATAATCAAGCCGCCGGCATAGCGACTAAAAGTGATGTCCGGCCAGGCGGTGAGCTGAGCATGAATCGCGGCATCCCCACCCAATTGCTGGACAAAATGGTCTCCGAGGAGGGTGAGCCAGTTGGCGCCCTTGATGTGGTTTTGCAGCTCATGTGCACCGGCAGAAAATGACATGCTATCGACGTCGAGTCCGATGAACCGTTGCGCCAACTCATATTCGTTTGGCAAGTAACGGTCAAAGTCGTAAGGCAATACGGGGGACAACCCGCTATACCCATGGACAGGCTGAATGGCATCGCAAATGAATGCAATCAGCTTTTTAAATATATCAAGACCACTATCTTGAAATATCAATGTGTGAGGTAATGCTATCTTCAAGTATGATTTATGCCCCCACCCCTCATGAAGCTCTGCGCGCGTAAAGCACGAAATGAAATATTCCGCTGCGTAACTCGCCGTAGGCTCACTACTCACAAACCAAGCCAAAGACTGGTTAGGGTCCTTAACTGCCAACATTTTTTCACGGCATTGACGATACGAGTCGGCCGTCATTTTACGAGTTTTATTTTCCATGTACTTTTGGCCCTTTAGCTTAGAGCCAAATAGTTCATAGAAGTAATCGTAGCATTCAATGATTTTCTGTCTAACGGATGCCTTGCTGGCATTTTCAAAGAAGAACGTAGCAGTGAGCCCCGGTCGAATAACTACCGTATCATCGGACCCCAAATTCCATACAAGCTCATCTTGGTACTGTTGCAGGCGATGTAATTGCCTCGGCATCGATGTTTGTTCCATTCTCAATCCCAATCTATGCAGTGGCCGCTATCGAGGCGCCACCCATAATCCCCACACAAGCCAGGAAGCCTGCGACCAACTCCGCAGGCAACGCAAGGACCAGCACAACGGCACCGGCAACCACCAGCGCGATTCCGACGACAACCTTGCTCACATTGAGCAAAATCTGCCCCCACTCAATCTGGCGAATCTCGTTCCAGGCGATGTCGCAGTAGCGCTCAATTTTGGCCCACACCGCCTTCAGCTGTTCTTCTGTCCACCGCGCCAGCACCTGTCCCTTCTCGTTGACCCAGGTCCAGGCATGATTCGCCTGGTCGCGCACCCAGCGGCCCGACTCTAGCAGCCAAGCCGCCTCGCTGGCCAGCCAAGCCTGGGTATCTTGCGCCAGCCCAGTCATGCCTTTTTTGGCGCTAGCCCACATTTCATTCAACTCGCGCTGCAGCTGTAGACCCCAATCCTGGATGTAGCCTGGCGTTGAGACCGGAACGGGGCTGTAGATGGGCGCGGGTACTCGTTGGCTTTGGGATTTAGATTTTGCCTGCGGCTGAGGGCTGAAGACCGGCACTTTCGAAGATTGCGTGGCTTCCTTTTCTTTCTTACGGTCGCGGACATCCAGCACTGTAAAGTGCCCGCCATCTCCCGCAATGGAGATATAAGCATCCCGCTGCGGGATGCTGAGTTCGTCACCGGGGAATTTTATTTCCACAACCCTAGCCAAATTATCTCCATGCGGCACACCGTCATGGTCCGCAGCCGCGCGTCCGGGCCATCTCGTTGCTTGGTCTTTGACAATGATAAGGTCAGGTCGTCGAAGAAAGTTTTTTGTCAGCCCCTTAGGAAAGGGGTTGATGGTATGCCGGCGATTGGCGCCATCGGCACGCAGACTCGAGCTGAGGAAAGGTACCGGCGGGTTGCGCGTCAGGTCGAAACTCACCTCGGCCTTGTAGAACCACTTGAAATCATGGCTCAACTCATCCAGACGAATGAAGTTCGACATGGTGATTTGGCGCATGTTGAGATTGTAAGTGCGTCCGGTCTTTTTACTCGTCACGCCTACCGACTTGGGCGCCAGAATCGCTACGTCGGCCTTCTCGGTCAGGTAGGGCTTGTTATCGGGTTGCGGCAACTTGGCGTATTCTGGGCGCTCCTCCACGATGGTCATTGCGCCGCCTGCGGGTTGGTACTTGGCCATCAGGCATCTTCTCCGTTGTCTTTCAACTGCAGCCCGCGCTCCGCTTGGCCGGTGCCATAGCCATACAGTTGGTGGTTTTCCTCGACCGGCGGCTTGGGCGCCTCCAGTTTGACGGGCTGGGCATTGGGCGTGAAGGCCGTGCTGGTGCGGCCCTCCCAGTCCGTGTAGCCGGGCAGCGTACGGCCATTGGGCAGTTTGAGCCGGTAGGCGTGTCCGACCAGCGGCTCTCCGGTCTTCTCGTCTTGCAGGATATAGCTGCGCTGATAGCCCTTGGGCATCGTCGGCATCGGCATCGATACGCTCGCCGGGCCGCTCAGCGCATGGCTGGCGCCCTTGACGCTGACGGTGCCGGGGCAATGCACCTCGATATTGCCGCCGGCCAACCGGATATAACCGCCATCGCAGGTCAGCAGGATTTCCTCTTGCGCGGCGATGGTGACGCGGTCCTTGCATGAGGTGATGGTCACGTCCTTGTCGGCCGTCAGCTCGATGTCGCCCGCCTGCGCCTGCACCTGAACTTTGCCCTTGGCGGCAATCAGTTTCATCGCGGCCTGGTTTGCTACGCCGCTGACGAACAGGCTGATGTGCTTGCCCACATTCGCGAGCCAGCGCCGACCCGTGGTCTGATTCATATCCCGCTGCGCCACCAGGTCCAGATTGGTGCCGGCAGCCAGGGTCTGGCTTTGCTCGGTGACGCTCGCGATGCCAGCCGGCGCAGACAGCACGAGTAATGGCTGCTGGCCAGCCTGGTTGCCCGCCACTGTCTTACCATCCGGGTCGGTATTGGTCCCCGCCTCCCAGGCTTTCAGGGCGTCGAGTTGATGCTGCAAATGGCCTTCAGGGCGTTTACGACCTTTGGCGTTGTCGGCTGTGATTTCCTCGGGTCCGGTCTCCATCGCCTCCGCCAGCTGGGCTTCCGCGGTTTCCGCCAGCACCTGGCTGAGGGCCAGCGCCGACTGCAGCTGACTGCTGGCATGTTCGCGCGCTAGCTGTTTGCCGCCGGCGCCGTTCTGCGCCTCGGTGCTCAGCAACAGACCATTGGCGGCGCGAATGGCGCCATGCTGGTCGGTACGCAGCTCGAAACCTTCGCCGCGCGGCTGCGCTTTGCCATTGCTGCGTGGATGGGTGAGGTAGCCTTGGTTGAGCTGCGTCTTGCCGGGTTCGCTACTGAGCTTGGCGCGCACTTCGCCGGGCGTGTCGTCGAACAATAATTCGTTGTATTGGCCGCCGTGGTGTTCCTGTGACTTGATGCCGGACAGGGTCTTGTTGGCGGGAAGCGCGCCGGCGCCGCTGAAGCTAGGCGTCGGATGGCTGCCGTTGTACAGCACGCCGGTGATGAGGGGGCGGTCGATGTCGCCTTCGATGAAGTCGACCAGCACTTCCTGACCGATACGGGGAATGAACTGGTGGCCAAAGCCGGCACCGGCCGAAGGCATGGCGACGCGCAGCCAACACGAGGAATGTTCATCCATGCCAGCGCCCATAGTGGGGTGTTCTTCGCGACGCTGCCAATGCAGCTGCACCTTGATGCGGCCCTGCGCGTCGGTGTAGACCTCTTCGCCCGCCGGTCCCACCACCGTGGCGGTCTGCTTCCCCAGACTGGTCGGCTTGGCATGCGCGGTATTCGCGTACAGCGGCGTCAGCGGCGTCCCGCGGCGTTGCGCCTGAAAGGTGGCCTGGAAGGGAGACGGGCAGGCAGACGCGGGGGCCAGCTTGAGCCGCGGCGCCGCCGTCTGCAGCTGCTGGTTCAAGTCGGCCGGCAGGTTGTTCTGGGCGCGGAACGTTTGCCGGGTGACAACGAATTCGCGCTTTTCGGGAGCATCGGCCGCGTGCGCGGGATGGTCATCCAGCCGGAACCATTCGCCGGCCAAGAGGCCGCGGACCGCGCCGCTGCCGGAGAATTGCTTGGCCTGCAGGTCCTGGGCCTGCTGCCGCAGCTGGGCATAGCGTCCCAGTTGTTCGCTATCGCTGGCGTAATACAGTCCTGGCGCATCGTAATGCTGCAAGCTGGATTGCAGCGCCATGCCGCCTTGTCCTTGCTGTAGCGGGCTCGTCTGCGCGGCATGTTGCGTGGCGACCGGCTGATAGTCGAAACTGGCCAACGCCGTTTGGCCGGCCACCACCTGCCGTTGTGTTGCCCATCCTGTCAGGCCGTCTTCCTGCTCGGTCGCATCGGCACGATGGAAGCGCACGCGCGCTACCGCGGCCTGCGGCAGGTTGTGCGCATCATCGAACACCACCAGCTGGACCTTGGGACCATCATCCTCCTCCAAATGGGCGAAACGCCATGCCAAGCCTTCCTCGTGCAGCAGGCGCACAATAAAATCGAAGTCGCTTTCTTTGTATTGCAGGCAGTAGCTGCGAGGCGGGAGGCTGCCGGCCTCGAAGGCCAAGGTCTGGACACGGGCGAACACCGGATTGGCGGCCTGATGCTCGGCAAAAATCTGCTGCACGATGTCCGGCACGGACAGGTCCTGGAACACGCGAGACGTCCGCCGCAGCCGCAGCAAGCTAAACGGGGACTCAATCGTCAGGCCATACTGCGCGAAGCCGCCATCGGCGCCCAACTGCTGAACCTGGCTCACCACACCGCAGCGCACCGTCTCCACCCCATCAGCGCCAACGATGCCGATGCGCGCCGGCAAGCCAAGTAGGGTTTTGAGTTCGATGCCGACGTCCGGCGACAGGCAGGTCAGCTGATAACGATAGCCCTGCGAAACCCCTTCCTCGCCCTCCAACTGCTGCGGCAACAACTGCTGGCTCGCAATATGCCCCTCTCCCAATTGCAGGGTGAACAGGCGTTGGCGCTGGTCGAACGCGGAAGCGAAACTGGCAAGCAGGGAGCTGAGGTCCATCGACAAATCCTGGAAGCAGAATAAGAAACACCCTCAGCGAGGAGGGTGGCGGTCGTGACATTACGTAATTTAGATGGCGGTAATATTTTAAATTTCCCTCGCCGACCCAACAAGGCATACATCGGCGCTCCCTGGCTTGCTGTCCCAAATCCATCCTTTTGGTCAGGTGGAAAATGCAACAGGCTTTCTCGCCTGAGGCATGAAGTCTATCGTCCGCCCCCCCGCCCCAGAGCACGCTATCATTCGGTCTGACGATAGGGGCTGGTGAGCGCACGTAGAATAGACGATGGGGTGGGCTGTGGGACGTTTGAAAGCGGTAGTCGATAAGCTGTACCACCCACCGACGGATGGGCGGCGCCAGGTATTCGCCTTATCTCGCCCTGAAGCAGAAAAACTGCCCCGATTGCCGACGGTGGCCATGATTTCCATCACCGCGCCAGAGCGACCGATTGCTGCAGTGGACGGCTTCGCGTACTTGCTGCGCCTGAGCTTCGCTGATGTGGACTTCCTGAACCCCTTGCTCTCCCCAAAGGCCCGGCAAAAAACGCCAGATGCGTTCACGCCTGCTCAAGCCGCCCAAATCGTCGACTTCGTGAATGGCTTGCCAGGCGACGTTCATTCAATAGTTGTGCATTGCGAAGGCGGATTTTCCCGCTCATGCGCGGTTGCCCTGGCACTGCATCAACGATTTGGTTACCTAGCCGAAGTGGAGCGCTTGGCCAAGGGAAATCCGAGCGTACTGCAACTGATGCTGGCGTGTCGCGCGCCCAATGAAGAAAAACGCTGACACAGGTCGTAGCCAAGGCACCTCGCAACAACCAGCAAAAATGTGCCGCTTATTAGCCAATTTCATGTATAAGAGGAAAAATATTGCCCGCTGTTGTGAGCGGCTTTCAGGAGGTGGGTATGGCGATGAACACGGTTATCAAGTCTCAAACGGTCGACGAGATAGAAGCGGAACTAGGCGAACGGTTGAAGACGCTGCGCATACATCGCAACCTCGACCAAAAAACGATTGCCGCCCGCGCGGGCATCAGCGTTCGCACGCTGCGAAACTTGGAAAGCGGCAGTGGGTCATCGTTGCGTACGCTGATTCTGGTGGTTCGGGTCTTGGGACGAGAGTCGTGGTTCGAGACGATTGCGCCTGTTCCGAGCATCAATCCGCTGATGCTGACGCGGACAGCCGCGCCCCGTCAGCGGGCCGGCACGCCCAGGAAGCACAAGTGACTATCTGACCGCCACGAGCCAGTACCTGCCTCTGGCCCCCCCTCCTTGCAATCCTTTTCCAAGCCTGGAGCTGGATTCCCCTGCGTCATAGTCGTAATCCTACAAAATTCAGACAAAAATAACGGGCTCAATGCGGCAATCCGACAGGCATCAGACCGCCGAGGTTTGACATACCACACGCCACAATCTCCTTCACATACCGAGGAAAATCTCCTTCCAAGCGTTCCAGAGGAGCAAAATCCTCACTATTTGCAGGAACAGTGCTGTGCCATTTATATCTCCATTAAAATCCTTCACGGAATGAGGAATATCTCACACCTCTCGCCGGACTAGGCTATAATCCTTCACAGGATTAGGAAAATATCAGCATGCTCCGGCAAGCAGATATAATCCGCCATACATAAAGGAATCCTGCAGTTAAACCTTGAGAGGTTCTGATGAAATTTAAGCTCGACTCCCCCGACCAACTTGGCAAATTGGTACGCGCAACCCGTAAACACCAAGCGATACGGCAGGACTTATTTGCCGAAATGCTCGGTGTCAGCGAGAACTTCATGGGACGGCTCGAGAACGGCGCGGACACCATGCAGTGGGGCAAGCTGTTTGGCGTGCTCGAGGCTCTCGGTATCAAAGTTATTGTCGACCTCCCGGATGGAGCCGCGGAGGAACTGGCTCTTCGCGAGAAGAAAAGCCGCCAGGCCAAGACATCCACCCCAGCTCACTGGACGAACCCAAACTTGCTACGGGGGCGGATAGAGGGGGATGGAGAGGCGCTCGCTGATTGTGGGAAGCTCCCATCGACGAAGTAAATGCCATACTTTCCGCGAGTACCCAGCTTGCGGATAGCCAAAGCCCCCCCATCAGAAAGGGTACTGATGCAGCTGAACGGTCGACAATTGATGGTTTACATCAACCGCCAGAGAGTTGGCCACCTAGCCGAGGCCGGTAATGTGTGGTCGTTCCAGTACGACCCGAGCTGGCTCCAACTAGACTCGGCCTTTCCGCTCAGCCCTCATTTGCCGCTTCAGGAGGAACAACTGCTCGATGGTGCGACTCACCGTCCGGTACAGTGGTACTTCGATAACCTGCTACCCGAGTCCGCACACCGCGAGGCTCTAGCCAAGGATGCGAACGTGACAGCCGGCGATGCATTCGGTCTGCTCGAGCACTACGGAGAGGAATCGGCCGGCTCGTTGACGCTGCTGCCAATAGAGACCGCGGTTCCTGCCGGCGGCCAGCGCCGCTTATTAGATGATGCCAATCTGACTCGGCGCATTGAGGACCTACCGCGGCTACCGCTCACCCATGAGGCTCCCAAGCGGATGTCGCTGGCCGGGGCCCAAAACAAGTTGGCGGTGGTGTATGAGGATGGCGTGCTGTACGAGCCCGAAGGGGCATCCATGTCGACGCACATCCTGAAGCCAAACCATGAACATCCTGCCTACCCGCACTCGGTCATCAACGAGTGGTTCGTGATGAAGTTGGCGAGCCGGCTGCGAAACACTCATTTGAAGGTACCAACGGTCTATCGACACTACACACCGTTGCCTGTCTACCTAGTTGAGCGCTTCGACCGTGTAGAAAAGAACGGGTCCTGGGAGCGGCTGCACATCATTGATGCTTGTCAGCTTGATAATCTGGCAGCCATCTACAAATACAGTCAAGGCAGCCTGGAGCGATTACAGTCCTTCGTCGGACGCTGTCGTATCCAAGCCCAGGTGCGCCTGAAACTGTTCGAGTGGTTGGTATTCAACGTGCTGGTCGGCAATACCGACGCCCACCTGAAGAACCTGAGCTTTTTCATGACCAGTAGCGGTATTGACCTGACGCCAACCTACGACCTGCTGTCCGAGGCCGTGTACGAGACTGATGCTGTTCGCGATGAAGGGGGCGCGAATTGGAAGCACCGGGAAATGGCATGGCCTTTGGATGAAGGCGTGGTGCGGCTCGAGCAGATGAATCGGAAGGTTCTGGTAGAGGCCGGCGTGAAGCTAGGCTTGCCTGCTAAGGTTGCCGAAACGGTGTTGAACAATCTGCAGGGGCAAATCTTCGAGCAGGCCAAGCAGCTGCACGATGAGATGACGACCGAAAATGCCCAGCTAAGGCAACAACGCCCGGAACTGGCCCACCGGCTTAACGGCGAGGAACGGCTGGTCCGTACAATAGTCCATGTCGTCATCCAAGAGATGGCTCAACAACTGGCCTGATGCTACAGGGACGCCAACATCGGGCGGGATACCTCTTTCGTTTTTCGAAGGTCTCCACTTCCCAGTCAGCCCTTCCCAGCAGGGTTTATCGACGCCAAGGCCCTCCCAACTGACGAACTTACTGAGGTGATGTACGCCGCTGGACCTTACCTCAGGTAGAGGATGACAAAACACCTTCGCACACCTGCCGTCAATACTGAATCGTCTTAGATTGACTACTCCCATCAGGGAAAACAGGCTAAAATCGCCTTGTACTACAGGTGATTTTTGAATCATCACCGTTGATGGTGACCACGCATGCTGATGGTACGGCCTGACTCTCTGCGACCCCCGCGGCACCTCTTGGAAAGGCTACGAGAAAATTTCTTAGCTTACGCGTCTGGTTTTCCCATTTTATGCGGCCATGCCAGCCGTAATGTCTTGTTCGGAAAAGCTAAGGATTCTCAAGTTATTCATCCATCTACATGTAGGATCCCACGAATATCTAGATTTTTCCCACTTTTCTAGATTTTTGGGATTTCACACACAGCCTACGCCGTGAGAAGGATGGCCTCCAGGTTTGGAGGCCATTTTTTATTACCAAACAGTCGTTTTGATTCATGAAGCAAGCGGGGTAACTTATCCTGCCCAATTGGGAAAGAATTTTTTGAGCCGGTCAACGGTGTGACGCCACTTGGGAGTCGTAGGCTGACAAACAGTGTTCTGATTGCCAAACAAACCAACCTCATTCACCGCACGGTTCTCCGGGACTGCATCTAACCAATTTACCCGCACAAAATATTCAGCACACTCCGCGTCTTCGGCTGTTGAACGATACAAATCTGCGTGTTTTAGTAAATCCAAAGCAGGCTGCTCACCCATCTCAGTCTGAATTTTAAAATCCAGCACAGGCTGCACCTGTTCCTGTACGACTCCAACTCCTACATAGCCCTTCTTCGGAATTTTGACCCATACTCGGTCTCCAGGGGAGAGTAACTTCAAAGTCTGGCTATACCAACTCCCCCCGCCGCCACTGATGAAGCCAAAACGACGGGCATCCTCCCAACTCCGCGAGGTTGCATCGCCAAATGACACATAGAACTCACCGTTCCATGGTTCTTTTTCACCTTTGGCGGAGCTAGTCGTAGACGCAACATTGGCTTGCGTCTCACCAGGGTCAATAAGCCATGCCCGGCTCAATAACTTCTCGTTACCATGCTCGAAGACCTGAAAGAAGACCGCATTCACTGCGATATCTCGGGCATTCAGGTAGCTGATAATGCGCTCTGTCGATGGATCAAGCTCTGCTGCCACTATGATGATTTGGTGCGACTGGTTAAGGATCTCCTCATCCAGAACCACCCCGAAGCGCTCTTGAAACGCGACATCAAGGCTTTTCCCACCGGAAAAGCGCTGGAAGATTTGCGCGATGCGATCTGGCTTCAACTGTTCAACCCATGACGCATAGTCCAGAGCCTGCGCAATAATCTCGCGTGGCGTACGGTCCCGCTTTAGCTCGATAAGTACCAGCGACGCATCCGGCGCAATCGCCAGCAGGTCAACTCGCCCACCATGGGATGTCACCTCTTGACGACCGATTAGCATCCACTCACTGGACAGAATGCGCGGATCCTTCACGATCATGTCTTCGAGTAGCTGCTCGCTGGCAAGTCTGCTAGAGGCAAGCGGCACCGGCTTTTCACCCACTAGCCATATTGCATGGTTTATCGGCATGATAAATTATTCATTATTTATGCTATCAGCCTGGAAAGCTGAGGATCATTTCGCATCAGTAAACACCAACGAGCAACCGAAGATAATTCGGCCGACGGGTTGGTCATCTCACGAACCCGCATGCGAACCTCGGTCAATTTAGCCTTAGCTGCAGGGTTATTTCCTGCCACACACCGGGCTTTGGCTTTAGTAAAATCATCGATCAAACGATCTACTTGCTGCCAAATTTTGCGGCGCGCTTCTGCCAAGGGCACATGTTCATTAAGTTTGAGCCTCTTCACAGTCTCGTTAACACGCGCCTGCTCCCAAGCAGAAGCACCGGGAATTGGAATGACCTTGCCCTCTTCGTCGAAAGCAAGCAGTGCTACATCATCGTCATCAATCGGATCAAGGAGGTAGCGCGTTTCAGACTCCTCACAGGGCACGGCGTAGGTGGAGCACAACGAGCCATCCTTGAGCGGAAACCAGCCGCCTTTTTTGCGGTTACCAACATTGCCGCAGACACGGAAATTCATGTAATCAAAAGCGAGCCACCAGTAGCCGTCACGTAGGCTGGTATCGAGTGCTTTGGCCTCTTTTTTGGGTCGAAAGTGTTCCACGTCGTAGTGCGAGTAAAGCTCACGTACCTCTGAAAACCAGCACTTACCCGCAGACAGCGCCAATAGCCATTCCTTTAATGCCCCCCAGTGGGCGCTGTTAGTATCAATCAGGGCGTTGCGTTCCTCTCGCTTTCCGACAGCGTCCAAGGCAGCCAGATCGGCTACCAGCCGCGCAGATTTGGCCAACCAAGTTTCCCACTGTGCTTGAGTCCACGGCACCCAGTTGGGGATGTCGGCATCCGTGGGGCGCTTGTGTTCAAGGTCGATCCAAATCACTGAGCACCCTCCTCACGTAGGATTTCATCGATGATGGCGTCTGCAATAGCGTCCTGCTCGGCTTGCTCCTGTGGGGTGAGCGTTGATTTGCGGAAGCGCTTATGCTGCGCCATCTTACGCACGAACAACGCGTAATCCGGGTCGCGAAAATCGGCGGTAGAAAAGCCAAGGTCGGCCAGTTCGGCAGAGAGACGGCTGAGCTCGGCATCCTCTTCTGCCGTGCGCGGTGTTTTCACGAACAACTCATTGCGGCGGAACAGGCGACGCTCGGTTTCAATATCCAGCGTGGATGACAGGCCGAACAATTCGCTTTTAAGCAAACCCGTCACGCCCATGCCCTGCGGGTCTTCGTCAGGCACATCCACCGCCGTACGGTCGCCATTGCGGCGCAGGATGTGCACTTGCTCACGCTTGAGGCTGCCCACCATCATCGGGTCGTGGGTAGTGATCAGGATTTGCGATTGTCCAGCAGACATCTCAAAGACTCTGCTATCAACCGTGCCACTCTCGAATCCGTCTGCATGGCTATCACACAACACGCCTTCGATGTCATCAAAGTAGCGCAGCTTCCAAATCGGGTTCAGATGGGTGTCCGGTTCATCCAGCAGAAACAAGCAGTGGTCTTCACGGGTGATGCGCATCAAGCCCAGCACGGTGAGCATTTGCAGCTCCCCTTCCGATAAATGGGTAAAGCTCACCTTGCCACCGTGCTCGTCCCGTTTCTTGACCGTGATACGCACCTCGTCGATCAAATCGCCAATGTAGGCGCCTTCGGCGTAGCGGAAGAAACTGTCAGCACTGCCGACCATTTCGCCCAGCTCCTTGAGCTTTTCCTGGCTCGGGACAAACAGGTAAAGCTGCTTCTGCTTTTCGCTGCGGCCACGAAAGTCGATCTGCTTGGTCGCTTCCTGCTCAATGGGTGCCCAAGCCACTTGCCAGAGCTTGTCCAGAAACTCACTCACCACATTGCCCCGCGCATACCAGAAGCGCGGGTCACCTCCGTTGAGCTCCCGCTCGTCGAACTTGCCGCCACGACGCTTTTCACGCAGGCGGTGCGGCTCTTTCAGCACAAATAAGGCGGATTCCAGCGACTCAATGTGCAAATTTTTCAGCACCTTCTGGAATACCGGGTCGTCGGACAGCAAACAGGCTAACAATACCAATTGGCTGTGGCCACCGCGACAATAGAACAGGCGGCGCAGGCGGTCGTCACCGGCCTGTTTCTGCCGTGCGTCGCGGCGGCGTTTGGCCTCTTCAATGGCGCGGATATCCGACTCAGAACCGGTAAAATTCTCTAGTAGCTGTTCGGATAGCACTTCGTCTGCGGTGATTTCCTGGCGCAGATTGAAGCGGCGCTGGTGCTCCTGAAATAAAGCTTCGATACGTTCGTTGCGGCCGGAATAATAGGCAAAGATGTGCGCCGGCAGCAGCTCGCGGTTTTTCAGCAAATAGCCCTGTGATTCGGCCTTGCCATCCACCCATACATAAGGCCTTTTCTGTTTGGCCGTGTCGGCCTCGATACGCACCACATGTCCGCGAATGCCGTATTCCAGCGAGTAATCGAATGCCGCTTCGCGGTCCAGATCGACATCGCGGAAGATAGTGATCAGCGCCTCGATCAGGTTGGACTTACCGATGCCGTTCTGGCCAATTAGCGCGTGGCTACGAATGAGCTTGGGCTGTGCGCCCGCTGGCGCACTGGCGGCGAGCGGCAAGTGTGTCTCGAAAACGATGTTGAGATCGCGCAGATTACGAAAAGCCGGAATGCCGATGCGGAGTAACTGCATATCAGGCACTCACCGAGTCAGCCAGCTTCTCGCGCATCTCAGCAGGCGCGGGTTCCAAAATCCAGCCGTGCGCCACTTCGGTTTTCAGTTGCGTGTAAAAGGCATCAATCTCGCCGCCAAAGCGCTGCCACAAATCCTTGGCGCTCATCTCGCCATGATGCCGGGCTAGGATAGTGGCCAGCGGTGCTTGTGCCTTGATGTCAGGTGTTGTCCCCAAGCGCAGCGGGGCGACCAACTCGGTTTGCGGGGCTTTCATGGGTTCCTCTTCTTGTTCGATAGTGATGCCGGTGAGGCTAGATACAACGGCACCTGCGAGAAGTGTCGACATCGCCTGCTTACGCTCCATCTGGCGACACCACTCGTTGCAATGTTTGGTCAATTCAGAGAGCACTGAAAGAATTCGCTGCTGCTCGATCAGTGGCGGGATCGGGAGAGCAAAACTGCGAAGCTGTGTCATGTTGATAGAGGCAAGATTCGTCGTTTGCTTAGAGGCACCAGCAAAATAGTCTCGTCCGACCCCCGAGTTGAAAACTAATTCAACCCATTCATTAAGCAGTTGCTTACTGGGAACTCGAGCTTTGAATACGTGATTTTGATGTAGGCAGTTCGTAACACCGCCACGCCAAAGCGCAGTGCGGCCGACCTTGTCCCAATCCCCACCTTCTGTGATCAAAAGATCACCTTCGTGAACCTGGTACTTCGCCAGCTCGTCGGCAGCAATCTCAATAGACTTCAAACCTTCGAGTTTGAAATGCCCACGCTGCACATTGGCCACAGACAAGTACGGACAAACCATCACCTGTTTGCCACGAAGATCACGACCTTTAGTAACACCGCCAATGACAATTGCCACCTCATCGAAGGCAGTGACCGCCCAATGAGCAGGGTAAGTTTCTTCACAATCAGCCATGCCAACTAGCTTCTGGCGACGTATCAGACCGTCAGCAATGTAACGTGCACGCATTTGTGCACAATCAATTTTAATGGCCTCTAGATCAGGAGATGTTGTGGATGCCTCTGAAAGCAAACCACGAACTGCCAAATTTTTCAGTTCAGCGACAAGGTCATCCACATCCTCCGGCTCATGAAACAGCCGCCCGAAGTTGTCGGCCAGGCATGCCCAGGTGGTTTGCAGTTCGTGAGGACTGGTGGCGCTAGCGACAGCTTGCAGGGTGGACTGGCGCAGGGCATTTTGCAGTTTGCGGCGGGCTTGCTGTTGCGCCTCCAACTTGTCGCACAAGGCCATCAGCTCATCGACTTTGGCGACGATGCGGGATTGTTCTTCCGTCGGTGGCAGTGGAACAACTCCTGAATAGAACTTTTCGTCACTTATCGCGGGATAAGCCATTCCGATTTGAACGCTTTCGACATACCTCACAAAAATCGGGCTGCGCAGATAAAAATACAGATAGCGCCCTGAAATACCTTCCCATGGATGAACGATTGCAAATGCAGTACTTGCAATCGGCTCAAGGTCGAAGTCGCGATCAATGATTGCGATGTTTAGCAGATAGGGCCGCACGGTTGAGTAGACCAGCGTCCCTTTTTTGACGACTTTCCTTGCCCTGCTCGGGGCTGCACTTGCGCTTATAACCTCCGGGCTCTGCCTAAGAACCCCGGCCTTGTTATCAATTGAAGAAACATCGATGTACACGAATGAATCTTCGGGCTTCTTTTGGCCCCATGTGTGTCCAACAGTGCTCAGGCTTACCCAACTCCAGTGTTTTGGAATTTCGTATGGGCCGACCAAGTTTGTTGTTGTATTGCTTTGCCTAGTCAGGCGTTGTTTTCGTGTCTCACCATTGAATTCCAATCGTTGGCGTTCGATGTCATCAAGCAAGGTGGCACTTATCTCATTTGAAGGGACGCATAGCTCACCTTTGAAAGCCAGCGAAAGAATCAACTCCCTCAGCTTGCCCACGCCGCCCGGCGCATTTGCAATATGACCAAACTCCTCCAAAAACTGCTGCGCATCCATCAGGTATCCTCTCCGACAAAGTGATGGGCCAAGGCAGCGGCCAGTTCACTCTTGAGCTGATTTTCTGTTTCTTCAATCTCGCCCAGCAGTTTTGTGTACTTCTCCAGCAGAAGGTCCGGATCGTGGGTTTCTTCCTCCGGCGCGTTGGGGTTTTTCAGGTCGAGATTGAAGATAGGCCAGTACAGGCGATCTCCTGTTGCTTGGGCATCCCGCGCTTGCAGGCGCAGCGGCTCAGCTTTGGCGCGCAGTTCGGCAATCTGCGCTTCGATTTTTTCGCGGTAGGCGGCATCGGTGCTGCCGACCAAGCTGTTGCGCAGGTCGCGGGCCTCGGCCTCCAGCGCAGCGGCTTGGTTGTCTAGCTCTTCAGCGCGTTGCCAGTGCGGTTTAGCAGCAGCCTCCGCTTGTTCGCGTTTGGTTTTGAAATCCACCTTCCAGGCATATTCGTTTTCCACGCGCTCGGCAAAGTCATTCTCCTCCTTACCCCACCAGTCTTGCTCAGGCTTGAATTCTTCAAACCGGATAGGCTTGGTTTTGGAATAGCTCTTGTAACCCGGCGGATAGGGATGTTCGTAGAACCAGATGGTGTCAGTGTGAAAGTGATCGCTGCCATCATCCACCGTACTGCCCTTGGTGAAGAACAACAGGTTGGTTTTGATGGTGGTGTACGGGGCGAATACGCCTTTGGGCAGCCGGATGATGGTGTGCAGCTTGCAGTCGCGCAGCAGCAGTTTTTTCAGCGTGCCTTTGATGCCATCGCCAAACAGAAAGCCATCGGGCAGCACCACGGCAGCACGGCCTTTTTCTTTCAGCAGTTTTTTGATGAT
Source organism: Chromobacterium sp. IIBBL 290-4 (assembly GCF_024207115.1). NCBI lineage: Bacteria > Pseudomonadati > Pseudomonadota > Betaproteobacteria > Neisseriales > Chromobacteriaceae > Chromobacterium > Chromobacterium sp. IIBBL 290-4. The sequence continues at coordinate 1,307,017 of NZ_CP100128.1, forward strand.
GAGCGCCATGAACATGTCGGCGGTTTCGCGCGTGCGCAGGTCGACCGGGTAGTCGCTGCCTACACCGTCATCTTCGTAACCGCCAAAGGGCGGATTGGTAATGATGCAATCGACCTTGTCGGTGGCATTCCATTCGTTCCAGCCAATACCCAGCGTATTTTTGTGCTCAATCTGGCTGGGCACGTCGATCCCGTGCAGCAGCATGTTGGTAGTGCACAGCAGGTGGGGCAGCTGCTTTTTCTCGATGCCGTGGATCAGGTCTTCAATGGCACGCTTGTCTTCGGCACTGGACTTGGTGGTGAGCTGATTGCGGAAGTGGTCAATGGCAGCGGTCAAGAAGCCACCGGTGCCACAGGCCGGATCCATCACGGTTTCGCGTTTATCCAAGCGCGGGTTGACACGATCAGCCATAAAGGCAGTGATAGCGCGTGGGGTGTAGAACTCGCCCGCATTGCCCGCACCGCGAAGATCATTGAGCATTTTCTCGTAAACATCGCCTAGATTGGCCCGCGTTTTGAAGTCGTGGAAGTTGATGGCATCTTCCAGCTTCTCAATGACAGCCAACATTTGCGTGCCGGACTTCATAAAGTTATTTGCGTCTTGAAAAACGCCACGAATCACGGCCTGAACGGCGCCATCACTGGCGTCAATTTCTCGCAAATGTGGAAAAAGCTCATTGTTAACAAAAGCAATCAGTTCACTTGGCGCTATTTGCGGCTTCTTTTTCCCTTGCTGGTCAGAAATAAAAGCTGCCCAATTTCGCCAACGGTAAGGTTCATCGATAGGCGACAAATAACTCGCATCATCGTCCTCCCATTCTTCCTCTCGCTGGTCAAATACTTTGAGAAAAAGCATCCAGGTGAGCTGACCCAGGCGTTGGGCATCGCCGTCGACACCATCATCCTTACGCATGATGTCCTGAATGGACTTGATGGTACTGCTGAGATTCATGTATTTCTTCTCGATGCTTGGGGCCTAATGCAAGATCAAGCCTGTTTCAATTCGTTTTGGTCGTAGAGTGCCTTTTCAAGCTCTTGTACGGCCTGGGTATATTGCTCGACGCTGCCGAAAATGCCACGCCGGATCTGGGTCTTGCTGCCGAATTGGTCAAAGGGCGGTAGTTCTAACACCTTGGCGTCTTCAATATCTTGCACGCCATGGTCGGCAAATTTATCCAGCAGGGCTTCAAGCACGGCACGGGCCTGCTCACCGTATTTGCCGAACACATCGCGTTTCTTGACGTTGTTTGCGCGTTCGCGGCGGGTGAGCGGCTTTTGGTCAAAGGCAACGTGTGCAACCAGATCGAACACATCCAACTCGCTGCCATTGGCCACCGCCTGTTGCAGGATATCGAGTGGTACACCGTGTTCGGCAAGTTCTTCCAATACGGCCTGCTTGCGCTCGGCACTGTTCCAGCGGCGCAGGAAGTCGGACATGCTACCAAATTCGGCCTGCAATGTTTTCTTGATGTCGTCCTTCAGCAGAACGCGATAGTCTTCGGTGATGAGCTTGCCATCTGCATCGAGGTATTGCGAACGCTCCACCGCCACGCACACACTGACATCGTCGATGACGTACTTGACACGGCCTTCGCCGGCTCCTGCCGTATGACCGTCAGGTGGCATGTCATCACCACCCCTCGGGCCAGGGGTATAGGGTGGCGGCTCGGGTTCGTCAGGGATTCCAGGCGGCACCACCGGGTCGTCAGGCTGGGGCTCATAAATCTCCACCGGTTCGCCATCAAAGTCAGGATCGGCGAACAGGCGTGTAGCGCCCTTGAAATCCATAATCGTGAAATAGAGCTTTTGGTAATCCTCGCGCAGGCGGGTTCCACGGCCGATGATTTGTTTGAACTCAGACATCGAGTTGATGCTCTGGTCCAATACAATGAGCTTGCAAGTTTTGGCATCCACCCCCGTGGTCAGCAGCTTGGAGGTGGTAGCAATAACGGGGTAGCGTTCGTCGTTGTCTATGAAGTAAGAGAGCTGCGCTTTACCTTCGTTATCGTCGCCGGTGATGCGCATGACGTAGCGGCGGTTGCTAGCAGCCGCGGGGATGAGTTTGACCAGCTCTTGTCGCATCCGCTCTGCATGGTCTTGGTCATCGCAGAAAACGATGGTCTTGGCCATCGGGTCGGTTGCTTTGAGATATTCCCAGACCTTGCGGGCGACAAGCTTGGTACGTTTTTCTAGCACCAGATTTCGGTCGAAATCCTTGGTGTTGTACTGACGTTGTTCGACCAGCTGCCCAAGCTTGTCGAGCTTGCCTTTCTCTGGCGTGTAGCCCACTGCATCAACGTCGGTGGAGATGCGAATCACCTTGTAGGGTGCAAGGAAACCATCTTCGATACCCTGCTTCAATGAGTAGGTATAAACCGGTTCACCGAAATAAGTGATGTTGCTGATATCCCTGGTTTCCTTCGGTGTCGCGGTCAGACCCAAGTGCGTAGCACTACCGAAATAGTCGAGCACGTCGCGCCATGCAGAATCATCAGCGGCGCTGCCGCGATGACATTCGTCGATCACCACCAAGTCGAAAAAATCCGCTGGAAACTGGCGGTAAATCTGCTTCCATTCCTCACGGCCTGTCACCGCTTGATAGAGCGCCAGATAAATTTCGTAGTTTTTCTTGGCCTCGCGGTTGCTGACCTTGTGCATGACGTCGCCAAAGGGGGCAAAATCCTGCTGCATGGTTTGGTCAACCAGGATGTTGCGGTCTGCCAGAAACAGAATCCGCTCCTTGGCCTTGGCCTTCCACAAGCGCCAAATGATCTGGAATGCGGTATAGGTCTTACCGGTACCGGTGGCCATGACCAGTAGTATGCGTCGCTGTCCTTTTGCAATGGACTCAATGGCACGATTGATGGCGACGCGCTGGTAGTAGCGTGGTTCCTTGCCGCTGCCATCCGTATAAAACGGTTGCTCGATGAGTTTGACAGCAGATGCTTCAATCAAGCCTTTCCACTGCTGGTAGAGCGGCCACAGCTCATTCAAGGAAGGGAAGGCAGTGAGCGGAAGTTCACGTTCAATGGGTTGTGTCAGACCGGTGCGGTCGTGCAACAGAAAACCATCACCATTGCTGCTGATGGCAAATGGGGCGTCAAGCATTTCAGCATAGGTCAGCGCTTGCTGCATGCCATGACCAACCGAGAAGCGAGCCTGTTTGGCCTCGACTACTGCGATAGGTATATTGGGACGGGCATAGAGAACAAAGTCAGCGCGCTTTGGGCCTCCTTTGACCTCGGGATTTTTAATACGTGCAGCGAGGTTGCCACGCACCATGACACGCCCATCCGTGAGCGGTACTTCCTCGCGGAATTGATGCTGAAGCCAACCCGCCTGCACGATGGCCGGCGTGATGAACTTGGTGCAGATATCTCTCTCGCTGAGTTGGTATTTGTCCATCTCAGCGCCCCAAAATGTTCTTTTCAATATATCGTGGCTGCATACTTCTGCCCCTCAACCCAGAAGGACGAGAAATTCAGTTGAGAGTGCCTCAGGACGAACCGCGCGAGTATCCGCACTTCTGTGCATGCGAACCAGGCCGTGTCCTTCCAGGTTCCGCAGGGTGCGAGAGAGGTTACTGGCTGCTCTGCCAGACAGCTGTGACAGCTCCGCAACCGTACGTGGTTGGCTATCACGTATCAGCCGTAGTAGTTCTCGGTTTTCGTCAGATAAGACGCCTGCAAGTTGACGCCAAGAGTCAAACCAGACTGTAGGCATATTACCTGCGGTCATACTCTCGATTGAGCTATATTTTGACGAACGAATGCCAATGATGGTCCGCATGCAAGACTCCCTGTGATCGGGTGATACTATCACACGGACACAACAATCTTCGGACATCTGCTTTTAGGGGCAGAATTGCCGCAAGAGCGCCAAAACTCTGGTGAGCCTGTCGCGTTCAAACCAGTGTAAATTACGCCTTAAGGGTCAGCCCTTTGTCTCTACATACTGTAGCAAGGTCTGTTTAAAGTTCTGTTTTCTGGCTTCTCTCATCTGCTCCTGAACATTTCGCAACTGCGACTCGTGGAAGCCGGCAAAGTCACGTAGGCAGGCACGCAGTAGAGCTTCATCGGGATAGAAGTAATCGCCACCATGGGCGCTACGAATCATTCTGTTGAGATATTGCTCAAAGCCCGCAGCTTCCTCGTAGTTGTCTGGTAAGCATCCGTTATCAGCCACCGCATTACGACAACACTGCACGACTTCATTGATATGCGCCTGCACGCTGCGGTCGCTGTTCGCATGGAAGCGAAAAGCATGGTGAGTGGTCATCAGACGGTTGAACATCGTTTCGCAACTAGACTCGTCTAGCGCTCCAGTATCCTCTGCTAGCCAAAACAGGTGGTTGGCTAGACGTTCAAAAAATAGCCGCAGCAAGGTTTCGCCATCCCCCTTTTTCATCCCCCAGAACACCATGGCAAAGCGCGAGTCAGCATGCATTGCCACAAGGACGGTCTGGCGCATGATTTTGACGGCATGTAGTTGCCATATCCATGGGGTGTCACCCTCTGGCAGAGGCTGATCGTTTACCCAAGAATGGGTCACGCCGTTACGCTTGCTACTCAGCGCTGTACTGGCATCTTTAGTGCAATGGAACAGCAACATCCGAACTATCCTTTTGATTGCCTGACGGGCTCTGACTCAAAGTCGCTCACTCGATCCGTAAGGCATGAATCTTCACCAAGACGGTATCTTAGCGTATCAATGAGCGTGATGGAGGTGGCCCCCTGCACCCGTGCTGTTGCTGGCCGTGACAGTCTATCGCGACAATTTCGGATACCACCTTGAAATTGGCACTGTACTTTAGTGCAAGTCTGTCGACTTTCTGACGAGACCAGCTTGTTGACGCTTTCATGAAATCATAAAATCCCCGACTCCTTTCAGTTCAATGACATACCCTCGCCATGAGGGTATTTTTATTTGGGAATCGGATGGATTTGAACGCACTGTTGGCCAGTTTCGCCTCCGCCTTTGGCCAAGATCGACGGGTATTGACTTTGCGGCTGGGCACCGGGCAGATCTCAGCCGAGCAGCTGCTGCCGCTGAGTCTGCAGGCCGAAGAAGGTCTGTCCCAACCTTACCGCTATACGCTGACCTGCTTGTCGCCGGACACCCATATCGAACTGAAGTCGCTGCTGGGCCAGCCGGCGCGCATCGGCATCGAGGATGCATCAGGCGGCGAGTCCATCCGTTGCGGCGTGGTGAGCGAGGCCAGGCTGGCCGGTGCGGATGGCGGCTTCGCCAAGTACGAGCTGACGATCGAACCGCCGTTCGCGCTGCTGCGCCACCGCCGCACATCGCGCGTGTTCCAGGACATCACGGTGCCGGACATCATCCAGCAGATCCTCTCCGAACATCAGCAGAGCAACCCGGCCTTCGCTCGCGTGCAGACGCTGTCCATCCAGGTGCAGCCGGCCCGGCCGCGCAGCTACTGCCTGCAATATCGCGAGAGCGATTACGAATTCATCGTCCGGCTGCTGCACGAAGAAGGCTACGCCTGGCGTTTCCTCCATCAAGACGACGATGGCCCACAGGTACAGCTGGCGGTGTTTGACGATCCGCATAGCCTGCCGGCTGCCCCCTTGAGCCGCGTGCGTTTCCACCGCGCCGACGCCACCGAAGACGAAGACGGCCTGACCGAATGGCAGGCCACCCGCCAGATCGTGCCCAGCAGCGTGGCGCTGGCCAGCTACGACTACAAACCGGTCGCCACCCAGCACAGCGAAGACGGCAGCCGCATCGAACAAGGCCAAGCCGGCCAGGCGCTGCAAAGCAGCCTCACGCAATACGACGCGCCGGGCCTGTATTACGCCGGCGACGATGAACAGCTGGGCCGCTACGCCCAGCTGCGCCAGCAGGCGCATGACCTGCAGGCCAAGTCCTTCCGCGCCAGCGGCACCGTGCGCGGCTTGCAGCCGGGCGAATGGTTCCGCCTGGACGACCATCCGGCGCACGAAACAGACAGCCCGCAACACCGCGAATTCGTGGTCACCGGCCAAAGCTTCCAGGTGCGCAACAACCTGCCCAAGGATCTGGCCCAGCACGTTGGCGCCCCCAGCGACGCCGCGCCGTTCACCACCTCGCTGCAGACCCAGCGCCGCGGCATTCCGTTGACGCCGGCCTATGCCGACACGCCACTGGCCAAGCCCAAATCGCGCGGCGTGCAAACCGCCACCGTGGTCGGCCCGGCCGAGCCGACAGACCAAGTCGCCGACGAGATCTACACTGATGCCCAAGGCCGCATCAAGGTGCAATTCCATTGGCAACGGCCAGAGGAGCACGTCCAGTTCGGCGCCAATCTCGACGACAAATCCAGCTGCTGGCTGCGCGTGGCCATGCCCAGCGCCGGCGCCGGCTTCGGCCACCAGTTCATCCCGCGCATCGGCCAGGAAGTGCTGGTCAGCTTCATCGAAGGCGACATCGACCGTCCCGTAATAACAGGCGTCTTGTACAACGGTAGCCACCCTACGCCCGACTTCAGCGGCGCCGGCAGTCTGCCCGCCAACAAGACGCTGTCCGGCATCAAGAGTAAAGAACACCAGGGCGGCGGCTACAACGAGCTGCTGTTCGATGACACGCCCGGCGAAGTGCGCGCCAAGCTCAGCTCCGAATCCGGCAAGACCCAGCTCAACCAGGGCTTCCTCACCCACCCGCGCAGCAACGGCAAAGCCCAGCCGCGCGGCGAAGGCTTCGAGCTGCGCACCGACCAGCACGGCGCCATCCGCGCCGCGCACGGCCTGCTGTTGTCCACCGAAGCGCAGAATGGCGCAGGCGGCAAACAGCTGGCGCGCGAGCATGCTCAATCGCAGCTGGATGCCGCATTGAGTCTGAGCCAAGCCCTGGCCGAAACCGCCGCCGGCCAGCTTGCCGACACCATGGAAACTGGGCCGGATGAGATTGGCGACGACAACGCCAAGAGCGGGAAGAAGGACACCGGCCATCTCCAGCACCAGCTCGACGCGCTGGCGGCGTGGGAAGCCGGCAGCAATACCGACAAAGACGGCAAGACGGCGAAAGATCAGGCTGGCCAGCAACCGCAACTGGTTTTGTCAGGCCCTGCCGGTATCGCCAGCGTCACCGAGCAAAGCCAAACCTTGACTGCCGGTACTAACCTGAACCTCGTCGCCCAGCGCGACGCCAACCATTCCACGGGCCGACGCTGGATTCACAACGTGGGCAAGAGCATCAGCCTGTTCGTGGCCGGCGTGAAGGATAAGATCGGCATGAAGCTGATTGCGGCCAAGGGCAAAGTACAGGTTCAGGCGCAGAGCGATACGATGGAGCTGACGGCGGATAAGGACGTCACCATCACCTCCTGCAAGGACAGCATCACTATCGCGGCCAAGGAAGAAATCCTGCTCAACGTGGGCGGCGGCGCTTATATCCGCCTCGCCGGCGGCAATATCGAGGTACATTGTCCCGGCACGGTCAGCGTTAAAGGTTCTCAGCACAACTTGAGCGGGCCGGCCAGCCTGAACTACAGGATGCCCACCTTCGGCAAAGTCTATAGCGGTCGCTTCCAACTGCAAAACCAGAAAACTGGCGAGCCGTTGATTGGTCGGGCATACGCCATCAAGCAAGCCGGTGGCCGCACCATCAGCGGTTACACCGACCAGCAAGGCTGGACGATGACCGCCATGAGTCGGCAACCCGAAGGCATGAACTTGCAGGTCCTAGAAAAGGCTCCGGCCAAAACCGAAACCTTGCACCTGGCAGGCGGCGGTCCGCATGAGCTGGAGCTTGAAATGCGCGATGACGCTCAGCAAGGATAAATCGCATGACCACCCTGACACCTAAAATGGCCGGCAACGGCGTCACGCGTTTGGAAGAGGACCGGCAGTTTGCCAAACTGCCCGTCTCGGAAAACAAGCCCTACCTGCAACCCAAGGCTGAGGCCGCAATCAAGGCACCCAGCGTTCGCACCGGGGTAAGCAAGTCAGGCAGGACGATTACCATCAATGCGCGCCAAGTGGTGATGAGCGGTTTGATCATTGCCGATGAATGGCTGCACGAGTTCTTGTGGTACTACAAAGCCGAGGTCTGCTTTGACATGCCGGTCGATCCGAAAGGCGTGCCCAAACCTTTTCTCAGCACCACCCAAGGCAACGATCCAAACCGCCGGCATTCGTTGACGCCTTTCCCGAAAGGCATGCGCAAGGGCTGGTTGCGCCGACCGGACTTGATCATTGTGAAAGACAAGGCGGTGCGTTGGCCTGGGCGCGCAACGGCGGATCATGATGGCGTCGCGCATGGGGATAACTTACATCGCGTGGTCGAAGTGAAATTTCCCGGTGACAGCCTGAGTGATAGCCAGGCCAAAGCTTATGAGAAAATCGCAGGTGGACGTGATCGTTTCACGCTATTGCACGTGATTCCCCCAGGCGAGAAGCAGAGGCAGACTCAGCCCGTTACCAAGCCTACCCCTGTGCTCGTGCCTAGGGCCGACGGCATTCCTCGTGGCGAGAACCGTCGGGTGCCAGTGTATGGCCCACAGCCTTTGCCAGATCCGGCCTTTTACGAAACCTGGTTGGACGAGGCCAAGCAGTTGGTACACAGCTTGGCAGAAGATGGAAAAACTCTCGCTAAAGACTTGCGGCAAGCGGTTGGCCAATTGTCAGAGAAAGTGCAGAAAGAGTTGAGGCAGCATGCGCCGTGGTTGTTTACCGCGGGCCATTGGCTGCAGGACAAGGCCAGTGAATCGTGGCACTTCGTCAATGAGCAGGGACAGCGTATCGCCAGTTGGACGAATGCCCAGTTGCGCGCAGCCTGGGCGGAGATTCAACGCTGTACCGACCTGACCTTGGAAACCTTACGGCAAATAGACTGGACGCAGGTCCTGCTGGACATTGGTAAGGGCCTGCTCGCCCTGGCGGCCATCGTCGCCGGGGTTGTGGTAGTGTTCATTCTCGGTGGCTGGCTGGTGGCGGCATTGGCCGCGTTGGTCGAAATGGGGGCGGCTGCCTGGGCAGCCGTTGCCGCGATGCTGGGTGGCGGCGCACTGGTTGCCGCCTGACAGCAAAATGGAATAATAAATAATGAGCGTTCAAGAATATCCACGCATGCAGGCTTATGCGCGCATTGCCAGCCAAGCAGACTTCATCGATGGCGTGACCCCGGAGGGTCTGGTGCTGGCCAAGCTGGGACTGATTTGCACCGTATACTTCCGAAATGGTGGCCAGCGGGAAACCGGCTATAAGGTCCTAGGCTGCTTTGACCGATTCGTCGAGCAATTCGGCGAGCATCTGCAAGGCCAGTTCCATGACTTTAGTGGCCGCGGTTTTACCTCCTTGCGCAAAGACAGCATCGCCAAGGCCAAAGAAAAGCTATCTGGATCCGTAGATGAGGGTTTGGCTGTTTTCTGGGTTCTGCAAAGTGAGAAAAACGGCGAAGTCGCTGCCGAGTATTCCATTTCAGCGCTGACCTCCAATGCAGAGAGCGATCCCTATGGCGCCATGTCTTGCGTCAAGATCATGCTGCCATGGCAATTGCTAGCCGACGCGGACGGCGAGCAGAAATTCAGAGAGTGGGCAAACTACTTCTGCGAAACACTGGATGTTGACCATGGCTATGCGGGTCTGGCCTGCAATCTCCCCTATGATCGCCATCAATTCCAACCCTACGAATTTCAAATAGCGCAGCGCTATAGCGGACTGATGGTCGACTCGTCCGCGCTGATTGATGGGGATAACCTGTCAGACCACATCAAAGGCGTCAGCTGGCTGACATTGCTTGGGCCGCGCTACGTCGAGCAGCTTGGCGGTATGGACGTGCTCAAGCAGCAGCTTCAATTGCCCGACGTCAGCGTACAAGAAACCAACAACGGTAGGCTGATCATTCAGGCTGGTATATTGCCGGATGTCGGAGCACCGGAAAACGGCCACCCACCCGCCTATGTGGAGGTTAACCGGGTACTCAAGCCGATCCGCGTACCGAATCCAGAACAATTGCACAGCTGCATGGATGACGCGGAAGGTTTCACCAAAACCAACACGCTCGAGTGGTATGCACGTTTTGATGATGCCGAGCCCGTACCAACAATGCCAGCCGAGGCACCTGCCAGTGGGCTGCGCTGCGAAGGTGGAAACGCATGTCCTGAAGGCGGAGTCTGGTGGACACCGGCTCAGACCGATTCACGTCAGTCGTTTAAGAAAGGGGACATCATGCCGGCCTTTCACGACTCCAGCTACGGCGCGACAATCTGGTATAAAGAAACAAATCAATCGGTTTCATGAGGCGAGTTGCAATGAGCCAACCCGATCATCGAGTAACGGTGTCTGCAGGAGCCAACCTCGTTCATAATCATCTGGTATCAGATTGTGGAGACCAGGTTACAGCTTAACCGCAGCGACTGCTTCAAGTTTGAGTTAGTTACCACCACCATGATCTGTACAAGCCGGTTCGATACCTATCTATCGGCATACAATGCATATCAGCATAACGTGTACATATGCTTTTATTCCTCGACACCGAATACACCGGCCAATTCCAGACTGCTCCCTTATTGATTTCTCTAGCTCTGGTTGCAGAAGATGGTCGCCGCGAATGGTATGCTGAACTTACCGATAACTGGGAGAATGCAGACTGCACTGGATTCGTCCGCCGAGAAGTACTACCACACCTTCACGGCCCCCGCATGACATGGGCGGAGGCACAGACTTCACTTCAGGCATGGATGGCATCCTCACCACGCCACTGTATTGCTGCTTGTGACGCCGAACAGGATTTCCAGTATTTGCTACAGCTCTTAGGCAAACGCCCTGAAAATCTGGATCCGAAGCGGCTGGATTTGGCCCCACTGATCAGCACGGGCGTCTATCATCATGCAGTAGAAAAATACCATAGCAAGCCTGGGCACCCTTGGCACCATGCGTTGCATGATGCTCGCTCATATCGACTCGGTTGGCTTGCTTACCAGGCAACCTCAGCAAAGAACAAGCAGAAATGATCATGATGGATGTCACTGCAGACATGGCCGCACCTGCACCTAGCAGTAATAAGCTCACCACAAAACACTCTCAACTTCAATATCAGCTTCAAGGTCCTGCCACAAATCATCGAAAGGAAATTTCCCGATGGTTTGGTTTGCTAAGTGGGTCCAGCCCCACAACCACTGCAGAAGCTTAAGCATGCCATCCTGCTGTTGCCCTCGTGTTGGAGGACCGACTCGCCAGTCAGGCACAATGGGGATGCCGAGTCCGAACAGACAATCGTAGCCCTTCCTCCCGTAGATGAGGCTCTTCTTCACCCTGTCTATCGCCTTCTGGGATTGTAATTTCCCCTCATCCCTGACCGTGGTGACCGCATGGTTTAGCCGGTCTACGCCCTGGGCAAACATTTCGGCATCCAAAATACACCGGCCATTCTCCCAGATAGTGCGACTGAAAACCTTTGCGTTCAATACCCCAAAGAACTCCGCCAGTAAGCCCCTGGCCTTGAACGTATCCCCGACGACCAGCATGCAGCGGTATATCAGCTCCGCCGCGGTTCGCATGCCGTCACTACGCGCTTGATGCCGGTAAATCTCCCATATCAGGACCAAGGCCGCCAAGGCATCAAGATTCCCGGCGCCGACCAGCGTGCGGCCCTGGCTATACCACAGCAGGTTGCGCGTCCCTGCCACCTCGGCTCTTCTCCAGTTAGCTATAGCCCTGCGCAGATCTGACTCCAACTGATCGATATACCGCGGAGCCTTCCGCAGCGATATCTCATCCTCGAGCAGGACTGACCAGAGCACGCTTCCCAACTCCTTCGATGACCCGGGAGCCTCTGCCTCGACCGCCATAACCAGTTTGGACTGCGGTACCCGTCTCCCATTCTTGTAACGTGGCCACTTCTTGGTTGATCCCAATTTTGAATCATCCTGATCAGACTGTTTGCGATCAAACCTCTTCTCCAAGCCGAAAGCCGACGCTTCTCCCAACTGCCGGCGCACACCCTCGTACCAATAGCGCACCCTCAGCTCTTTAATCGACGACGGTAGGAAATATTTTTTCATGAGGCCATGCCGAAAATTCGATGTGTGAATTTCAAAAATACTACTCAATACATTGAAAATAAAGATGCATTTCAAAATTTGTGGAAATTAAGTACGCTTTTTTGTCCACCTATGATAAGGCCAATCGATGGCATAGGATTAAGCAGTCCTGGAATTGAAAGAGCGTGACGTGGCGAAACAAGCGGATATAGAGCATTTAACTGGCGAACTAAGAGATAGCCTGACCAAGCTGTATGGCCCTTTATTGCCCAGTCGCGAGCTCTGGAAGATCTTTGGTTACGCCTCGCCGGCGGCGTACCGCCGAGCACGCGCGCGCAAATTGCTTCCTGTTGGAGAATTCGAGATTGAAGGCCGCCGGGGCTACTTTGCGCTCACGCACGACGTGGCCCGCTGGCTCGCGACGCAGAGTAGTCCACGCGTGCCATCACGGTCGGAGGAGGACCAAGAGGTCCATGCTGACAAGGAATGAAAGGCCTATGGAACGAAGGGCTGGCCAGGAGGCACACCCTGAGTCGGATCCAGATCAACCAAAGCGAGAAGGAGAAGCTGAAATGTAAAAGGGTAACCAGACGGCTACCCCTTTGATGCAAAAGACGAATCTTTTGCCCTCGACAAGCAAAGTATCGTCTCGCGCATCCTAGCGGTCAAGCCATTCCCCACTGTTTTCGACCCAAAACGGTCAGTTTCCAACTGAACGGCGGATTTTCACGTCCTTTTTGGGCCAACTTTCCAACAGATGCGTGACTGCGCAGGGAGAGGTCTTGCCGGCGCAGCCGGGAGAATACGATGCGAGTACGACGAGTCGTCACCCGTAGGGGTAGGCACATCCGTGGCTATTTCCCCTCCAAAAAAATGAAGCGAATGGTGGCATGGGAGTCGCTGCTGGAACGCGATGCCCTGCTGTTGCTGGAGCTATCACCTGGCGTGGTGGCCTACCAGGAGCAACCCGAAGAATTGGCCTATTGGGACGGGGAGGCCATCCGTGCCCATATCCCGGATCTGTGGGCCTCGCTACACGATGAACGGACGCTGTTCATTGAGATCAAGCCCTCGTCCGAACTAACCCGCCCCAGGGTCAAAACGAAGTACAGCCAGATTGCCGAGCAGATGCAGGCGCAAGGTCTGGACTACCGTCTGCTAACCGATACAGCAATCCGGCAGGTCCCCCTGTTCCGCACCCTGCAAACACTGCTGTATCACTACAACCATCCCGCGAGCCCCCTCCCAACCCGCAGCCAGCTTGCTGCGGCCTTCTATCTGACCGAATCCCTCCCCTTGGCGCAATGCCTGGAGCGGTTCGGTCCCGACGTCACCTACAGCCTGATCGCGCAAGCTCGACTCTATGTCGACCTGACACAGCCCCTCGCGCCGGCCTCCCTCGTTCAACTACCTGCGGGAGAGCGCCATGCAACGATTTACTTTTAAACACGGCCTGGGCTTCCTGCAGGGACAGACTCGCTGGGAGCTCGACCGCCGGCTAGCCAGCGGCAAGCTGCAACTGCTCTCAGGCGAAGGCGAGGTTCTGACACTGACCTCCGCGGAAATCTTGCAACGCTGGCAGTCCCAAGAGTGGATCATCGACGAGGCGTCATTGGCCAACCTCGGCGAGGCGATCTATCTCGTGACGCCGCGCGATCTGTCGACCTATCCACTCAAACTCCAGGCCATTGCCCGGCGCCGCCTGCATTATCTGCAGGGCATCGATCCCGACCACACACCGTACAACAGGTCGGCCTGGGAGACGCGCATCAGTCAGCTAGCCGGCGAGATCGATGACAAGTACCCACCTTGCGCATCGACCGTATCGGACTGGTGGCGGCGTTACCGAACCACCCGCTCCATTCTGAAGCTGATTCCCTGGAATCGACCGGCGTCAGTCCATCAGCACAAACCAGGCTACCAACTGTTCGAGCAGGTCATTGCCGAGGTCTATCTCACCGACAACAAGCTGCCGAAAGTGGCGGTCTACCAGCGGATGAAAGCGCGTACCGAGGCCATCAACCAGACGTTATCCCCTGAGGAGCAGATGAGATGCCCCGGCCGCTCCACGGTATACCGCTGGCTGGAGGCGCTACAGCAGGACCTGGTCGATCTGGCTCGCGAAGGTGCCGAGGCTGTGCGCATGAAATACCGCGTCGCGATCGGCCGTGTGGAGACCCAGGCCATTTTGGAACGGATCGAGATCGACCATACCCCGCTGGATATCATCATCATCGACCTCGTGACAGGGCTAGCACTGGGCAGGCCGTGGATTACCGTGGCGATCGACCAATACTCCCGGATGATCATGGGTTTCTATATCAGCATTGGTGCCCCTTCCGCCAACTCGCTGTTGCAGTGCCTGCGGCGCGCCATCTTGCCCAAGGAGGATCTGCTCAATCAGTGGGCCGATATCAAGCACCCGTGGCCAGCCTACGGCATTCCGCAGTTGGTTGCCGTCGACAATGGCCCGGATCTGCACAGCACCGGTTTTGAACAGGCCTGCCTGGAGATGAGCATCGTGATGCTGTTCTGCGGCTCGAAAGTCTCGTGGGAAAAAGGCGCGATTGAACGGTTTATCCGGACGATGAGCGTGGACCTTATCCACACCCTGCCAGGCACCACGTTTTCTAATCCGAAGGAGCGCGGCGACTACCCGGCAGAAAAACAGGCCTGCCTGGACATGGCCACGCTGACGCGTTTGTTGGTGCGCTGGATTGTCGATGTCTACAACGTCACGCCGCACCGCGGCATTAAGGGGCGGCCGCTGGACCGCTGGCAGGAATCGGCCAATCGGACGCCGATTGCGCTGCCAACCGATCCACAGCAGTTGGAGCTGATCGCCGGCATTCCGGCGAGCCGGACGCTGTTCCACTACGGCATCGAGTTCGAAGGCCTGCATTACAACGACCATCACGTGCAGTTGATCCGCCGGCGCTTCGGCAAAAACGTTCCCGTGGAGATCAAAACCTACGAGGATGATGTCGGCCACATTCATGTACTGGATCCGGACAGCAAGGCGTATCTGCGCGTTCCGGCGCGGGACATGGAATACGCCGAGGGGCTGCCTCGGGAAATGCACCGCACCATCCGCGCCCATGCCCGCAAGCGCTTCGGCGAGCTGTGCAACACCCCGGATTTGCTGGAGGCGAAACGCGAGATCCAAGAACTGGCGCAGGCGGCGCTGCAGCACAAGAAGATGGGCTACCGGAAGTCCGGCGCGCGCCAATTCAACCTCAACAGCGAAGCGGTGCTGGAAAAACAGGATCCGCTGGTCGCCGCCAGAAAACCCGTCAAAACCCGCAAAGTCGCCGTTCCAGACACCTTGCCGGACGGACTGCAGGATGAGCTGCCGGAGCTGTCGGTGTCAGCCAAGAAGGGAGGCGCGTGATGGATCCGCTCGACCTGATGCGGCAGTTCGCCCCGAACGCCGGCTACACGTCCGACAAGGTGCTGGGCTACAAGCTGCAGTTGGAACCCATCTACCACCAACGCTTTCGCCACGCGCTGTTCCAGATCGCCGAACTGCATCACCGTCGCCGCGCGCATGGCGTGGGCGGCGGCGTGCTATTGATCGGCCCCTCCGGTGCCGGCAAAAGCACCGTCCTCCGGGCGTATGAAGCGCAGTCACCACGCAGTTTTGAGACGCAGCGCACTCGGATTCCGGTCCTCATCGTGCGAGTGCCGTCGTCGCCGACGGTACGCAGTCTCGCGGGCGCCATCCTGGAGGCCATGGGGGACCGGAAGTCGCACCGCGGCACCGCCCCCGAGAAAACCACCCGGCTGGTCGACTTCTTCTCGCAATGCGGTGTGGAGTTGCTGCTGATCGATGAGTTCCAGCATCTGTTCTATACCCCCAGCGCGACGGCATTTCGGGATGTCACCGATTGGCTGAAGAACCTGCTGGAGAGTACCGGCGTAGGCATGGTGGCGTGCGGGCTGTCGGCAGCCGAGCTGGTGATCCGCAGCAACGAGCAGTTGTCGCGCCGGTTCTCGCAGTGCATCCCCATGGATCCGTTCCAGCTCGACGATGAGGCGGATTTCTTGGAATACCGGGGGCTGCTCAAAGGCATCGCCCCCTGCCTGCCGCTGGGCTGCGAGATTCCCTTGCATGAGGCCAACCTGGCGCGGCGCATTCATACCGCCAGTTTCGGCCTGCTCGACTACACCATCAAGCTGCTGGAGGGCGCGGTTTGCGCCGCCAACCTGGCCGGCCTCAACACGCTATCGCTGGATGTGCTGGCCGCCAGCTTTCGCGAGCGGATCTGGAAAGACGTGCCCGACACGCTGAATCCCTTCCATCCCGAGTCGTTGCTACGCCCGCTCACTCGCCCCGGCGAGATGTTCTACCCACATACCCGCAAGGACCCAGTCGGCTCGCCGGTAGCCATCAAGCTGGGCCTGCATCAGAGCAAAGGAGGCGTGATCCATGCATGACAGCACCATCCCCTGGCAAGATGCCCCCAGCTTGCTGATCCGGCCTCACCCAACCCGAACCGAGGGGCCTATCGGCTACCTGTTCCGACTGGCCGAGGCTAACTTCATGAGCCTGCGAGACCTAGAACAGCTCGGCATCGCCTTCACCCCGGAGGCCTTGCGGCAGCAACAGCTGCTGCCCCCTGACCCGCTTTATCCAGAGCTGCACAGCCATGTTCGCCACGTGGCCGAGTTGGTGCGACATCAGCCCAGCATTTGGAACCGACGCTTCGCCCGGCACTGCCCGTACTGCCTGGCGGAGGAAGCTAGGTGGCGGATCGGCTGGGAGCTGCTGTTTTTCGACACCTGCCCCAGACACGGCACCTGGCTGGTGGACCATTGCTCCAGTTGCGGCGAGTCGCTGACCTGGCACCGGGACAGCCTGCTCCGTTGCAACTGCGGCGCCGATCTGCGTCAGGAGATCCCGGAAGAAGCGCCTGTGGCCGCCATTCTGCTGGCAGAAACGCTGGAACAGATGCTGTTACAGCAAATGGTCCCACAAGCGCATGGCTATCCTTTCCAAGGACTTACTCTGGGGCAGGTACAGCGCCTAATCCGCTACCTGGGTACTTATCTGAATCCGGTTGCCACGCTCAAACCACTCAAAATCATGAATGCGGGCTTGCTGGAAGTGTCCTGGCCCATCACCTCATTGGCTGCGGAGATGCTGGTTTTCTGGCCCGACAAGTTCCACGCCGCCCTCGACGCCCTGCAAACGTCCAGCGGGGATCCACAGATCAGCCTGAACACCGTGTTTGAGGAGGCTTATCGCTACCTTTACGATGGCGGACTGCGCGATGGCGTTTACCACCCAGTTCGCGAAGCTTTCGAGCAATGGGTGACGCAACGTTGGAAAGGCGGCGTAGCGAGACGGAATCGCCGGTTCACCCTCGAGGTCCTGGAAAACATCCAGTGGATTCCAGGCAAGGCCGCCGCCAACCGACTTGGCATCTCCATGGCGCGGCTGCGCTACCTGATCCGATCCGGACAACTGGAGGGGCAGGAAACCATCAGCAGTAAAGGCCGCCGCTTCCTGATGGTACGCAAAGACCGGCTGATCCAGGTGGAGGAAGAGCTCGCCGGGGAAATCACCATGACCAAGGCTATGGAGGTACTGGGCCTGGGCAAAGTGCGGATGCGACGGATCCTGAAGCTGCTGTTCCCCTCCGCCCGCCGGGTCAACGATCAGACCTTGCTGCCGTGGTGCATTTCAAGCTCGGAGGTCTACCAGTTGGCCGAGTTCGGCGAGGAACTGCCGCGGATTTACTCCCTCGACGAAGATGAAACTTCGCTGGCCGACGTGCTGCACTATTGGCAGTGGAATGCCGACGAAGTCGTGTCGCTGGTTGAGGAGGTCCAGGCCGGCAAACTGGCCGTCTGCGCCACTCTCATCGGCAAGACCGGGATCACGCGCTGGGTGTTCAAGCGCAAGGCCCTGCAGCAGTGGCGAGCCAGTCTCCCCACGGATCGAGCCAACTGGGTCACCATCCCGGAATTAGCCGAAGTGTTGGGCGTGAAGCAGCAGGTGGCGTACTGGCTGACGCAGAACGATTACATCCGCTCGCACAAGCTGGGCAACCAGAAGCACCAAGGCTCCAGGGTGCGCAAAGCGGATGTCGACCGCTTCCTGCGGCAGTACATCTTCGGCACCGAGATCGCAGACCTGACCGGCCGCTCTCCCAGAAAAGTGATGAACATGCTCAAACACTTAGCCATCTACCCGCTGCGCGGCACCAGCATCGAAGCTTGCCGCCAACTGGTATATACTCGCACCGATGCGCTTGGGCGTTTTATAGAAAGGTACCAGGTGGGGGACCCGATCAAGTGGCGGGACACGGTGCAGCGGCGACTGAAGGCCTGGGAGAGGATAATCCAGGAAGATGGGACGCCCGTACCGCCTCCGTCCCACTTTCGTCTAGAACCCCGTTGATCTGCCGTGGGGCTCATCTAGAGGAAGATGGGATCCTACAAATTTTACCCTATTAGGTTATATTTAAAAGATTAACTTCCACAATATTTGCTTGCTTAATAAACAGCTACCGTATGGTGGCTGTTTCTCCATTGGCATTTGATTTTAATTTAGACTGTCAATGCGTGAGACTTTGTTAACCTCAGTAGATTTAATGCATTAAAGTATTTTTCTTTATCTAATCGTATCACTAACTGATATATTTTTTAAAAGAAGATAACTTTGGAAATTTCATTTAAGAGTCTACGACTAAAGGCCATATGCGAAGACAAGCAGCAAGCATTAAAAAGTTACTCTGAGCCAATAGTTTCAGCGTTAATAAATCGCGTCAATGATTTACGAGCTGCAAAAAGAGTCTCTGACTTACCCTCTCCACTCTTTTTGCCGACGTCGACCCCCCTTAAAAAAAGAATTTATCTTCATCAGCCATACTTCTTAGAAATTGAGTCAGGCCATTTAGCTGATAGCATACCGCCACACTCCTGGGATGAAATCATTCGAATTAGGCTCATCAGAGTAAAGGATATAAAATGAGCGAAAGTAGTGAATTCAATCCACACTGGACCTCCTCACCAGGAGCCACTATCACGGACTTAATCAATATCAAAAATATTGAAAAGACTGAGTTAGCTAACTTTATCAATTTAGGGCTACGCGAAACTGATCAACTACTGAGAGGTGATGTTGTCATTACTGTGAGAATTGCAGAACTACTGTCTAAGCACCTTGGTGGTAGCTCTGATTTTTGGCTAATACGAGAAAGTAATTATCGAGAAGATTTGATAAAAATTGAACAACTAAAAGAAAAGGAATCCCTAACTCAATGGGCAAAAAAATTCCCAGTTCGAGAAATGAGAAAAAGAGGATGGCTAGATGATAAGCTAGACTCTCTTGAAAGCATCTTATCCTTCTTTTCAGCACGCTCAGCAGAAGAATGGGAAAATATCTACAGTAGAAAAATCGCTGCCAGTGCATTTCGGGCTTCAAAAAAACTAGATGAAGATATTTACTCAACAATTGCTTGGATAAGGCAAGGTGAAGTTTGTGCAGAAAAAATTACATGCCGCCCTTGGAGTAAGGAAATTCTTAACGATAGCATTTCACGGTTACGGAATCTAACAATTATAAAAGATCCACTAGCTTACCTACCCATCGTTCAAAAGATACTTGCCGAATGCGGCGTTGCATTCGTCATTGAAAAAACAATTACCGGCTGTCGCGTCAGTGGCGTCACTACTTTTTTAAGTAATAATAAAGCCATGATCCTACAAAGCGGCCGCTATGGAACCAATGATCACTTTTGGTTCACGCTTTTTCATGAAATCGGACATCTCATCTTGCATAGTTCTAAGTCAACATTCTTAGATTATGACTCACTTTCAAATCAACACCACCCTCACGAAATAGAAGCTAATATCTTTTCTCAAAACACCTTGATACCGCCACACTATCAAGAACAACTTATAAACTTACAGCCAAATTATAGATCCATATTAAAGTTTGCAAAAAAGATTAATATAGCACCAGGCATTATTGTAGGACAACTTCAATATCGTGGCCTTTTACCAAGACATCATTTAAATAAACTGAAAGAAAAAATCAGTATTAACCTCTGAATGCAATAAACTCACTTGGCGATTTTTGCCAATTGCATAGTGCGTCTTCCAATGGCTGCATTCCGACTTTTATATATTGATCTAATAAAATTGATTTCTCATCAACATCACTTACCTTAATAGTGGACAATGTTGAATTTTCAAACAACAATCGAGCCCCTTTTAATGGTCCAGTTGCATTACTCAAGTACATTGAACCAGCCTTTACATCCACAAGTTTTAAATTCCCAAGCAGGGACAAATAATCAAATTTACCTAATCGTCCAAATCTTTTTACACATGACAATGAGCTGTAAAAAAAATGAAATAGCTCTTCAGGGGAAGAAAGGCCTACATCCCTAGTGGAGTCCAGCATGGCTTGATGATTACCATATCCAATAATCCAATCAATGTATGATTGAATAACAAAAAAGGTGCTATTTTCTTTAGCAACATCGAGAGATTCATATTTTCTATGATTCCCAAACCCATAATTTATGCGACTATGATTCGCAATTAACCATTCTTTTAACTGAACAACATTATTGCATGTATTTCTCCATGTCCAATTATGCTCTGGACCATTTCCATAGTAGAAAAATCTAAGCGTTTTCCAACCATTTATTCGATGTTTACCAAAGTGAGTGGCTAAAAAAACTAGCCAAAATGCTTCTTCTATATTTCCCTCATCTCGAAAAAAAACCGCAGCTCTCTCCGGATCAAAAAGAGTGCTATCTGGATCCCTTCTCATTCCACACGCTTTTCTCTCTGATATAGCCTTTATATATCGACCACGCCTCAAACTTTCGACTAGTTGGCAACTAAGAACATGCCGTCGGTCTTGCTGCTCAATTCCCAACAGTGGAAATTCATATCTTTCAAACTTATCAAATCCAGCCATTATATTTTCATAATAAACTAATTCCTTATCTTTTAAATCAAATCTAAATTTCATTTTTTTCACCATTTATAAAATCAAAGAAATCCAACTCTGGCTGATCTAAAGTATTTATTTTTTTACTATCTTTTCTCTTCCGCGTCTCCAAATAAATATTATATACTTCAGGAAAGCTGATAGTACTAATTATACTTTCAGCCATCTCTACATTTCTCTTTGTTCTTCTTTTAGCTTTCGAGTTTGAGTAAAATAACAATACCCTGACTAGATCTGACCAATATCGGTCCAGATCATCTGGTATTAGAATCCGCTCTCCTCTACGTATTTTCTCTTCTAAATCTAAAACTTTTTTTATGCTCGGCCAAGGATCTCCTACAGGCATTATTGGCATTGGCATATTGGACTGATACCCCTCTTCAATATACCTTTTTGCAGATTGAAAATTTTTATCATATAAATGCAAGCTACCTGCCATATGGCGATATGTTCCAATATCGCACCCAATAGATCTAGCCATAACTTCCTGTATCATCGTAAATGCGAAAATATCATGTGGAAGCCCCATGAATGCATCACTAGATCGCATAAACACAATCAAATCTAATTTCGAGTTTCTCACAAAAAACTGTAAGCAACATGTACAGGGAACATCCTTGTAAGACCTCAGTAGATCCTTAGCATCGAATATTTGTATAACAGCTTTTCTAGTACCATCATGAGATTTAAGCTTATTTCTAACAATATCAAACTGATTTTGTGGGCCACGGAAAATTCTTGGCCCATATGCGCCATGAATTACCAAATTTTCCTCTGCAAATTGACTGTACTTTTCAATATAATATTCGATAAATTCTAACTGATCTTCTCCAGCTAAATACCATAGCAGCTCCCCTAAGCAACTAAATATAGTACCTTTAGTTTCTGACCTGCTAACTCTTGCGCGTGGATCTTTAAGATGTAATGTTGCTCCTAGTATTTCTCTATTCTCTCCCTTTGTAGCCTTAACGCTATTGACAAATTCAGCTTTCTTACTTAGGAGTTTTTTATAAGTCTTAATTAATAAATCATCTAGGCTCTCACCTACTATGTTCATTTATTTCTCCACTAAAAAAGAGTCAACTGCCTCTCCTTTTCAAACATGATAAAACTTTGCTCAGCTTTTAATATCTTACCGCATTTAATAATATCTGAGCGTTTACCTTCGAGAGCCCCTAATTGCAATGCAATTTCGCGACGCTCGATAGTAATATCATAATGAGGATATGATGCATTACATTGAAACCACGCTTTTTTTAATCCTATAGAGACAGCAAACCTATGCAGCTCATCTAAGCTATCTGCAACCAAATGGCACCATTGACGCCCCCGCCACTTGATTCTTACGTTATCGACATAAACCGTCATATCGATCCAAGATAAAGATAATAATGATTAATTATATTTTGCAGAGATCACTATGTCTACATTCAAATAAATTAATATATTTTGATTGGAATCACTGATGCATAATTTTCTATCTAATCAACAACACATCACTAATTTGGATCGCATAATTACTTCATCCTTCTCTACTAATCCTAAAATTGACATGGCACTATCCTGTGTTAAAACAACTTGCTGCCAAAGTGGATCAAACTTGTTGTAAGTTGCTTCATCCTCTAGATGAGTTATCTGAAACTAACCGCGCTCAATACGATCCACTAGGTATTGAGGCCTTTACAATTCTTTCATTTTCACACTGACCCAAATCATAATAATCATATTTTTCACCAGAACTACCAATAAAAATAAATACTGCCGCAGTTTATTTAGAGGTGCAATTTAACTTTTACCACTTCCACCATATATACCTGCAGTCTCCTTTTACTGTATTAGTTTTACCCACGACAAAACAAGGCTTAACCAACAATTCTGCTGTTGGATTTCTTCCACTTATATTCAATTGAAACTATACAAACCAGTACATTTATCCTGGTCGAATTGATCCTTAGGTTAAGTTGCACACCCATTACTATGACATAAGCAACACTTACAATTCCAGATCAATGTCAAACCTCAGTACTTATCGGTTATTCTTTACTCACCATCAAATTCATGACTATTCATTCGCTCAACGCATAACTCTCTTATTTTCATTGCACACTACACAATGAAGAAGCATGGTGAAATTGACATAGCCCATTGAATTCTCTCTATTTTTTTAATTTCCTACTTGCTTATTAGCTTGCCAGCAGTCCCTTCTCACTAGATAATGGATTCCGTGCCGTTCAATATCGGCACCGGGATTGGCGTCCCGAAGAATCTCGGCGGACTGCAGCGAAAGCTCCAGTCCTCACACCATTGCTACGTGCAATTTATGGCGGGCCTTGGTGGGAGCATCCTAGATGCGCCGGTTCCGAGATTCCGGTAACGCCAATCCCGCCATGAGCCTGCCACCCACCGATTGGCGTCGGAGATGCAGGCGAGCACCTAAATCTCGGAGAATCTTGCCATGACAAGCATTTCCCGCAGTGCGTCTCACCTTGCCGTATCCCCCAGCCCTTTGCTCCGTTCCGGGGCGTCTGCCTCTTTGTCTCAGCCCAGCCTGCTGGCCATGCATAGGCTGCATGATGCCTTTGCCGCCTTGCAGGACCAGCTAGCCCGCAAACCGCAGGCCTGCGCCCGCGTGCCGGCGGCGCAGCTGGCGCATCTGTGCCGCGACATTGAGGACGCGGTGGTGGAAACCATCTGCCACCTGGCCCACGGCCAGCTGGGCGTGCAGGCCTTGATCGATCTGCTGACTTGCCTGGGCGACGACGTGCGCCTGCCGTCCAGCCGCTTGATCGAACTGTTGCGCCCGCTGGACAAGCGGATGGAAGCGTCGCTCAGCCGGCTGACCGGCGTGCTGTAAGCCGCAGCCGCCGCGGCCCATCCGGGCACGGCGGCCGCTGAGAACCCCGTGTAGGGGTGGGCAGCGGCGTGGCGGCACCTTGGGGGCGCACTCACCCTTCGCGCTCCGCGCCGCCTGCGCATCAGGCACCTTCCGCCCTCGCCGCTTTCTCCGCTCCCGCACGGGACGCACTGACTTGCCGCTCGCCCGCGCGCCTTGGCCTTTTACCCGGCCGCTGGCCGGACTGGCGCTGGCTCGCGCCCGGGCGGGCGGACTTTCTCGCTGGAGGATACGCATGCCTCATTCCACCCACCAGACGCCCCCGGCGCCGCGCCGTGGCCCGTTTACTGCTTCTCGCGGCGGTAAAGCCGCCCGCGCCGCATCGTTAACCGCCTTGAAGCTGGCCCTTGCCCAGCTGCAAAGCCGGCTAGGCCCCGCCCGCCATGCCGATTTGCGGCTGCCGCTAGCGCAGCTGGCCCACCAGTGCGCGGACATTGAGCACGCTCTTGCCCAGCAACAGCGCGCCTTGGCCGTCAGTTGCGCCAGTTTGCAATCGCTGCTGGACCTGCTGCGGCTGGCGGACAGCACACCCTTGTCGTCCCGCCAGCTGTTTAGCCTGCTTTACCCGCTGCACCAGCATTTTGCGCAGTGCCAGCGCCAGCTGGAGGCGCTGCGGTAAACACTGTGGTTTTGGCAACACGATGCGGCCCGGTGGCCTGGCCCTTTGGCCAGTTTGTCTAGCCTGCCGCCCAGGCCGGGCCGCTTGCGCCGCCGCGGGCCGCATCGCCGCTTTTTCCGTCTCTATGCTCAATTCATGGAGGCCCACTCCGCCACGCCGCCCGCGCGGGCGGTGCCAGTGGCGCATTCAACAGGAGGCAGCAAGATGATTTACGACACGGCGCACTTTCAGGAAATGTCCCGACGCGACCACGCCTTGCGCCAGCAACTGCGCGAGGCGGGCATCAGCCATTACCTGGCCTGCGGCGCGGACAGTTTGTATTACCTGGCCGGCTTGAGCTTTGAGCCGCTGGAGCGGCCTTTTTTTCTGCTGCTGGAGGTGGATAGCGGCCGCCGCCATCTGCTGGTGCCGCAGCTGGAATACGCCCACTTGCAATCGGCCTGGGGCGTGGAGTGGCCGGACATTCACAGCTACCGCGAATACCCGGCCCCCAAGGGCCAGGACTGGCAAACCAAGCTGCAGCCGCTGTTGCCGGCGGACTTTGCCTTTGACCCCAGCGCCAGCTGGCAGCTGGCGGCGGTACTGCAAGAGCTGGGCGGCCGCGCCTGCGCCGCGCTGGAGCGGGTGCGGCTGGTGAAATCAGACTGGGAGATTGCCCGGCTGGAACGCGCCGCCGCCTACGCGGCGCAAGGGGTGAACCGGCTGCTGGCCCGCGCGTACGACGGCATGTCCGTGGCGGAAGGCTATGCCCTGGGCTCGCGCCTGCTGCGCGGCATCATCCAGCATGAGCATCACTTTGACCCGCTGTGCACCAAGGTGCTGCTGGCGCCGTGGCCGGCGCCGCTCAGCGCCCAGCCCCACGCCATCCCCCGCCTGACGCAAAAGCTGGAGGGCGGCCCGCATGTGGTGATTTGCGTGGTGCGGCTGGACGGCTACACCGCCGAGTGCGAGCGCACCTTCTTTACCCGCCCGCCCACGCAAGAAAGCCAGGAGCGCTTCACCCTGATGTGCCGCGCCCGCAGCCTGGCGGAATCGCTGCTGCGCCCCGGCACGCCCTGCGCGGTGATCGATCAGGCGGTGAACCGCTTTCTATCCGAGCAAGGCTTTGCCGACTGGCGCATCCGCCTGCACCGCACCGGCCACGGCCTAGGCCTGTCCAACCACGAAGGCCCGTGGCTGGCCGAAGGCAGCGACGACGTGCTGCAAGCCGGCATGGCGGTATCGATAGAACCCGGCCTGTATATCGAAAAAGAAGGCGGCTACCGCCATTCCGACACCTACGTCATCACGGCCGGCGGCGCCCGCTGCCTGACCCTGGACGCCGCCACCAGCCTGAAAGCCCTCACCCTCCACGCCCCCCGCCCGCTCTCCCGCGCCCAAGGCTACTTCGTCCGCAAAGCCGTATCCGCCTAAGCCGCGTCCATGCAAAACCGCCCACCCGGCCTGTGCCGGGTGGGCGGGAATCCCGCCGTAGCGCGGTTTGGCCGCAGGCCATACCCGCGACCCTATTGCTCGCGCTTGGCAAGTAGATAACCGCTCCCGCTCAACCCATGCCCCTCGCTCGATGAGAAGCGAGAGGTGTCCCCGACGTATTTTCACAGGTGGCGGCACTTCCAGTGATCCATGCAGCGCCGCTTTGCCAGCTGACTTTCTGCCTCAGCCAGGCCACGTCCAAACTGCACTTTTGACCACGCCCACATTTCGACCAGAAGCCTAGCGGCTCACCTTGCTTTTACCATTCCCCACGCAGCACATACCAAAAGCATGCATCCTATTCGCTCAGGAGCTCACCATGCACCATTCAAGCAAGCGTTTCACGCGAGCGGTTTCAGCATTGGTTTTATTGCTTATTGCCCATGCAGCCACCGCGCAAGACTGCCCCAACTGGCAGCCCAATACCCTTTATCAGCAAGGAGCGCAGGTTCTGTATCTGTCGCGCAGCTTTACCGCCTTGCGCAACCACCAAGCGCCGGCCGGCGCAAATTGGAACCCTGTCGACGCGCCTTCTCTGTGGCGCCATGGCGGACAATGCGCCAATGCAGCGCCCCAGCCTTGCGGCGCAAGCTGGCAAGAAGGGCGGATCTATCTGGCAGGTGAAATCGCTACATATCAAAACCTTCAATACACCGCGCTAACCAATCATTTAGCGCGTAGTGGAGCCAACTGGAACCCGGCGCAAGCACCATCACTCTGGAAAAAGGGAGGCATCTGCCAGCCCGTAGTTTTGACTTTGGAAGAGTTGGCTAGCCCCGCGAGCCTTTACAGCGTTCACCTCCAGGATGGCGATACGCCGCAAAAAGTTGAACAGGTATCAGGCCCGGCTTTGCAATCGCTCACCTTGCTCGGCAACAAGGTCAATGTGATAACTGGTATGGATACCGGCAGCCAGGAGCAAATCCAATTAATGATACAAGGTCGCAAACAGCGCTATCTTGCCAAGTTCAGTCAGCTCACCTTGGCTGGGGCAAACCATGGCGCTATGCAAGAGCCAGACGAAACCGGCAAGCTGGGCGGGATTTCAGACCTCACCCTTAAGTCTTCAGAGACTACGCTGGGTACCATACTTTCTGATCAGGCCGGCCCACAAACCATTGCGTTTTACTCTCCTAGCAATCGTCGCCTGCATTCTTTGCAGGCCACGCTAGACAATGGCTCAAATGCGTTCAATCTGAAAGATCAAATCACCCTGCAGAGCAATGGCCAAATCACGCTGCATACAGACAAAATCCGCTCGCAACTACAGCCATTGCAGCGCCATGAGCTTTATCTATTCGGCTATGACAGCCAAGGTGATAGCTTCAATCTTTCGTTTTACTTTTACTATGCCAACAATCGAATCCACGGTCAGCTTAAGCAGAATAACGCACAAATAGCGGCAGAATTAAAGGGGGCAGTAGTGGCGCTGAGAGGATTTGGTAATCGATTAAGCTGGGTCAGCCAACTATCCAGTGACGGAAAGTTTGATTTTGGCACAGTCCCAATTGACAACTACTTGGTTGAATTGATAGACCCCAATGAACGTCATGCGGCCAATGCCATGTTTTTAGTTACCACGCCAGGGAAGACCATTTTTGTTCCATTGGAACTTACACAGCCAGGTAGTGCTATGAAGAGCATGATTATTCCTCTAGGCCTAGACAGTTCCACTTACAAACGACCGCAACGTCATAAACATACGCAAGCCAAACCATCTCAGCCTCAACATCGAGCAGAGGAAATCGGTTCAGTGAATGTAATTGGTGGTCAACAAAATGTCACCATGCAACAGGAAAGAGAGGTGTTCATCCCTACAGGAATAAACAGAATCAACATTCTAACCAAGATTGACACAAAAGAATATCCTGGTTATAGCACAGATCCAAACAATAAGTTCAACGATTCTTGGAGTTACTGGTGGACATGCGCCGGACAGCAAAAAAATCAGGCAGGACAAGTTAACAATACTCATAGTCATACCGGCGAACTGACATATAGCCATGGCATTACGCTAGACCCTAAACGAACCTCTCCAATACAATGCCGAATTGGCGCGTCAACTGTAAATATTGGAGACAGCTCTCTGCCCACCAGTGTTGACATCCAAATTCTGGGCGCGGTTTTTTCCATAGAGAAATTCGAATACAAAAATGGATTGTGGTTAGATGACTCAAATGGTGGCAATAAAAATTACAACATCAGCCTGCCAACCAAAATGGGACAGCCATTTGGAGTAAATCGACCGTGGGAGATGGACATCACATTTAGCCCTATCAACGTGGACATCCGTAAAGTAGCACTTTACCTCAGCTATCAAAATAAACAATCATTACTCACGGAAAATGCGCCGTTTTCATTATTGCGTCCAGGATTGATACGAGTCAAATATGCAATCACTGACCCTTTACTTCTCAATCCAGCTCCAGGCCTAGCTCAGTTGCAAGCAACTCTTTTCACAGAAAAAGATGGAGTAACGCAAAGTTCTCAGCTTCAGCCTATGACCTTCCCGCTCACAAAAAAGGATACATTTCAGCCTCTATTTGAAATACGAAATGTATCCAACATGCCAGAAAACCGACGCTATGGTTCTCGTGATGATGCAACAGGTGGCGATGGCTGGCTGCGTAACGATATGCTGGCCATATTAAACTCCACAACTTTACCCTTGCTCGGCGATATATCAGGCCAGCATGCTTGGCAAAATGCCGCAGGCCGATCCATGGGTGTGCACAGCACGCACAAGGGTGGTTATGATGCTGACTTGCGTTATTGGGATGAAAACGGCCGCTGGGATAGTCCAATGAGAGGAGACAATGATGGAGCGGAAATCATACGCGTAGTGAATGCCGCCAGAGCGGAAGTGAAAAGTGGCTCAAGCACCCAGCCGAATCTTAATCGCTTGATTAACTGGATTCGCGCAAACCGTGCCGCACTCAGCGCCCTAGAAAGCCAATTAGCCATGAGATTACGAAAAATATACATAGGAGATAAAGCTTGGTTTAACAAACCATTGATAGAGGGGCGCTTTCCTGATGGCGTCAACATCCCACTACCTGGCATCAATCCTCCCAATAATCTTCTTGGTCCCTGGGTGAACAAGTCAGCCAAAATTGTACCGATGGTCAATCATAACCATCACTTCCATATTCGGCTCGTCCCTTAGCATGATACATGCCTGGAGAGAATTTAGCGTAACCTGTAAATCCCACAAGCAATGAAACATTTCACACTCATCATATTTTGCGTAATAATTAAGTAACCAAACCGGCTGCCTTACAATGTAGGGCCGCCGGTTAATCGCCCCCTGCAAACGGGATCAGCCAAGTCAAGCGCCACACACAATAGCAGATATCAAACCTGTCCTAAATGACAGTCACTTCCTCTAAATCACTAACTCTCACCCAGCTTCCCGCTCCGAATCATAAGCGGCGCTTAGGCAGGGCAGCCGCGCCTTGCCGTGATTCCCACTTGCTATTTCACATAACGAACAGTATCAAAAAGAACTAATTTCCTTATGAAGCAATAAGAGATTCACCTTGGCATATCTAAAATCGTGAACCACACTCAATCGTGCCCTGGCAGCATCTTGCAATTCAACCACCCGGGCATGGCAAACTCACACCTGCACGATTTCACCGCGGTGTGAGTTTTCCTTTCTCTTATCTGATTGACGTCACGCAGGAATGCGCTTTCAACAAACGACATTCCATGTATTGATTAACAGAGGAAAGGATTGACATGGGCAACAATGTTTACCAGCAGCCATTTTATGTTCCGCCGCGCACTTCCACGCCGTTTACCGGAAGCTGCCAGCCTGGCCAAATCATTCTGTTCAAGGACAATAACTGGAACAGCCCTTCTCTGGTTATCGATACCAATAGCCCGCAATATCCAGCCAGCAATTTCTTTTCATTTTCCGGCACATCCATGCAGGACAATGCCACCTGGATTGTTTTCAATCTGCCTGAAAATGTGGTTTGCACTCTCTGCAACAATGTCGTGCAAAACGCCAACCCCTATGACTTCTCCGGCGCCGGCGTGTGCGTTGACTTAATCGGCAACGGGCAAGTGCAAACAATAGACTTGGTAGCCTACGGCGCTAACGACTGCCTTAGCGGCGGCGTGTGGCGTAATGTCGATTCGAGCCAGGGCTGGTTCCAGCTGTTCTACGACACCGGCGAACGCGGCACTTTCGCCACCCTGTTCCTGTCCGAATGGCCGATCGGCACGCCGGTCTCCATCGCCAAATGGTGGCTGCAGGACCAAGGCTCCTCAATCAATTTCCCCAGCCTCACGCCGCCGCAATTACTGAAACTCTCAGACAATTCCGACGGCAGCGGCCAATCGGTATCCGTAGGCGCCAGCAACCCGTTTGGCACCTACAGCAAACCCGCCGTGCTGGATCTCACCGACAGAGGCATGAACGACAAGGTCAGCTCCTTTTCCTACAGCCTGATCTCGCCGGTGAAAACCGTGGTGTCGTCGGTCACCGTCAATGTGGATGCGTCCATCCAACCGGGCCAAACTTTTACCGAAACCATCCAGGGCACCAATGCCTCATCCGAAGTGCTGACCGTGACCGATACCGTCGCGGTGGGCAAGACGGTGGAAATCTCCAACACCACCTCGCAGCAATACGAGACCACCGCGGCCATTTCGGCCACCATCACCGCCACGGAGGGCATTCCGGACGTCGACTCCATCCAGGCCAGCCTGACCGCATCGTTCTCGGTGACATCCACCTCTTCGTCGTCTCAAACGACAACGAATACCAACACCCTGAATCTGCAACAGGAAATTACCTTCAACGTGCCGGCGCAATCCAGCTATACCGGCATCGCCAAAATCTCGATCGGCCAGGTGCCGCCCACCACCATCACCCAGACCGGGCAGTTCTACTACAGCCAGAATCTGCCGGGCTCGGTCAAACAAGCGGATGGCACTTACCTGCTGACTTCCCCTATCACGGTTAACGTTACCGGCGAGGTGGGTTCCAACGTTCAGTTCACCGTCCAGTCCACGCCGCTGAAGACTACGTCGCATAACTGAAAGTAACTGCTGCTAGCCTTAGCCGGCCCGCCTTTTTTCAAGGCGGGCCGGCTGTGTTTGAACGCGTCCTTTCTCGAAAACTGCCTGATTCGCTTCCTTCTCCTGCCGGGGATGATTTCACCCCACGCCACTCAGCCGATCCGCTCAGTACATTCCGCCGCAGGTTCTGCGCATGCCGTACTCTCCGCCGCCACGCGCAAACCCAGGCGGCCTCAGACAGCCTGACGCGCCCATCTTGCGGAGATAAAGCAATAAATTCATAAGCTCATTCGGCAATAAACGCCATCCCACAATAGCCTCACACACTCAGAAGAAAACCACCCACTTGGCATGCAACGATTCTTGCCCAGCCAGATTTAAGCCAAATATATAATAAAAAACCATAAATATATTCATACTCACCCAAAATCCACCCTGCGCCATATTACGATTTTGCATACTGCCCTATGGACCGGTACTGCATTCTCAAGCCTTAATTTATATTTCGCCTAAAAAGCCGCGCAGGCCAAAAAGGAGGATGGAGATACCTTAAATATCTTCGCCAAAATAAAACGGGGCTAGCATGTTCAAATCAGGAAAGTCCATCATCATCAACCCTTCCATGATAAACCAAGAAAAGCAAGCAGAACTGATCGATTCTCTCTACCCGATTCACGCAGAAATCTTTGATGGCGTCAGCAAGAATGACTTTGCCAATTATGTTATTCAATCCACTGCGCCATATACACGCATTCTGCTGCATAAAGACAAGCAGGGAAATATCGTGGGCTATTGCGCCATGCATTTCTTTGAGCAAACAATAGAAAACAAACCCGCCACCATTATCAGGATGGAAGCCGGGCTAAAACGGGAATACCGGCAGGGTAATCGCAACTCTCCGTTTGTGATTGGACAATTGCTGGCTTATCGCCTGCGCAGGCCGTTGACTAAACTTTATTATTTGGGCGCGCTGGTTCATCCTTCCAGCTTCATGCTGCTCAGCAAATATGCGCCGCAAGTGTGGCCCAGCGCCCGCTATCCCGATGACAGTCGTTATCGACGCATTGCCGCGCAACTGATCCGCGCATTCAAACTGCAGGCGGTAGACGACGCCGAGCCCGGCGTGGTGCATGTAGGCTGGCGCACCCGCGACACCCAGGCGGAGCAAACCAAATGGGCGCAGATCCGCCATGAGGCCGCGCAGTTTTACATGCGCCGCAATCCAGGCTATGTGGAGGGCCATGGATTGCTGACGCTGGTGCCGGTCAACGCGGCATGCGTGCTGTTCGCCATCAAGTCGCTGCTGGCTGACCGCTGGGCTCGCTTGCGGCAGCCGCGCCCAGCCAACCGGCAGGCGCAAGCGCACTGAAGACCTGCCAAGCGGCAACGTCCGCCACCGCTCCAAGGCCGGTGGCGGCGTCTTTTGGCGCCATCGGAAAATGCAAAGTGGTTCTTCACAGACTGCGTTTTCCAGAGAACAATCAGCGCTTCCATCGCTGCGCGAAAAACTGCCATGTACTGCCCCAATGCATTCAAAGAAACCCGCCGCAAAGTCCTGCATCAGTTGATCCGCGATTACCCGCTGGCCCAGTTGATCACAATAGGCATCGACGGGCCGATGGCCAACCCGGTTCCGTTCTCGCTCCACCCTGGCGAAGCGTCCGGCGTGCTGCGCGCCCACTTGCCGCGCCAACATCCGCAATTGGAAACACTGCTCAAGGGCGGTCAGACGCTACTGATCTTTCAAGGCCCGCAGTGCTATGTCTCGCCCAGCTGGTATCCGTCCAAGGCCGAGCACGGCAGGGTTGTGCCTACCTGGAATTACGCCACGGTTCAGGTTCGCGGCGTCGCGCGCGTGATCGACGACGCTGCCTGGGTCCGCGATCAGATCGACTACCTGACGCATCAACTTGAACACCAGCGCGATGACGCCTGGCAGGTGGAGGATGCCCCGGCGGACTTTACCGCGGGGCTGCTCAAAGCCTTGGTCGGCGTGGAGATTCCCATCCAAGCCATTGAGGGAAAATGGAAGGTCAGCCAGAACCGCAGCCCAGCCGACCGGCAAGGCGTGCGGGATGGATTGGAGGCAGAAGGGCGTTGCCCGGAAATGCTGGCGGCGATGGGCCATCGCGGCTAAACGGCCTGCGCCCGCGCGTCCATCAAGTCCGGCGTTGGTTCAGCCGCGCCGCCATCCGCCGACGGCAAGCGGCGTCAATCAGATAGTGCCAGGGCGTCACCAAGGCCATATAGCATTTGCCCAACAGATTATGGGTCCGCACCAAGGTGCAAATCTCCAGCCGCCCCGGCCGCCACTGCAGCAGCAGCCGGACATCCAGATGCGCGTCATCCTGCCCCAGCAGCGCCGCGTTCTCACCCAGATGCAGGATGCGGAACACGCCGAAACGCTGCCCCTCCTGATAGCGCTCCGGCGCCGCATCCGCGCCGGCCGTGCCGGTTTTCAATCCCAGCGGGGCGACCAGACGATTGCGCCATCGCATCAAGCGATTGGCCCAGCCTGGCATGCTCTGGCTGAACGCCTGCAACAAAGCCGCGCCGTCCGCAGCCGGAGCGGCCGCATCCAAAGGTTGCCAGCCATGGTCTTGCCAGGGATACCGCCCAGCCTCCCGGCTGAGCATGGGGACTTGGGAAAAGTCGCAAGAAAATGTCATATCAGCGCCCCTGCATCGACAATGAGGACATCCTAGCAGCTGCGCGAAAA
Organism: Chromobacterium sp. IIBBL 290-4; assembly: GCF_024207115.1. Taxonomy (NCBI): domain Bacteria; kingdom Pseudomonadati; phylum Pseudomonadota; class Betaproteobacteria; order Neisseriales; family Chromobacteriaceae; genus Chromobacterium; species Chromobacterium sp. IIBBL 290-4. The sequence continues at coordinate 1,340,705 of NZ_CP100128.1, forward strand.
TCCGGCTTGGATAAAGAAACAAGGCCATGCCCGACAATGGGCATGGCCTTCGACGGCCGCAGCAACAGACAAGCCTGTCCGATGCCGCGAATTGCTCTCAAGCTCTTAATTATCTGTCGCGCGGGAACATGCCGGAGGTCGGTCCGATGATATCCAGTCCGTCGACGGCGATGCGGCCACCGGATACTTGCTCCACTTCCTGGCGAGCCAGCGTGGCCAGTTCCAGGCTGGCACTCAGCTGGGTTTCAAAATCGGCGGCTTGCAGGGTTTCGTTCTTCTTCATCATGACTTCCTTTCGTAGTTGGATGGAAAGGCGGCTGCTCGCCGCTCTTGTTGGATTGGCATCAACGGTGGCCGGCTGGCAAACGCGCTTCGGCGATGTCCGCCGGCGCCAGCAGGTCTTGAGTAATCACTTTGGCGCAGCGCAGGCAGGCGTCGCCGCCTTGCTGATGCCACCACACGCAATCCGGGCGGATCGCGCAATAAGCCAGCTCCTCGGTGCCGGGCGAGACTTTGTCGACAATCCGGTTCACCAAGGAGCACTGATCGCTGGCGGAGTCATGATTGGCGCATTCGCTGCCTACGCAACGCCCCGCTGTCCGGAAGACTTCGCTGGGACGGATGCCGTTCAGCTTGGCAGGATCGATCTGCTGTACCGGCACCGCCTGTTTCAAGTAAATGACGCGCCTGTCGCCCAGGCTGCCGCCCAGCATGCCGAACACTTTCTCGCCATTCATCCCAAAGTTGGCGCTGGGACACAGCCCTTTTTCATTTTCCATATCACCCGCCATATTCGGCGCCGCCGCAATAAATGACATACGCATTAAAGATGGCAACAGCTATGTCGCCAGCTCCGCGCGGCCCCTTGTTCAGAAAAATTTCAATGCTTCACTGTATGGAGACTTCGGATATTCCAGGACTGCCAGGCAGACCAATGCCATGCAGGCATGGATCTGTGCTCTTGAGTAAACTTATATTTAATGCTGAATGCATTGCAAATATTTCCACATTCAATCAATGCGCATACATTGCAAATATTGAAAATCATTGCATAAATGGCATTTTATTGCTCAGACAAAAGGAAAACATATCAAATTCAGATAAAAACGCTGAGCAAAAAAACCACACCATCGTCCCGGCTTGCTCCTGCCAGCCTGTGCGCAAGCGGCCTGTCTACTCGCGGGCCCGGCCTCGCCCAAGCGGACTTAGCCTGCTCAAAACCGGCAACGCGCCTTCACACCCGCTGCCGCAGAACGCGGCCCTCGAAACGGCGGCTAAAGAAAATGGGCAACCGCCCGCTGGCCGTTGCCCATTTTCGTTTGCGCCCGCCTAAGCAGGCGCGCTGGCGTGTCCGGCCATGCCGGACCTCCTATTACAACAACACCACGTCGAACTGCTCCTGGGTGTAGGTGGATTCCACCGACAGCGACACCGGCTTGCCGATGAAGTCCACCAGCATGGCCAGGCTCTGCGACTCTTCGTCCAGGAACATGTCTATCACCGACTGCGCCGCCAGAATGCGGTAGCCCTTGGCGTCGTACTGCCGCGCCTCGCGCACGATCTCGCGCTGCACCTCGTAGCACACCGTCTGCGCGGTCTTGATCTCGCCGCGGCCCTGGCAGGTGGGGCAGGGTTCGCACAGCACATGCGCCAGGCTTTCGCGGGTGCGCTTGCGGGTGATTTCCACCAGCCCCAGGCTGGTGAAGCCGTTCAGCGTCACGCGGGTGCGGTCGCGCGCCATCGCCTTGGCCAGTTCGGCCAGCACCGCCGCCTGGTGCTCGTCATTGTCCATGTCGATGAAGTCGACAATGACGATGCCGCCCAGATTGCGCAGCCGCAGCTGGCGGGCGATCACCTGGGTGGCCTCCAGATTGGTCTTGAAGATGGTTTCGTCGAAATTGCGGTTGCCGACAAAGCCGCCGGTGTTGACGTCTATCGTGGTCATCGCCTCGGTCTGGTCGATGATCAGATAACCGCCAAACTTCAGATTGACGCGGCGCGCCAACGCCTTGTCGATCTCGGCCTCGATGCCGTGCATCTCGAACAGCGGACGCTCGCCGCTGTAGCGCTCGATCTTGTCCACCGCGATCTGCACGTACTGCTCGGCAAACTCCACCATGCGGCCGTAGTTCTCGTTGGAATCCACCAGCACCTTGTCGGTGTAGCCGCTCACCATGTCGCGCAGCACTCGCACCGCCAGCGGCAGGTCCTCATACAGCAGGCTTTGTCCCGGCAGCGTCTGCGATTTGTGGCGGATGTCCGACCATAGCTTGCTCAGGTAGCCAATATCGGCCGCCAGTTCGTCGTCGCGCGCGGTTTCGGCGCTGGTGCGGATGATGTAGCCCTTGGGGCTGTCCGGCGGCAACAGCTTTTCCAGCCGCGCTTTCAGACTGTGGCGCTCGCTATCGCTTTCAATCTTTTGCGACACGCCGATGTGCTCTTCCTGCGGCAGGTGCACCAGGAAGCGGCCGGCCAGCGAAATCTGCGTGGACAGCCGCGCGCCCTTGGTGCCTATCGGGTCCTTGATCACCTGCACCAGCACGGTCTGGCCTTCGAACAGCATCTTTTCGATGCGTTGCGGCTCGGTGGGATGCTGGCGCTGTTCCAACACGTCGGCGATGTGCAGGAAGGCGGCGCGCTCCAGGCCAATTTCGATGAAGGCGCTCTGCATGCCCGGCAGCACGCGCTTCACCTGGCCCAGGTAGATGTTGCCGACGATGCCGCGGCTGGCGGCGCGCTCGACATGCAATTCCTGGACGATGCCTTCTTCCAGCACCGCGACGCGGGTCTCCTGCGGCGTGATGTTGACCAGTATCTGTTCCTGCGGCCGCGGCAGGTCGCGCGGCAGCGCGATCGATTGATGCAGCATATCGGCTCCCGATTAAGGCAGATCGAAGCCGAATTCGGCCAGGAGCAGCGCGGTTTCGTGGACCGGCAAGCCCATCACGCCGGTGAAGCTGCCATTGATGCGTTCGACGAACACGCCGGCGCGGCCTTGGATGCCATAGCCGCCGGCCTTGTCGAACGGCTCGCCGCTATCGATGTAACGCTCGATCTCGGCCTCGCTCAGCGGCTTGAAGAACACCTCGGTGACCGAGGTCTTGACGCTCAGCCTGTCGCCCTGGCGCACCGCCACGCTGGTGATGGCCTGATGGCTGCGGCCGGAAAAGGCGCGCAGCATGCGGCGCGCGTCGTCGGCGTTCTCCGGCTTGCCGAAGATTTCGCCATCCTGCGTCACCGTGGTGTCGGCAGCCAGCAGCGGCCGCTCCGGCAGGCCGCAAGAGGCCACCACTTTCCAGCCGGCTTCGGCTTTTTCGCGCGCCAGCCGCTCGGTATAGGCCACGGCGTCTTCGCCCGGCCGCACCGTTTCGTCGATGTCGGCATGGATGCGTTCCAGATGCAGGCCCAGCTGTTCCAGGATCTCGCGGCGGCGCGGGCTGCCGGAGGCGAGGTAAATTCGGGTGTCTTGGGTGCTCATGTCAGGCTGTTCGTTGGTTCTTTGGCTGCCGCTAGGTTACCAGAGCGGCCCTTCGGCAACCATCTCCCGGACAGTGGATTTACGTTGCCATACATTGCCCAAGCCGCGATTCCAGGCTTGGCGGGCGGATGCCGCCCGCCCCCTTGAAATGATGGAAACATCTGATTGAAATCAATTTATGCCAAATAATACACAGATCGGCATGTTAGAATCGCCGCTCGCCTTCGCTATCCAAAAAGATTTCCATGTCGCACTCCAGCCTTGCCGTCCGCCACGCCAGTCCGGCCACCGCCGCCGCCATCTTGCTGATTCTGTTCAATCCCTTGGGCATTGACCTGTATCTGCCGGCGCTGCCGGCCATGCGCGACTTCTTCCACGCCGACGCCTCCGCCAGCATCAGCGTGTTCGTGTTCAGCCTGGGGCTGGGACAATTGCTGTTCGGCCCCTTGGCCGACCGGGTCGGCCGCCGCCCGGTGGCGCTGGGCGGCCTGCTGGTTTACGCGGCCAGCGCCGCCCTGGCCAGCCGTTGCGAGTCCTTGCCGCTGTTCCTGGTTTTGCGGCTGCTGCAAGGGTTGGGCGCCAGCGCCAGCACCGTCAGCGCCTTCACCATCATTCGCGATTGCTTCTCCGGCAATGCCGCCGGCCAACGCTACAGCCTGCTCAGCGGCGCGCTCAACATCGTGCCGGCGCTGGCGCCGGCCTTCGGCGGTTGGCTGACCGTCGCCTACGGCTGGCAAGCCTGTTTCCTGTTCCTGACGGTGTCGGCGCTGCTGGCCTTCACCGTCCTGTACTGGCTGATGCCGGAAACGCTGCCGGAGCGGACCGACAAGCCGGCCGGCCCCGGCTTCGCCGCGGTGCTGCGCCATCCCGCCATGCTGCGCAACGGCGCCTGCAGCAGCGCGGCGCTGGGCCTGATCATCAGCTACGTCACCCTGGCGCCGGGCGTGCTCATCGCCCGCGAAGGCCTGTCCAGCGAAACCTTCGGCCTCTTGTTCGGCGGCAACGCGCTGCTGATCATGGCGGCCAGCTTCATCGGCCTGGCCATGATAGGCCGCTTCGGACAAAGGGCGGTGCTGAAGAGCGGCCTGGTGTTGATGCTGGCGGCGGGCGCGTTGCTGCTGATCCTGGCCGAACACGCCGGCGCCTGGCATTACATGCTGCCGGTGGCAGTGCTGAGCGTCGGCTTCGCCCTCACACTGGGGCCGGCGGCCGGCCTGGCCATGGCGCCGTTCGCCGAGTCGGCCGGCCGCGCTTCGGCCATCCTGGGCTGCGTGCAAATGCTGTTCGCCTCGCTGCTGTCGGCCGCCTTGGCCGCGCTGCCGGTGGCGGGAGAGCTGGCGCTGGGAGCCGCGGTGATCGCGCTATCGCTGCTGTGCCTGCTGGCGCAGCGCAAGGCCTGAGCCAACTGTCTGAATCGTTTGGGACATTTGCCGGCCCGGGTTACAATCCGGGCTGTACCCAGATTTGGCAGATTCATGAGCAAGCACATTCCACGCAAGCGTTTCGGGCAGAACTTCCTGCAAGACGCCAGCATCATCGCCAGCATCGTCCACGCCGTCGACCCCCAGCCGGACGACATCGTGATCGAGATCGGCCCCGGCCTCGGCGCCATCACCAAGCCCTTGCTGGCGCGCCTGAAACACCTGCATGTGGTCGAAATCGACCGCGACATCATCGAACGCCTGGAAGCCGAGCACCCGGCCGAACGGCTCACCATCCACGGCGGCGACGCGCTGGCCTTCGACTTCGGCTCAGTCAGCGACGCGCCGCTGAAGATAGTCGGCAACCTGCCGTACAACATCTCCACTCCGCTGCTGTTCCACCTGGCCACCTTCGGCAACCGGGTGCACGACATGCATTTCATGCTGCAAAAGGAAGTGATCGAGCGCATGGTGGCAGAGCCGTCCACCGCCGACTACGGCCGCTTGTCGGTGATGCTGCAATACCGCTTCTACATGGAAAACATCCTGTTCGTGCCGCCGGAAGCGTTCTGGCCGCCGCCGAAGGTGGATTCGGCCGTAGTGCGGATGATTCCCGCGCCGGGCGCGCGCGGCGTGGCCCGCGACGAGGCGATGCTGGAAAAGCTGGTGAGCCAGGCTTTCGCCCAGCGCCGCAAAACGCTGCGCAACAATCTGAAGGGCCTGGCCGACGCGGCCGACCTGGAAGCGCTGGGCATAGCCCCCGGCCTGCGCCCGGAAAACCTGCCGGTGGAAGACTTTGTCCGCCTGGCCAACCATTTAACCGATAAAGGCCTCAAAGCCTGATCGACGCAAACACAACAGCGCAAAGACGCTAGTATTCAGCAGGCAGGAAACGGGCACAGCGGCAAGGCCAAGACCTTGCCCGCGCAGGCGAGGAGAAACGCCGCGCAGGGTTGAACCGCCGCCCGCCCTGCCCGCCGATATAGAAAATCAAGGCGCCGCCGCATGCGGCGCCGCCCATCCCGCAAAGAGAGTCATAAGGAGAAACCTCATGCGCATTCGCACTTCCGTCATCGCCGGATGTACCATCGCCGCCCTGGCATCGCTGGCGGCGCAAACCGCCTCGGCCGCCGAACTGACCGGCACCCTGAAGAAGATCAAGGAGACCGGCGTCATCGTGCTGGGCAACCGCGATTCTTCCATCCCCTTCTCGTACTACGACAATAACCAAAAACCCATAGGCTACTCGGTGGACCTCGCCAACAAGGTGGTGGACGAGGTCAAGAAAGAGCTGAAGATGCCCAATCTCCAGGTGCGCTACAACCTGGTGACCTCGCAGACCCGCATCCCGCTGGTGCAGAACGGCACCGTGGACCTGGAATGCGGCTCCACCACCAATAACGCCGAGCGCGGCAAGCAAGTGGCGTTCTCGGTCGGCATCTTCGAGATCGGCACCCGCCTGTTGACCGCCAAGACCTCCGGCGTCAAAGACTTCCCGGACCTGAAGGGCAAGAACGTGGTCACCACCGCCGGCACCACGTCGGAGCGCCTGATCAAGGCGATGAACGCCAGCAAGAATATGGGCATGAACATCATCTCGGCCAAGGACCACGGCGAATCGTTCCTGATGCTGGAATCCGGCCGCGCCGTCGCCTTCATGATGGACGACGCGCTGTTGTACGGCGAAATGGCCAAGGCCAAGAGCCCGGCCAGCTGGACCGTGACCGGCAAATCGCAATCGTATGAAATCTACGGCTGCATGCTGCGCAAGGATGACCCGGCCTTCAAGAAGGTGGTGGACACCGCGCTCGCCAACACCTTCAAGTCCGGCGAGGTCAACAAGATCTACGCCAAGTGGTTCACCAGCCCGGTGCCGCCCAAGAACCTCAACCTGAACTTCCCGATGTCCGACGAGCTGAAGGCCCTGCTGGCCAAGCCGACGGACAAGCCCGCCGAATAAGCCCTCATCCGGCCGCCTGGCGGCCGCTTGGGCTATATCTTGTGACAGCAGCCGCCCGTTTGCCGCGGGCGGCGGTTTCACCCTGCCCGGCGCCAGCCGGCGGGGAGCGTGAATAACCGCGTCCCGCATCCTGCGGCGCGGCTGGGGAGTGGCATCATCATGAATTACCACTGGGATTGGTATGTCTTCTTCAAGCCGACCGGCGTCGGCAGCGAGATCTACCTCAACTGGTTCGTCAGCGGCCTGGGCTGGACGCTGGCGGTGGGCCTGACCGGCTGGGTCATCGCCTTGTTGGTGGGCATCGTGGCCGGCGTGGCCCGCACCGTGCCCAATCGTTGGGTGGCGGGCCTCGCCACCGCCTATGTCGATCTGTTCCGCAATGTGCCCTTGCTGGTGCAGCTGTTCATCTGGTACTTCCTGGTGCCGGACATGCTGCCGCAAGGCGCGCAAACCTGGTTCAAGCAAGACCTGTCGCCCACCACCTCGCAGTTTCTGTCGGTGGTGGTGTGCCTGGGCCTGTTCACCGCCGCCCGCGTGGCGGAGCAGGTGCGCACCGGCATCCAGGCCCTGCCCCGCGGCCAGCGCAACGCCGCGCTGGCGATGGGCTTCAGCCTGGGCCAGACCTATCGCCACGTGCTGCTGCCGCAGGCGATGCGGGTGATCATTCCGCCCTTGACCAGCGAATTCTTGAACATCATCAAGAATTCGTCGGTGGCGTCCTTGATCGGCCTGGCCGAGCTGTTGGCGCAAACCAAGCAGACGGCGGAATTCTCGGCCAATATCTTCGAGGCCTTCACCCTGGCCACGGTGATTTACTTCGTCATCAATATGACGCTGATGCTGACGATGAACGCGCTGGAGAAAAAACTGCGCGTGCCCGGCACGATGGGAGGCAAATGATGGATTTCAGCCAAATCGTTCCGGCGCTGCCGGGCCTGGCGCAAGGCATGGCGCTGACCCTGAAGCTGCTGGTCGGCGGCGTGGCCGGCGGCGTGCTGCTGGGCATCGCGCTGGCCCTGGCCAGGCTGTCCGGCAACAAGCTCTTGTCCGGCTTCGCCACCGCCTATATCTATTACTTCCGCTCCATCCCGCTGCTGCTGGTGATTTCCTGGTTCTACCTGGCGGTGCCGCTGTTGATCAACTGGCTGACCGGCAGCCTGGAGCCGGTGGGGGCCTTCACCTCCAGCCTCACGGCTTTTGTGATGTTCGAGGCGGCCTTCTTCGCCGAAATCGTCCGCGCCGGCATCCAGTCCATACCCAAGGGCCAGGCCGCCGCGGCCTACGCGCTGGGGATGCGCTATCACCAGGTGATGGGGCTGGTGGTGCTGCCGCAGGCGCTGCGCAAGATGCTGCCGCTGCTGTTGCAGCAGTCCATCATCCTGTTCCAGGACACATCTCTGGTATACGCTGTCGGCTTGATGGACTTTCTGAACACCGCCCGCTCCAAGGGCGACATCGTCGGCCTGCCGCATGAATTCCTGATATTCGCCGGCTTGGTCTACTTTCTGATCAGTTTTGGCGCTTCCCGCGTGGTGAAGCGCCTGCAACAAAGGTTGGCTGTATGACTGCAATGATTTCGCTGAACAAGGTCAGCAAATGGTATGGCGACTTCCAGGTGCTGACCGACTGCACCACCCAGGTCGCCAAGGGCGAGGTGGTGGTGGTGTGCGGGCCGTCCGGCTCCGGCAAGTCCACCCTGATCAAATGCGTGAACGCGCTGGAGCCGTTCCAGCAGGGCGAGATCCTTGTCGACGGCATTTCGGTCGGCGCGCCGAAAACCGATCTGCCCAAGCTGCGTTCGCGCGTCGGCATGGTGTTCCAGCATTTCGAGCTGTTCCCGCACCTGTCCATCACCGAAAACCTGGCCATCGCCCAGGTCAAGGTGCTGGGCCGCGGCCGCGACGAAGCCATGGCCAAGGGCCTGAAGCTGCTGGAGCGCGTGGGTTTGAAGGCGCATGCCGACAAGCACCCCGGCCAGCTGTCCGGCGGCCAGCAGCAACGGGTGGCCATCGCCCGCGCGTTGGCGATGGACCCCATCGCCATGCTGTTCGACGAACCCACCAGCGCGCTCGATCCGGAAATGATCAACGAGGTGCTGGATGTAATGACCGAGCTGGCCCAGGAAGGCATGACCATGATGTGCGTCACCCACGAGATGGGCTTCGCCCGCCGCGTGGCCGACCGGGTGATCTTCATGGACCAGGGCCGCATCGTTGAAGACTGCAAGAAGGACGAATTCTTCGGCGACCTGAACGCCCGCAGCGAACGCGCGCGCCAGTTCCTGTCCAAGATCCTGCAACACTAAGCCGCTGCTCGCCCGCAAAAAAGCCCGCGTTTTGACGCGGGCTTTTTCTATGTTCATCGGCGGACAGTCGACTTACCACACGCCGGCATGGAAACCCGCCGGCACCGGGTAGGCGAAAGTGCTGCCGCCGAAATTGAAGGCGCCGGACGAGGTGTTGTTGTACACCGCGCCGGTGGCCAGCGCCGCCGGGCAGTAGTTGCCGTAGATCACCGCATACGGCTTGCCGCCGCCGTTGTACACGCTCAGGGTGCCGGCATCGGCGTCAAAGGCGTGACCGATATCCGAGGCGGTCTCATCGAGGCAAACTGGGCGATAGCGTTGCGGCAAGCCGACGCGGGCAGCGGCAGTCTTGACCGCAGAATCCTTTAAATCGTCTCTTGAAGATGAATCTTTTTGAGCAGATCAACCATCGACGGCGAATGTATGTCGATTGGGTGTAATAATGTTAATAAATTAAAATATATGGAATATATATAATTTAGACTTTTTTACAACACTCCCGATTGAACAATGCAAGCAAATGCAATGACTTGACCGATTAGCGGCTACATTGCCCAAAACACAACGCTCTCATCGCCGTGAAAAAACTGATCGCCCTGTTGCTGCTCTGCCTGGCAGGCAGCGCGCTGGCCGCCGCGCCTCAGCCGAAGCGGTCGCTGGTTTTCGCCTACAACGCCTTTCCGCCCTGGAAATACTACGATCAGCAAGGCTTGCCGGCTGGTCCCTATACCGATCTGGTGCGCGAACTGGCGCGGCGCATGCATCTGCCGCTGCGTTTCCTGCATTGCCCGCTGCCGCGTTGCCTGGCGGCCATGGAGCAAGGCCGCGCCGATCTGATGATAGGCGTGCAACGCGCAGACGATCGCTCCCAATATCTGGAATACCTCGATCCGCCCTTCGCCCAGGGCAATCGCCTGGCGCTTTACCAACGGCGCGACGATCCACGCGACTTGAGCCAATACGTTGACCTGCTGTCATTGAAAGTGGGCGTGGTGGAAGGCGTGCGTTATCAAGAGGCCTTCGACAACGATCCCCGCATCCAGCGCGATGCGGCGCCCTCCATCGAGTCCAACTTCCGCAAGCTGTTGGCGGGACGGATCGATGTCTTGATAGGCAACGAGCAGCAAAGCGGCCTGCTGGCGCGCCGCGCCGAATTCGCCCCTCAGGTCCGCCGCGCGCCGCTGTCGCTGGACGACAGCCGGCCTCATCATCTGGTGTTGTCTCTAAAATCGCCTTACTACGCCGAACGAACCGAGTTCAGCAAAACCCTGCAAACCATGCTGGCCGACGGCAGCGTGGCGCGCATCCTGTCCGGCGTGCCCCTGCAGCCGACCAGCGCGACCCGTCCGCGCTGATTCGCAAACTATGCTGGCCGCAGCGGCTTGCGGCTGGCATAGTAGAGTTTTTGCACCCTCACCGCAGGACGTTACGCCATGCAAGACTCGCACGCCTGGTCCGGCCGTTTTTCCGAGCCGGTTTCCGAACTCGTCAAGCACTACACCGCCTCCATCGGCTTTGATTTCCGCCTGGCCGAAGTAGACATCGAAGGCTCGCTGGCCCATGCCGCGATGCTGAACCGATCCGGCGTGCTCAGCGACGCCGACCTGGAAGCGATCCGACGAGGCATGGCTGAAATCCGCGATGAAATCCGCGCCGGCAAGCTGGAATGGAGCGTGGACCTGGAAGACGTGCACATGAATGTCGAGCGCCGGCTGACCGACCGCATCGGCGACGCCGGCAAGCGCCTGCACACCGGCCGTAGCCGCAATGACCAAGTGGCCACCGACATCCGGCTATGGCTGCGCGGCGAGATCGACGCCACCGTCCACCTGCTGTCCGAGCTGCAAAAAAGCCTGCTGGATCTGGCGGAGCAGCACGCCAATACCGTGATGCCGGGCTTCACCCACCTGCAGGTGGCGCAGCCGGTCACCTTTGGCCATCATCTGCTGGCCTATGTGGAAATGCTGGCGCGCGACGCCGAGCGGATGCAGGACTGCCGCAAGCGCGTCAACCGCCTGCCGCTGGGCGCGGCGGCGCTGGCCGGCACCACCTATCCGATAGACCGCCATTACACCGCCCAGCTGCTGGGTTTCGACGACGTCTGCCACAACTCGCTGGACGCGGTGTCCGACCGCGATTTCGCCATCGAATTCACCGCGGCGGCGTCGCTGGTGATGATCCACCTGTCGCGGCTGTCGGAAGAGCTGATCCTGTGGATGAGCCCGCGCGTCGGCTTCATCGACATCGCCGACCGCTTCTGCACCGGCTCGTCCATCATGCCGCAGAAGAAAAACCCGGACGTGCCGGAACTGGTGCGCGGCAAGTCCGGCCGCGTGGTGGGCCATCTGATCGCGCTGGTCACCCTGATGAAGGCCCAGCCGCTGGCCTACAACAAGGACAATCAGGAAGACAAGGAGCCGCTGTTCGACACCGTGGACACGCTGCAGACCACGCTGCGCATCTACGCCGACATGATGCGCGGCGTGACGGTGAAGCCGGAGGCGATGCGCGCGGCGGTGCTGCAGGGTTTCGCCACCGCCACCGACCTGGCCGACTACCTGGTGAAGAAGGGCCTGCCCTTCCGCGACAGCCATGAAGTGGTGGCGCTGGCGGTGCGCCACGCCGAACGCCAGGGCGTCGATCTGGCCGACCTGCCGCTGGCCGCGCTGCAAGGCTTCAGTGCGCTGATCGCCGAGGACGTCTATACCGTACTGACACCGGAGGGGAGCCTCGCTCAGCGCGACCACGTCGGCGGCACCGCGCCGGCGCAGGTGAAAGCGCAGATCGCTCGGCATCGGGCCCGCCTGGCCTGAGCGCGTTTCGCATCGCCCCAAGCCCTCTCCGGAGGGCTTTTTTGTTTGATGTCGACGCCTCCGCGCCGACAGCGCGGAGAGTGGATGAATCCCTTGCAGTTGCGGCGGCAGCACCGCCTGTCGCACTTGTCCCTGGCGGCCCTGGTCTCCTTGCTGCCCCTGGCGCTGATCGTGCCCTCGCTGCTGTGGCAGGAGCGGGCCGACCAATACCGGCAAACCGTGCGACAGACGGACATGGCGCAACAAAGGCTGGACACGATTCTGGACCAGGCCGAACGCGCCAGCCTGGCCATTCTGCCTTATGCCGGCCGGCCCTGCGGAGAAGCCTCTTACCCGCTGCGGCATCAGGCGGCCGTGGTGCCCTTTGTCCGCACCGCGGCCCTGATCCGCGACGATGTCATCTATTGCTCCTCGCTGGAGGGCGCGCTGTCCATGCCGCTGCCCAAGCGCGAATTCATCGATGGCCGCCTGCAACTGCTGCCCGGCAATGTCGTCACGCCCAAAATCCCCTTGCTGCTGTATCGGCGAGATGGCGCGCATGTCGGCGCCTTGGCGGTGATAGACGGGCAGTATCTGCAGATGGCGCTGCAGGACGCCAGCGTGTCCGGCCCGCTGTATCTGCAAGTGGGCGACATCTGGCTGGGGCCGCAACAACAGGTCGGCCAAGGCCGACCGCCGCAGTCCGGCCGCGTCGTGCTGAAGCGGCCTTCGGCCCGCTATCCCTACACGGTGTGGACCAGTTACAACCAGCTGCCATGGCAAGACATGCTCTGGCAGCGCCATGCCTTGCAAACCCTGTTGCTGTCGGCTTTGGGCCTGCTGGCCGGCTTCACGCTGTATTGGCTGCTGGGCAGGCCGGTGTCGCCCAGCATGGAATTGCGCCGGGCCTTGGCCGATGACGAGTTCGAAGCCTATCTGCAACCGGTCGTCCGGCCCATGCAGGCCGGCTGGACCGGCGCCGAGGTGCTGATGCGCTGGCGTCATCCGCGCGGCGGGCTGATACGGCCCGACCTGTTCATCCCCAGCGCCGAGGAAAGCGGCGTGATCGTGCCGATGACCCGGCAGTTGATGCGCACAGTCGTGGAGCAACTGTGCCAGGCCCCCTTGCCGCCTGGTTTCCGGCTGGGCTTCAACATCAGCCGCGCCCAATTGCATGATTTGCGGCTATTCGACGACTGCCGCGAACTGCAGCAGCAGCTGGCGGCGCAAGGCGCCGGTTTGGCGCTGGAGTTGACCGAGCGGGAGCCCATCGAAATCACGCCGGCCATCGAGCGGCTGTTTCGCGATCTGCACCAGTTGGGCGTCAAGATTCTGCTGGACGACTTTGGCACCGGCCATTCCAGCCTGGCCTATCTGCACCGGCTGGCGGTGGATGGCTTGAAGATCGATCAGAGCTTCGTCGCCCGCATCGGCGGCGACGTGCTGTCCACCCATATCGTGGACAGCGTGGTGGAACTGGCGCGCAAGCTGGAGCTGCAAACCGTGGCCGAAGGGGTGGAGACGCGCGAGCAAGCGGCTTATCTGACCGGGCTGGGCGTGAATGGCCTGCAGGGCTATCTGATCGCCCGGCCTATGCCGCTGAGCGAGTTTGTCCGACGCCTGCGGGAGGACGACTCCTGGACGCCATAAAGCTCGACAATCAGACTAGACGCTGGGACTTACTGCTTAATGGTTTAAAATAAGCTTTTTATTAAATACAAATCAGAGGGCTTGCGAGGACAGCCGCGCAAGGACCTTTGGTCCTGGAGGCTAGATGAATCCCCTGCATCCTCGCCGTCAGCATCGCTTGTCCCATCTGCTATTGGCCTTGCTCGTCTGCCTGACCCCCCTGCTCTCCGCCGCGCCGGCGCTGGTCTGGCAAGAGCAGCAAGACTTGCGCCAGATCGCGCAGCAACAAACCAAGCATGGCGTCGCCATGGTGGACGATATTCTGGACGAAGCCGCCCGCGCCGCCCGCGCGATTCTGCCGCTGGCGGGCCGCGCCTGCGCCGACGCGGAGTACCAGCTGCGGCGGCAGACCGCGGCCTCCCCCTTTGTTCGCAGCCTGTCGCTGGCCCGCGACGACCTGATCTACTGCACCTCGGTATCCGGCCATGTCTCCTCGCCCATGCCGCTGCGCGACTTCACCGGCAGACGCCTGAACCTGACCCACGGCAATAAGATCACCCCTGGCGTGCCGCTGCTGTATTACCGCTTGCAGGGCGCGGGCGGCGACGCGATGGCCACCGTGGACGGCCGCTATCTGCAACTGGCGCTGCAAGACGCCAGCGACAGCAATCCGGTGTATATGCAGATCGGCGACGAGTGGGTAGGGCCGCGCCAGGCCGGCGACGGCCAAGCGCCGCTGCCCTGGACAGTTCAGGCCTCGGCGCACTCCGTCCTCTACCCCTACTCGGTGGTCACCGGCTATGACATCCCGCCCTGGCATCAATTGCTGTGGGGCGATCACGCCGCGCTGACCGTCGCGCTGGCCCTGCTGGGCCTGGCCGCCGGTGCCACGCTGTACTGGCTGCTGGGTCGGCCAGCCTCGCCTGGCGACGAACTCAAGCGCGCCTTGGCCAATGACGAATTCGAAGGCTTTCTGCAACCGGTGGTGAAGCCCGGCGCGCCGGGCTGGCAAGGCGCGGAGGTACTGATGCGCTGGCGCCATCCGCGCGAAGGGCTGATCCGGCCCGACCTGTTCATTCCGCGCGCCGAGGAAAGCGGCATGATCGTGCCGATGACGCGGCGGATGATGAAGCAAGTCGCGCGCCGGCTGCGGCGGCAACCCTTGCCGCCCGGTTTCCATCTGGGCTTCAACATCAGCCGCGCCCATCTGCATGACCCTCACTTCTACGCCGATTGCCAGGAGCTGCAGCAATTGCTGGCCGGCAGCCAGGCGGCGCTGACGCTGGAGCTGACCGAGCGCGAAATCGTCGAGATCACCCCCGAAGTGGCCGAACTGTTCCAGAAGCTGCACGGCTTGGGGGTGAAAATCGCGCTGGACGACTTCGGCACCGGCCACTCCAGCCTGGTATATCTGCAACAGCTGGCGGTGGATGGCCTGAAGATAGACCAGGGCTTCGTCGCCGGCATCGGCAGCGACGGCCTGTCCGCCCACATCGTCGACAGCGTGGCCGAACTGGCGGCCAAGCTGGGCCTGGAAACGGTGGCGGAGGGCGTGGAAACCCAGGCGCAGTTCGATTACCTGAGCCAGTTGGGCGTAGGCTGGCTGCAAGGCTATTACATCGCCAAGCCGATGCCGCTGGAAGAGTTCATTCATAGGCTGCGCGCCGGCGACACTTGGCAACAAGGTAAAGTTAATTGACTTTATTATGACAAAAGTTTACCTTGCCGGCTCCGCGTGTTCACGCCACCCATCGAGCAAATCATGAGCGCTAAAACCATAGGCATCGCCGGCGTCACCGTGCCCGGCGCCGTCGATTGCCTGTCCAAAATCCACCGCCTGTGCGCGGACCGCTTTCCCGCCCACCATCACCCGCGTTTCGTTCTGGATCAACCCGACTTCGGGGTCGTGCACCAGGCGCAGGATGACGACCGCTGGGACTGGGTCGCCGACTCCATCGTCGGTTCGTTGGAGCGGCTGGCCGGCGCCGGCGCGCAACTGGCGGTGATCCCGGCCAATACCGTGCATCTGGTGGTGGACGACATCCGCGCCCGCTCGCCCATCCCCTTGATCAGCATCCTCGACGTGGTGGCCCAAGCCTGCGCCGCGCGCGGCTTGAAGCGAGTGGCCATCCTCGGCACCCGCTGGACCATGGCGCGCCGGCTGTATCAACAGCCGCTGGCGGCGCTGGGCATGGAAGAAGTGATTCCAGATGAAGAACAGCAAGCGGCGATCCAGCGCGCCATTTTCTCCGAACTGGTGCCCACCGGCCGCGCCAGCGACGCCACGCTGGCCGCGCTGCTGGAAATCGTGGCGGCGATGAAGGCGCAAGGCTGCGACGGCGTGGCGCTGGCCTGCACCGAGCTGCCGCTGGTGCTCAACGACGCCAATTGCGGCGTGCCGGCCATCGATACCACGCTGGTGCTAGCCGAAGCGGCCTTGAACGCCGCCTGCGCTTAATCGGAAAAAGCCGCCCGGCGGTATTCGCCCGGCGGCTGGCCGGTCAGCCGCTTGAAAGCGCGTTGGAAGGCGGCGTCGCTGTCGTAACCCACCCGCGCCGCCACCTCCGCCAAGGGAAGCCGGCTTTCGCGCAGCAGCGCCTGGGCGCGGCGGATGCGCCAGACGGTGAGATGGTTGAGCGGCGTATCGCCCACACTGCTGCGAAAATGGCGGGCGAAGGCCGAGCGCGACATGCCGGCGCGCGCGGCCATGCTCTCCAAGCTCCACGGCGCGGCCAGATCGTCATGCAGGGCCCGCAGCAGCGGCGACAGCCGCCTATCCGCCAAGGCGCCCAGCCAGCCCTGCCCCTGGCCGGACAAGCAGTGAATGCGCAGCGCCTCGATCAGCAACACGTCCACCAGTTTCTGCACCACCAGCCGCGAACCCAGCGCCGGTTCGGCCTTTTCGCGAGCGATCATCTCCAGCGTGGCCTGCAGCAGCCGCGCCCGTTCCGCATCCAGCCGGACATGCAGCACCGGCGGCAAGCAGTCCATCAGGGGCGCGCCGGCGGCGGCGTCAAACATGAAGCGGCCGAACACCACGCCGCTTTCCTCGCCGTCGCCGCCGAAGCGGATCAGGCCATCGACTCGGCCATCGAACACCGTCTCGCAGGGCACGGCGGACCTGCCAGGCGCGTCCATCAGGCAAAAGCGCTGGCCGCCGCAAATGATGAACAAGTCGCCCGCCTCCAGCCGCAGCGGCTCGGTTTGGCCCGCGCCGCTCAGCCAGAATCGGCCGTGGCTGACGATGCCGAATCGAGCCGACACCTGATGGGAAAAATCTATGCCCCAGGGCGCGCGCGCTTCCATCCGGGCATACAGCGCGCTTTGCACGTGCATGGCGGAGAACAGGTTTTCCAGCAGATCCATGGCAGTTTGAGACTCAGGGTGAAAAAGCCGGCACGGCGAAGCATTCATCATATCGCAGCCTAGCGGCA
The DNA here is from genome assembly GCF_024207115.1 of Chromobacterium sp. IIBBL 290-4. NCBI lineage: Bacteria > Pseudomonadati > Pseudomonadota > Betaproteobacteria > Neisseriales > Chromobacteriaceae > Chromobacterium > Chromobacterium sp. IIBBL 290-4. The sequence continues at coordinate 1,357,724 of NZ_CP100128.1, forward strand.
AGATGGCGCTGTTGTTTTCCAACAGGACATTCCCCATGCAAAGCTATCGTTTTTCCCGTTTCGGCTCGCTCGATCATCTGCGCATGCATGATGAAGCCTTGCCTTCGCCCGGCCGCGGCGAAGTGCTGGTCAAAGTGCATGCCAGCTCGCTCAATTACCGCGACCTCGCCTTGCTGCATGGCCGCTACCCGATGAGCTGGAGCGACGGCTTGGTTCCGCTGTCCGACGGCGCCGGCGAGATCGTCGCGCTGGGCGAAGGCTGCCGCCGCTTCGCCGTGGGCGACCGGGTCTGCAACAATTTCTTCCCCGAATGGTTCGGCGGCCCCTTCCCGCTGGAGCAGGGCGCGCGGCAATACGGCAGCAATCTGGATGGCTGGCTGTGCCAATACAAGATCGTCGGCGAAGAAACGCTGGCGCGCATTCCCGACCACCTGAGCTTTGTCGAAGCCGCCGCCCTGCCCTGCGCCGCGCTCACCGCCTGGACGGCGCTCACCGGCCCTGCGCCCATCCGCGCCGGCGATACGGTGTTGACCCAAGGCACCGGCGGCGTGTCCTTGTTCGCTGTGCAGTTGGCCAAGCTGATGGGCGCGCGGGTGATCGCCACCACCTCCAGCGCGGACAAGGCCGAGAAATTGAAGGCGCTGGGCGCGGACGAGGTGATCGATTACCGCGCCGCGCAGAATTGGGGCGAGCGGGCACGGGCGCTGAGCGGCGGCCAGGGCGTGGACCGCATCATCGAGGTCGGCGGCCAGGGCACGCTGGAGCAGTCGCTGGCCGCCATCGCCGCCGGCGGCGAGATCGCGGTGATCGGTTTCCTGGACCAGGGCGGCGCGGCGCTGGACTTCATGCATTACTTCAAGAGCGGCGCCACGCTCAGGCGCATCGCGGTGGGCCACCGCGAAGGGCTGGAAGCGATGTTGCGCGCCATCGGCCAACATGGCCTGCGGCCGGTGGTCGATCAAGCCTTCTCATTCGGCGACGCGCGCGCGGCGTTTGAGCATTTCGAGGCCCGCCGCCACTTCGGCAAGGTGGTGATCCAGCACTAGCGAAATATCGCCGTCTTGTGGCGGCGGCGTGCTGCTGGTCTTGTCCAAGCAGGCAAGACCAGCATTTTTTGCATCCTGCATTTGCTATTCCGGGGAAAAATATGTTACTAAAGTAACGTGATTTTCGATTCCGAATAGTTATGAGCCGCTCTCCACGTCACGACAAGATTCTGCAACTGGTCCGCGAAAACGGCTTCATGCCGATCGAAGAGCTGGCCCGCCTGCTCGACGTCACGCCGCAAACGATACGGCGCGACATCAACCAGCTATGCGAGGCCAATCTGCTGCGGCGCTACCACGGCGGCGCGGCGCTGGGCAACAGCGTGGAGAACGAGGATTATTTTGCGCGCAAAGGAAAGTTCCAGAGCGAAAAGGCGCATATCGCCGAAATGATCGCGCGCAGCATCCCCGACCACGCCTCGCTGTTCATGAGCATAGGCACCACCATAGAAGCGGTGGCGCAGGCGCTGACGGCCACGCACAAAGGCCTGCGCGTGATCACCAACAACATCCACGTCGCCTCCATCATGTCCACCAACCCGGACTTCACCGCGATGATCACCTCCGGCACGGTGCGCGCGTCCGATGGCGGCATCACCGGCGTGGCCACGCTGGACTTCATCAACCAGTTCAAAGTGGACTACGCCATCATCGGCGTATCCGGCATCGAGACCGACGGCTCGCTGCTGGACTTCGACTACCGCGAAGTGCGCGTCGCCCAGGCGATGATGAACAACGCCCGCCACCGCTACCTGGCCGCCGACCACAGCAAGTTCGGCCGCAACGCCTTGGTGCGCATGGGCCACATCAGCGAATTCCACACCGTGTTCACCGACGCGGTGCCGCCGGAGCCGGTGGCCAAGCTCTTGGAAGAACACAGCGTGCGCCTGGTGCTGTCCGAGGCCTGAGCCTGCGCGCCATCCGCATTGCGCGAAACCCGGCCGCTGGCCGGGTTTTTCATTTTCCGCGCGCCGCCGCCACGCCAGGGGTAGCGCGGGTTCGCCAACGGCGATACCCGCGACAACCTTAACCACCGCTCAGCCCGCAAACACATGCGCCGCCATATAGTCGATGAACACCCGCAGCCGCGGCGGCATCGCCGGTGTGGCGGGCCAGAGCAGATACATATTGCCGCTGCGCCGCACCGGCGGCGTTTCCAGCGCCGCCAGCGCGCCGGAAGCCAGCTCGCGGCGGATGGAAAAATCGGGCAAACAGGCGATGCCTAGGCCGCGCGCCGCCAGCTCGATCAGCGCCTCGCCGGTGTTGCAGCTGGCGCTGACCGGATGATCGGCCTCTTCGCCCTCCGCCAACACCAGCGGCCAAGGCAGCAACTTGCCGCTGCTGGGAAAGCGGTAATGCAGGCAGCGATGGCGGGCCAGGTCGGCGGCGATGGCCGGCACGCCGTATTCCGCCAGATAGCCCGGCGAGGCGACCAGCCGCATCTGGTAGCTGCCCAGACGCCGCCCGGCCAGCCGCGAGTCGCCCGGCTCGCCGCCGCGCACCACCACGTCGAAGCCTTCCCCTATCACGTCGACCAGCCGGTCGCTGTAATCCAGATCCAGCGCCACCTGCGGATAGGCGCGCATGAAACCGGCCAGATGCGGCGTCAGCAAGCCGCTCTCGTGCGGCACGCCCACTTTCAGCCTGCCGCTGGGTGCGGCCAGTCCTTGCTGCAGCTCGCGCTCGGCCGCCTCCACCTCGTCCAGTATGCGCAGGCAGCGCGCCAGATACTGCTGCCCTTCCGCCGTCAGCGCCAGCCGGCGGGTGCTGCGATGGATCAGTCGGACGCCCAAGCGCTGCTCCAGCCTTTGCAAGCCCTTGCCCACCGCCGACGCCGACAGGCCCAGCTGGCGCCCGGCCGCCACCAGGCTGCCCTGGCGCGCCACCTGGACGAACAGCTCGATCCCATTCATTTTTTCCATGGCTGTATCCATTACGGAATTTTCTTCCGCTTTAAGCGGCATGCTAAACCATTTATCCGTCATGCGGCGGCCTTTAGCATGGTTCCACCAATACTTTCTGGAGTGGAATCATGTCTATCGCTTTATCCCCTGCCCTCGACACCGCGAAACTGGACCTCGTCCTGGAGCGGGCCTTGGCCGAGGGCCGGCTGGTGGGCGCGGAAGCGCTGCTGTCTGTGCATGGCCGCGTGGCCTATCGCCGCGCCGCCGGCTGGAGCGACCGCGAGGCGGGCCTACCGATGCGGCCAGACGGCTTGTTCCGGCTGGCCTCGCTCAGCAAGCTCTATACCAGCGCCGCCGTCATCCGCCTGGCGGCGCGGGGCGCGCTGCGGCTGGATGCCGCGGTCAGCGATTATCTGCCTTACTTCGTCCCGCGTTTGGCTGATGGCAGCCAGCCGGTCATCACGCTGCGCCAGCTGCTGAGCCACACCGCTGGACTGGGCTACGGCTTTCTGGAGCCGGCCGGCGGCGGCGCTTACCGCGCGGCCGGCGTGTCGGATGGCCTGGACCACACCGCGCTGAGCCTGGAGGAAAACCTGCGCCGCCTGGCCGCGCAGACGCTGTGGCAAACGCCCGGCCAGGGCTGGATTTACTCCCTGGCCACCGATGTATTGGGCGGCGCGCTGGAAGCGGCGACGAGCCTGCCGCTGCAAGAGGTGATCCGCCGCGAGGTGAGCGCGCCGCTGGGCCTGGCCGATACCGACTTCCACGCCGTCGACCCCGCCCGTCTGGGCGCGGCCTATGCCGAAACCGGGGACGGGCCGCAAAGAATGGGCGCAGCGCATCGCCTCTTCATGTTGCCGGAGCTGGCCGGCATCGCCTACGCCCCGGACAGAGCGCTGGATAAGCAAGCCTACCCCTCCGGCGGCGCCGGCATGGTGGGCAGCGCGGCGGACTTTCTCACATTGCTGGAAGCGCTGCGCGGCATGCGCGAGGACTGGCTGCCGCGCGCCTGGATACAGGAGATGATGCGCGACCAGATCGCCGGCATCGACATGGAAGGCTGGCCGGGCTGGGGACACAGCCTGGCCGGCGCGGTATTGCGCGACCCCGCCGCCGCCGGCCTGCCGGCAAGCCCGGGCAGCTGGCGCTGGCTGGGCGCTTACGGCCACAGCTGGCTGGTGGACCCGGCGCGCGGCGTCAGCTTCGTCGTCTGCACCCATACCGCGCTGGAAGGCTCGGTGGGCGCGTTCAGCCAAGAATGGCTGCGCGCCGTCTACGCCGCGCTGGACACGGACAGGAGGGCCGCCTGATGCCTGCCGCCATCTATCTGCTCAGCCTGTGCATCTTCGCCATGGCCACCTCCGAATTCATGGTGGCCGGCATGATGCCGTCGCTGGCTGCCGCTTTCCACATTTCGCTGGCAGAGGTGGGCAATCTGGTATCCGCCTTCGCCGCCAGCGTGGTGGTGGGCGGACCGCTGCTCACCTTGCGGCTGCGCGCGCTGCGGCGCAAGCCGGCCTTGCTCGGCCTGTTGGCGCTATTCCTGATTGGCCAGCTGATAGGCGCTTCCGCTGACAGCTATGCCCAAATGCTGGCCTCGCGCATCGTCTGCGGCGTGGCGCAATCAGCCTTCTTCGGCGTGGCGCTGGCCCTGGCCGGCGAGCTGGTGGGCATGGAGCGCATCGCCCGCGCCGCCGGCCTGGTGCTCAACGGCCTGATGCTGGCGTCCGTCGCCGGCCTGCCCATGGCCACGCTGTTGGACCAGCGCTGGGGCTGGCGCCTGTCCTTCTGGCTGGTGGCGGCGCTGGTGGGGCTGGCGATGCTGGGCATCGCCGCGCGGGTGCCGGCCGGGGACAAGCCCGCCGGACAGCTGGCCGGCGAGGAATGGCGGGCGCTGGCGCGGCCGGCCTTGTGGGCGGCTTATCTGTCCAGCGGCCTGATCATCGGCGCGGTGTTCGCCGCCTTCACCTATCTCGCGCCGCTGTTGTTGCGCGTCAGCGGTTTTTCCCCGGCGATGGTGCCGCTGCTGTTTGGCGTCTATGGCGCGGCGACGGTGCTGGGCAATCTGGTCACCGGCCGGCTGGCCGACCGCCACACCCGACGGGTGCTGCAGGGCGGCGTCCTGACGCTGTTTTTGGTGATGCTGGCCTTGGCGCTGGGCGCGCAATGGCAGGCGCTGGCGGTGGCCGGGGTGTGCTTGCTGGGGCTAGCCGGCTTGCCGATGAATCCGGCGATGGTGGCGCGGGTGGTGCGCGCTGGCGGCGCGGGGCCGATGGTGAACAGCCTGCACATGGCGGTGGTCAACTTGGGGCTGATGTTCGGCGCCTGGGCCGGAGGCCTGTGCCTGGACGCCGGCTGGGGATTGCGCGCGCCGCTGTGGCTGGGCGCGGCGCTGGCCCTGCTGGCCTGGCTCAGCCTGGGGCTGGACCGGAGCGGCAATAGCTGGCGAGCCAAGGCCCGCCCGGCGGATGTGTCGGTTTGATGGAAGCGTAGGTTGGGCTGAATAAAATGAAGCCCAACGTTTACCGAGAGAGTAGAGCCATAAGATATGACTTCACCGTGCGCGGTAAACGTTGGGCTTCGCAGGCTTAGCCCAACCTACGGTCCTTTGCAAAACCTTATCTGCCGGGCGTCGCGCCACGACCAACTCATGCCGGCGCGATGCCCGGCCGTTGAACGCTCCGCCTTGATAAGATCGAGGCCGGGTATCGCACCCTACGGCCCTTTAGCGGGTCCGCAGGATTGACTTGTTATGCCTGCGATTGGCTGCGGCTTAATGCTGTCGTAGATATACGAAGCGATTAATGAACCAGTGACGCCAAGCAGAATGGCAAAAACGCTTGAAATAGCTAGTGCAACCAAAGGCTTGGCCTTTACGAAGTCGAGTGCCCGATAGTAGAGATGCTTACGAATTTTACGTATTTCACTCTGCACGGTCTTTATCATTTGAGTTGAAACACGTTCGTTCCGGAGGCGTTCCTCGCACTCTGCGCAAACAACGGGCTTATTGCACGATTCGACTAGATCCGACTTGATGCCATTCATGTCGAAAAGGCATCCGCGTGTTTCATCGTGAGTGAAGCTTGGCGCTTCGCCGAAGCCCGGAATTTGATTTCCTGAACGTCTGTAAAGCAGGCTATACGCGTATAGAACACGAAAGATGGCGTTTTCTAGCGGGATGCTCTCCCAAGCAAGAAACTCCTTAATTTGGCTAAACGAAAAAACAATCTGGTTATCGCCAAGCCGTCTTGAGTACCAGTTATCTTCAATTGGCACGTTGACAATTGCTATTAGAAAGTCTGCGCCAGCGTGCGCCGGAAGCTGGGCTTTCAGTAGTGCATCGGAAAAAACCCAGCCGTCACTATCCGAATCGCAGCGTAAGGCGAAGTTTTCAATCTCACCGGCCAACTCAAACACATCAGACTCCCAAGCGGAAACTCGGATAAGGTCTAGGTGTAGTGGTAAATGACCAATAGTTACGAGCTTTATTCTTACTTTGTCCATGTGCTAAACGGCTCAATAGGCATAACTTGTAATTAGCCACCCGAAACGTCAGGTGAAAACCACCAGATTGTGGTGCATAAAAATTATGCCGTCAAAATTTTGATATTAAAATCATGGCAATGCCAGCCCGTGTGATTCTTGCAAGGACCTAAACTCGGACGAAACACACCACTTGCCTGGAGCGGTGTCTTGCACCACGGATCATTGATTGATGTTTTGTGAGTTGGCCACAGTACGCGGGCGCGCCCTACAGCTGGCGAGCCACGGCCAGCTCGCCCGGCCTGCCCAGGTAAAAGCCCTGATACAGCTCCACCCCGAGCGCGCGCATCGCTTCCAGCTGCTCGGCGGTTTCCACCCCTTCCACCAGCATGCGGCAGCCTATCTGCCAGCCCTGCCCCAATAGCGCCGGCAGGCGCTGGGTTTCGCCCGACATGTAATCGAGCAGCAGGCTGCGGTCTATCTTGAGGATGTCCGGGCACAGCTCGCTGGTTTTGCCATGGCGCGAGCCCAGCGCGCCGAAATCGTCCACCGCCAGGCCGAAGCCCATTTCCGAGGCGTGGCGCAGGCCGTCCAGCAAGGGCTGGCCGTGCTGCTCTACTTCAAACTCAGGGATTTCGAAGATCACCCCGCCGCTGTCCAGCTCCACGCTCTGCAGCAGGCTTTTCAGCATCGGCAGATGGGTGCGGCCGCGATGGTCTTCCTGCACGGTGGCGGCCAGCAGGTTCAGCGTCAGGCAGCACTCCAGGCGGCTTTGGGCGAAATTGCGCACATGGATCAGCCGCGCCAGCCGGTCCGCCACCTGGGCCTGCTCCGCCGAGAGATTGCCCAGGTAACGATCCGGCGGCTGCCATTCTCCCCCTTCGTCCACCACTCTCAGCAAGGCCTCGTAGCCGAACAGGCTGCCGCCCTTATAAAAGATGGGCTGGAAGGCGCTGAAAAAACGGTGGCCGCCCAGGCTGGCGCAATAGCGGCCGGAGGCGTCGCGGAACAGCATGCCGTCCGCCAGAGGAAGCGTGGAAAGTTGCATGAAGCATCAGCCGATGAGGAGTGGAACGATGCTTCAGCATAGTATTGCGGAAAATACTTATCAGTACGATTCGGCGATATGCAGCTGGGTGCCGCACTCCTGCATGATGCGGGCGATGCCGGCCGGCACCGGCTTGTCGGTGAACAGCGCGGCCACCTGGGAGAGCCGGCCCAGCTCCACCAGCGCCGGCCGGTCGAACTTGCTGTGGTCGGCGGCCAGGAACACCTGGCGCGACTGCTGGATGATGGCTTCGGTGGTGCGCACTTCGCGGTAGTCGTAATCGCGCAGCGTGCCGTCGGATTCGATGCTGGACACGCCGATGATGCCGTAGTCGACGCGGAACTGGCGGATCATCTGCACCGTCGCCTCGCCGGTGAGGCCGCGGTCGCGTTTCCTGAGCGAGCCGCCCAGCACGATCACTTCGCAGTCCGGGTAGTCGCACATCTGCTCGGCCACATGCAGATTATTGGTGATCACCCGCAAGCCGCGGTGGCGGTGCAGCGCCTTGGCCACCTCCTCGGTGGTGGTGCCCAGATTGATGAACAAGGACGCGTTGTCCGGGATATGCCGCGCCAGGCAGGCGGCGATGCGGCGCTTTTCCTCTATGCACAGCACCTGGCGCGCCTGGTAGGCGACGTTCTCCACGCTGGACAGCACGCTGGCGCCGCCGTGATAGCGCTGCAGCTGCTGATGCTCGGCCAATAGGGCGATGTCGCGGCGTATGGTCTGGCGGGTGACGGCGAAGTGCTCGGCCAGCTTCTCCACGCTGACATAGCTTTCGCGCTTCACCATATCCAGCAGTTCTTGTTGACGTTGATTCAAGATCAGCATGCTTGTTGTTTTCTCCCTTTGCCGGCGATTGTAAGCGATTTGCTCTAATCCAGCAGCGCGGCCGCCGCGTCGGCGATGGCCAGGCAGCTGGTCAGCCCCGGCGACTCGATGCCGAACAAGTTGACCAGGCCCGTCACGCCATGCGCTGGCGGACCCTGGATGAGGAAATCGGCGTCCGGCTCGCCCGGGCCGGCAATCTTGGCGCGGATGCCGGCATAGCCGGGCGACAGCGCGCCGTCGGCCAGCTGCGGCCACCAGCGCCGCACCGCTTGGTAAAACGCGGCGGCGCGCGCGGGATCGACGCGGTAATCGACGCCGTCCACCCACTCCACGTCCGGGCCGAAGCGCGCCTGGCCGCCCAGGTCCAGCGTCAGATGGCTGCCCAGGCCGCCCGGCTCCGGCAGCGGATAGATCAGCCTGGAGAACGGCGCGCGGCCCTGCAGCGAAAAATACACGCCGCGCGCGTAGCGCGCCTGGGGGATGGCCTCTGGCGGCACGCCCGCCAGCGCGCGGGCGACATCGGGCGCGAACAGGCCGGCGGCGTTGACCACGCGGCGGGCCAGGATCTCCATGCCGGCGATGCGCAGCACGATGCCGTCGGCGGTGATCTCGCCGCCCTCCAGCGGCGAGCCCAGCGCCAGCTGCGCGCCGGCGGCTTCGGCGTCGGCCAGCAAGGACAACATCAGCGCGTGGCTGTCTATGATGCCGGTGGACGGCGACAGCAGCGCGGCGGCGCAATCCAGCGCCGGCTCCAGCGCATGGGCCTGGTCGGCGGAGAGCCGCTGGACATCATTCACGCCATTGACGCGCGCCTGCTTTTCCAGCGCGTCGAGCTTGGCCAATTGCCCTGCGTGGCTGGCGACGATCAGCTTGCCCAGCCGCTGGTGCGGAATCGCCCGCTCAACGCAATAGCGGTACAACCGGTCGCGGCCGGCCAGGCATAGCTTGGCCTTCAAGCTGCCGGCCGGGTAATACAAGCCAGCGTGGATCACCTCGCTGTTGCGGCTGGAGGCGTGCTGGCCTATGGCCTGCTCGGCTTCCACGATCAATACTTCGCGCCCTGCCTCGGCCAACGCCTTGGCGACGGCCAGGCCCACCACGCCGGCCCCGATGATGACGGTATCGATTTTATCCATCAGCCTTCTCCTCAAAGTGAGCGCAAGACGCGACGCATGGCGATGCGCTGGCGCAAACCAGCCAGCGCTTCCGACTTCAGCCGTTGTTCCAGCTGCGACGCAGTCGTCGGCACATAGGGTTCAAAACCATGGCGTCGATAAAACGGCGCGTTCCACGGCAGATGCGCAAACGTGGTCAGCGTGACGGCGGCGAAACCGGCTGCCGCGCCATGGGCGGCCACCTTGGCCAGCAAGGCCGCGCCTATGCCGCGGCGGGCATGCGCCGGGTCCACGTCCATCTCGGCCAGATGCAGCTGGCCGTCCAGCATTTCCGCCAGCGCGAAGCCGGCGGCCTGGCCGTTCCGCTCGGCCACCCACAGCAGGCCGGCCGCGGCCGCCTCGCGCAGCAGCGCCTCCGGCAGCGTCTGCCCGCTGAGCGCCGCAGGCAGATCGTCCGGCGAAAACAGCGCGGCGGCGCGGCGCTCTATCTGCGCCAACAGCGCCAATTCGCCCGCCAGCGGCGGGCGGATCGAGACAGCGTCGCTCATGTCGGCGTCCTCAATTGTTCGGCGGCCAGCTGGCCCAAGCGGGCGATGGCCTGTTGTTGCGCCGCGTTCCAGGGCTGGCCGAAGTTCAGCCGCAGGCAGCGGCTGAAACGCGGCTCGGCCGAGAACAGCATGCCGGGCGCGAAACTGATCGACTCCCGCAGCGCCGCTTCCAGCAGCCGGCCGCTGTCCAGCCCCTCCGGCCCTTCCACCCATAGCAGCAACCCGCCCTGCGGCCGCCGCAAGCGGGTGCCCTTGGGAAAGGCCGCCAGCACCGCGTCCGCCACTTGCTCCATCTGCCTGGCCAATTGCTTGCGCAGCCGCTGGCTGATGCGGGCGTAGTCGCCGCTGGCCAGCAGATCGCTCAGCGCGCCCAAGAGCAGGGCCGGGCTCACCAGGCTGCTGCTGGCGCGCAAGCGTTCCAGCGCGGCGTGGTGGCGGCCGCCGGACAGCCAGCCCAGCCGGAACGACGGCGCCAGGCTCTTGGTGAAAGACGCGCAGTAGATCACGTCGCCGTCGCGGTCCCAGGCTTTCAGCGGCGTCGGCCGCGTCTCGCCGAAATACAGCTCGCCGAACACGTCGTCCTCGATGATGGCGACGCCATGGCGGCGCGCCAGCGCCAGCAGCCGCTTTTTATGGTCGTCCGGCATCCGCGCGCCGGTGGGGTTCTGGAAGTTGGTCACCGTCACCAGGCAGCGCACCGGCGGGCCGTATTGCAGCGCGAATTCCAGCGCCTCCAGCGACAAGCCGGCATCGGGCGTGCAGGGGATTTCCAGCGCCTTCAGCCCCAGGGCGGACAGCGTTTGCAGCAGGCCGAAATAGACCGGCGTTTCCACCGCCACGGTGTCGCCGGGACGGGTCAGGTGGCGCAGCGCTAGGCTGATGCCCTCGGTGATGCCGTTGCAGAACAGGATCTCTTCCGGCTTGGCATCCAGCCCCCAGCCGGCGGCCAGCTGGCGCAGCTGATCGCACAGCCGGTCATGCTGCTTGGCCGGCAAATAGGCGCCGATCAGCTCCGGCCGCTGCTGCAAGGTGGCGTGCAGGCGGCGCGCCAGTTCGGCGGAGGGGTACAGGCTGTGATGGGCTTCGGCCATGTGCAGCTGCACCGCCACGTCGGAAGAAGACAGCGCCAGCAATTGCGACATGCGGCTGTCCACCTGCACCAGCGTGGCCGGCGAGGGCAGCGCTTTGTCAGGCCGGCAGTCGGGTGCGACGGCGGGCAAGGCGGCGAAGAAACCGGCGCGCGGCCGCGCCACCACCCGCTGTTTCTGCTCCAGCCAGCGATAGGCGGCCAGCGCGGTCAGGCTGTTGACGCCGTGGCGCTCGGCCAGTTGCCGCACCGAAGGCAGGCGGCTGCCGGGCGGAAACTCGCCGGCGTCGAGCCGGGCCTGCAATTGGCGGGCGATGTCCTGGTATTGCGGCATGGGCTCAATCGACGATGAACAGCTTGGCGCCGTCCGGCGCGCGGGAACGGTGGGCTTCGGCGTGGTCCGCCACCTGGTAGCTCATGCCGGGCTTGAGGATGAACACGCGGCCGTCGTCCAGCTCGGTGTGCAGCTCGCCTGCCAGGCACAGCAGGATATGGCCCTTCTCGCACCAGTGGTCGGCCAGATAGCCGGCCGTGTATTCCACCATCCGCACCCGGATGTCGCCGAACTGGCGGGTGCGCCAGTAGGCGCGGCCCTGTTCGCCGGGGTGTTCGACGGCGGGAAGCTCGGACCAGTCGGTGATGCCGAAGGGGATATCGCGCAGCTGCATGGAAGGTTCCTGTGGGATTGACTGTTATATAGAACAGATACGCCTCAGCATAAACTGTTTGGCCGGCTTGTGGGAGCGCGCCGGCCATCCGCCGTGGCACGCTGGCGACAATTCGCATTGATAGGAGTTTCGCCATGTGGCAGACCTTGCGGCGCGACGCCGCCCCTTCCGCCCTGCTGGCCGCCGTGCTGGCCTTATTGGTCGGATTTTCCGGCCCCTTCCTGATCATCGTCCACGCCGCCCAGTCGGCCGGGCTGTCTTCGGCGCAGCTGGCGTCCTGGGTGTGGGCGGTGTCCATCGGCTCCGGCGTGGCCGGCCTGTGGCTGAGCCTGCGCTGGAAGGCGCCGGTGATCACCGCCTGGAGCACGCCCGGCGCGGCGCTGCTGCTGGCGGCGCTGCCCGGCGTGCCTTATCCCGAGGCGGTGGGCGCTTTCCTGGCCGCCGCCTCCATCGTCACCCTGGTGGGCGCGAGCGGCTTGTTCGATAAGCTGATGGCGCTGTTTCCGCCGGCTTTGGCGGCGGCTTTGCTGGCCGGCATCCTGTTTCATTTCGTCGGCGAAGTGGTGAGCGAGGCGGCCGGCCATCTGGGCCTGGTGCTCGTCATGGCGGGCCTGTTCTTCATCGGCCGGCGCTGGTTTCCGCGCTATGCCTTGCTGGCGGCCATCGCGGCGGGCGCGGCGCTGTCGGCCGGCGAGCTGCATGCGCCGGCAGCCAGCGCCCTGCCTATCGTCGCCATGCCGCTGTTCACCTGGCCGGCCTGGTCGTGGGCCGCTTTCGTCAATCTGGCCCTGCCGCTGGCGCTGTTGGCGCTGACCAGCCAGTTCCTGCCCGGCATGGCGGTGCTGCGCACCTTTGGCTACGACATTCCGGCGCGCTCGCCGGTGACCGCGCTGGGCGTCGCCTCGCTGCTCACCGCGCCCCTGGGCGGCCACGGCGTGACGCTGGCGGCCATCATCGCCGCCATCTGCACCGGGCCGGAAGCCCACCCCGACCGCAGCCGCCGCTATGTGGCCGGCGTGTTTTGCGGGCTGATCTACATCGTCATGGGCATGCTGGGCGGCGCGCTGGCGGCGTTGGCGCTGGCCTTGCCCAAACCGCTGCTGGTGACGGCGGCCGGCCAGGCGCTGTTCGGCACGCTGGCCTCGTCCTTGAGCGCGGCGCTGGCCGACGCCGAGCATAGAGAATCGGCGCTGCTGACTTTTGTGGTGGCGGCCTCCGGCATCAACTTTGCGGGTTTGGGCGCGCCCTTGTGGGCGATGCTGGCGGGCGGCCTGCTGTGTCGGCTGTTGACCCCGGCCAAACCCATGGCGCGAAAGGCGGAAACGGCGGCGGCGCGCTAGACTCGCGGCTGGCCGGCCGGCGCGGCGCATGATAACTTAGAGAATTGTATACAATGCGCGCGGCCTCGACGCGGCGCGCGGCCAAGGAGAAATCATGTTCGCCCCTTCCGTCTACGCCCAGCGCCGCGCCGGCCTGAAACAAGCGGGTTTGTCCGGTTTGCTGCTGTTTGTCGGCAATGTCGATTCGCCGATGAACTACCACGACAACATCCTGCCCTTCGTGCAGGACTCCAGCTTCCGCTATTTCTTCGGCCTGAACGAGCCGGGTCTGGCCGGCGTGATCGATGCCGAAAGCGGCGAAGCGGTGTTGTTCGGCAATGACCCGGATGTGGCGGACATCGTCTGGACCGGCCCCTTGCCGTCCTTGGCCGAACGCGCCGCGCAAGCCGCCGTGACGCGCAGCCGCCCTTACGCCGAACTGGCGCAGGCGCTGGCCGAAGCGCGCGCCTCCGGCCGCGCCGTCCATTACACCGCGCCGTATCGCGGCGAAACCATGATAGAGCTGGGCCGCCTGCTGGACGTCCATCCGGCCAAGGTGAAAGAAGGCTTCTCCGCCGCGCTGACCCGCGCCGTGGTGGCGCTGCGCGAAATCAAGGGCGCGGAAGAGATCGCCGAGATGGAAGCCGCGCTAGGCGTGACCCACGCCATGCACATCGCCGCGATGCAAAACGCCAAGCCGGGCGTGGTGGAATACCAGGTGGTGGGCATCATGGAAGGCATCATGCGCCGCCACGACTGGCAACTGGCCTACCCGTCCATCTTCTCCAAGCGCGGCGAAGTATTGCACAACCATCACCACGACCACGTGCTGCAACAGGGCGACCTGGTGCTGAACGACACCGGCTGTGCCAGCGGCGCCGGCTACGCCAGCGACATCACCCGCACCTTCCCGGTGGGCGGCAAGTTTTCCACCCGCCAGCGCGAGCTGTATGAAATCGTACTGGAAATGCAGGAAGCCGCCATCGCCGCCGTCAAGCCGGGCGTCAAGTATCAGGACATCCACAAGCTGTCCGCCGCCGTGATGGTGGAGCGGATGGCCGCGCTGGGCTTCTTTAACGGCGACGTGGACGCCATCGTCGAATCCGGCGCTTACGCCATCGCCTTCCCGCATGGCCTGGGCCACCAGATCGGCATGGACGTGCATGATATGGAAGCGCTGGGCGAAGACCTGGTGGGCTACGGCGACGACGCCGAGCGCAGCAAGCTGTTCGGCCTGGGCTATCTGCGCTTGGGCAAGACCCTGAAGGCCGGCATGGTGCTGACCGTGGAGCCGGGCGTTTACTTCATCCCGGCGCTGATCGAAGCCTGGGAAAAGGAAGGCCGCCACAGCCAGTACATCAACTTCGCCAAGTTCCGCGAATACGCCGACTTCGGCGGCATCCGCATCGAAGACAATGTGCTGGTGACGGCGGACGGCAGCCGCGTGCTGGGCGAGCCGATTCCGAAAACCGTGGAAGAAGTGGAAGCCGTGATGGCGGTATAAGCCCGCCGCGCTTGGCCCCCAAAAGAAAACCCGCGCTGTTTTGGCGCGGGTTTTTTCATGCCTGCAGCGCTTTCGCTTAGCTGTCCGATGGCTGGCGGCGCGGCTTTCCCTGCACGCTGATAAGCACATGAAAATTCATTATAAGTAATATATACATTAATTAAATGCTAATGTCAATTAGCCTACCGGACAGTAGCCTGAAAATGCCGAACGAATAGATATTTGTCGTTCGTACATTTCAACCTACATGGTGGCAGCCATGACTGACATTTCGACGCCGGAGGCCTTGGCGGCTTTCAACAGAATCGCCGTGATCGGGGCGGGAACCATGGGGCGCGGCATCGCCTATCACTTCGCCTTGCAAGGCTTTGACACCCTGCTGATCAACCGCGGCGAAACCGGGCTGGCCGCCGCCCGCGAAACCATCGCGCGCGACTTGGAAAAGAAAGTGGGCCAAGGCCGGCTGGCGGCGCAACAGGCCGCCGCCGTCCTGCAGCGGATCGCCTTCACCACCCGGCTGGCGGACGCCGCCGACGCGGGCCTGATCATCGAAAGCGTCGCCGAGGACGCAGCGATCAAGACTGCCTTGCTCGCCGAACTATCCCGCCTCGCGGCGGCGGACGCCGTCATCGCCACCAATACTTCCTCGCTGTCCTTGAACAAGCTGGCCGCCGCGGTGGAACATCCGGCCCGCTTCATCGGCCTGCACTTTTTCAACCCGGCCCAGCTGATGAAGCTGGTGGAGATCATTCCCTCGTTTTTCACCGCCGACAGCGTGATCGCGCGCTGCCAGCGCCTGCTGGCGCAAAGCGGCAAAGCGACGGTGCGCTGCCAGGCCACGCCCGGCTTCATCGTCAACCGCATGGCCAGGCCGTTCTATCTGGAAAGCTTCCGCTTGCTGGAAGAGAACGTCGCCTCGGCGCGGCAGATCGACCGCGCGCTGAAGGCGACCGGGCTGTTCCGGATGGGGCCGCTGGAGCTGACCGATCTGATCGGCCAGGACATCAACTTCCAGGTCAGCACCCAGATCTGGCAGTCCTTGCAATTCGATGCCCGCTATACCCCCGTTTATCTGCAAGGCGCGCTGGTGGATGCCGGCCTGCTGGGCCGGAAAAACGGCCGCTCCTATTTCGCGGCCAGCGGCGATCCGGCGGAAACCGCAGCCGGCGCCGAAGACGCGCCGGACAGCCTGATCCTGTTCGGCCATGACCCGCTGGCGCGCCAGCTGGCCGAGGCGGTCCAGGCCCGCTGGCCCGCGGTCAGGCTTGAGCGCCGCGGCGACGACGCCGAGCTGGGCAGCCATCTGCTGGTGAACCAGGCCTTCATCATCAAGGCCAGCGATGGCCGCACCGCCGCCCAGCTTGCCGCGGCGGCGGGACGCGATGTCTTCGTGGTGGACGTGTCGCTGGACTACGCCGCCGCCGACTATCTCGTCGCCGCCCACAGCCCCGCGCCCGCGCCGGCGCATCTCGCGCTGTTCGGCGCCGCGCTGCGCGCGCTGGCCCCGGTCTTCGACTGGGTCAAGGACTCGCCCGGCCTTATCGTCGCCCGCGTGCTGTGCAGCCTGATCAATGAGTCGGTCGTCATGGTGGAGGGCGGCGTGTGCGCCAAGGCCGATATCCAGCTGGCCGCCACCAGCGGCGTCAATTACGCCAGCAGCCCCTACGACTGGCTGGACGCGCTGGGCGAGGCGCGCGCGCGGACGATACTCGGCCACCTGGCCAGCCAGCTGCACCCCTACCGTTACCGCCCTCATTACGCCTTGCAAAGAAACCCACCCCTCGCCGAACCGGCTGCGGCCGCTTGAAGGATGCCGATATGAGTCTGCATGACGAAAAAATCTACCTGATCGACGGCGCGCGCAGCGCCATCGGCAACTATGGCGGCAGCCTGGCCCTGACCCGGCCGGACGATCTGGCGGCCGCGCTGATCCGCGAGCTGGTCTCGCGCCGCGACGCCATCCGCGACGATATCGACGAAGTGATACTGGGCTGCGCCAATCAGGCCGGCGAAGACAATCGCAACATCGCGCGGATGGCGCTGCTATTGGCCGGGCTCGATCCCAGCGTGCCGGGCATCACCGTCAACCGGCTATGCGCCTCCGGCCTGGACGCTGTGATCTACGGCGCCGCGCGCATACGCAGCGGCGCCAGCGACCTGGTGCTGGTGGGCGGCGTGGAAAGCATGAGCCGGGCGCCATATGTGCTGGCCAAGGGCGAGAGCGCCTTCGACAAAGGCCAGCAGCTGCATGACTCCACGCTGGGCTGGCGCTTCATCAATCCGCGCATGGCCGAACAATATGGTTGCGATCCGCTCGGCGTCACCGCCGAGAACGTGGCGCGCGAGCATGGCGTATCGCGCGAGGCGCAAGACGCCTTCGCCCTGCAGTCCCAACAGCGGGCCGCCGCCGCCATCGCGCGCGGACGTTTCGCCCGCGAAATTGTCCCGCTGGAGGTGAAGATCGATCGCAAGCGCGTCGACCGCTTCGCCCAGGACGAATTCCCCCGCGCCACCAGCCTGGAAAAGCTGGCCGCGCTGAAACCGGCCTTCCAGTCCGGCGGCACGGTGACGGCGGGCAACGCCTCCGGCATCAACGACGGCGCGGCCGTCCTGCTGCTGGCCTCGGGCGCCTATGCGAAACGCCGCGGCCTGCAGCCCCTGGCCGAGATCGGCCCCGCCGCCGCGGCCGGCGTCGCGCCCTCGGTGATGGGCATAGGCCCGATCGCCTCGACCGAGCGCCTGCTGTCGCGGACCGGATTCGCGCTGAGCGATTTCGACCTGTTCGAAATCAACGAGGCCTTCGCCTCGCAAGTGTTGGCGACTCTGCGGCACTGGCGCGTCGCCGCCGACGACGCCCGCGTCAATCCCAATGGCGGCGCCATCGCGCTGGGCCATCCGCTGGGCATGTCGGGCGCGCGCCTGGCGCTGACCGCCGCGCTGGAACTGTCCGAACGGCAGGCGCGCCATGCCCTGGTGACGATGTGCGTGGGCGTGGGCCAAGGCGTATCCCTGATTCTGAAATCCGTCTGAACGACAAGGAAACCCCGATGAGCATTCTGAATATCTTGGAAGCCAAGTTGGATGAAACCAAAAAGCAAGGCCGCTTCCGCGACTATCTGCACCTGGAGCGCAGCGCGCAAGACAAACCCTGGGCCATCCAGCATGGTCCGGCCGGTGAGCGGCGCTTGAATGTGTGGTGCTCCAACGACTATCTGGCGATGAGCCATCACCCCGTGGTGATAGACGCCACCATCGAAGCGGTGAAACGCGTGGGGCTCGGCACTTGCGGCGCGCGCAGCATCTCCGGCACCTCCATCTACCACGCGGAACTGGAGTCCGCGCTGGCCCAGGCCTACGGCAAGGAATCCGCGCTGCTGTTCAGCACCGGCTTCGGCGCCAACGACGCCGCCTTGTCCACGCTCAGCGACGCCATTCCCGGCCTGATCGTCTATTCCGACGAGCTCAATCACGCCTCGATGATCTACGGCATCCGCTACAGCAAGGCGGAGAAGAAAATCTTCCGCCACAACGATGTGGCGCACCTGCGCTCGCTATTGGAGCAGGACGATCCGCAGCGGCCCAAGCTGATCGCCTTCGAATCCTTGTACTCTATGGACGGCGACTTCTCGCCGCTGCAGGACATCATCGAACTGGCAGAAGAGTTCGGCGCGCTGAGCTATCTGGACGAAATCCATTCCGCGGGGATCTACGGCGAGCAAGGCCTGGGCTACGCGGAGCAGCTCGGCCTGCTGGACCGCATCGACATCATCCAGGGCGGCTTCGGCAAATCCTACGGTTCGGCCGGCGGCTATATCGCCGCGCCGCGCGTGGTCACCGAGGCGATACGCAGCTGGGCGCCCGCTTTCGTCTTCAGCACCTCGTCCCCCGCGCCGGTGGTAGCCGCGTCGCTGGCCAGCTTCAACTACAATTTGCGCCACGACACCCAGCGCAAGCACTTGCTGGACATCATCAGCCACCTGAAGGACGGGCTGCGCCGCCTGGGCATCCCGCTGGCCTCAGAAGACAGCCACATCCTGCCGGTTCTGGTCGGCGATCCGCACAAGAACAAGCTGCTGAGCCAATACCTGCTCAAGGAGTTCCACATTTACGTGCAACCGGTCAACGCGCCAACCGTGCCGGCCGGCACGGAGCGGCTGCGCGTGACGCCGACCTCGGCCCACAGCCACGACGATGTGGAGACCTTCCTGGCCGCGCTGGACCAGGCCTGGCAAGCGCATGCGTTGCGGAGAGCGGGATGAGCGCCCTTCAGTCAAACAGCCGCCTGATTCCGCTGGGGCTGATGGCGGCCGGCACCTTCGCCATCGGCACCGACGCCTTCATCGTCGCCGGCGTCTTGACGGAAATCGCGGCGGCGCTACGCGTCGGCCCGGCCGAGGCCGGACAGCTGATTTCGCTGTTCGCCCTGTCCTATATGGTCTTCGCGCCGCTGTCCGCCTGGCTGCTGGGCAATATCAACCGCCGGCGCATCTTGCAGCTCGCCCTGGTCCTGTTCATCGCCGGCAATCTGGCCTGCGCCTGGGCCGACAGCTATCTGCAATTGGCCCTGGGCCGCGTGCTGGCCGCGCTGGGCGCGGCCTCGTTCACCCCGCAAGCCGCCGCGGCCGCCGGCACGCTGGTTGAGGAAAAGCGCAAGGGGCTGGCAATCTCCATCGTCTACGGCGGCATGACCCTGGCCATCGCGCTGGGCATCCCGTTCGGCACCTTCCTGGCCCATGTGATCGGTTGGCGCGACATCTTCCTCGGCATCGCCGCGCTGGGCGGCGTCGCCCTGCTCGGCCTGTCCTGGGTGCTGCAAGACCTGCCGGCGCCGGGCAAGCACAGCTTGCGCGAACGACTCGCCCCGCTGCGGCAAAGAGCGGTGCTGTCGACTTTGCTGATCACCTTTTTCGCGGTCAGCTCGGAGCATATCGTCTACAGCTACGTCAGCGTGTTGCTACGGGACACCCGGCTGGGCGTGGAAGCCATCCTGCCGCTGGCGCTGCTGGTTTTCGGCGTCGGTGCCGTGATAGGCAACGCGGTCTCCGGCGTATTGACCGATACACTGGGCAGCCGCCTCGTGCTGCTGGTTTCGATAGGCATCCAGACGCTGTCGTTGTTCCTGCTGGCCTTCTACGCGCATTCGCCGTGGTGGGTGCTCGGCATCTTCCTGATCTGGGGCGTCACCGGCTGGATGTATCTGGTTCCGATCCAGCACCGGCTGCTGTCGCTGTCCAAACGCTTCGGCGCCCTGACTGTATCGCTCAACAGCGCGGTGCTGTACGCCGGCATCGCCGCCGGCGGCATGCTGGGCGGACTGACGCTCTACAGCCTGTCGGTCACCGTCCTCCCCTGGCTGGCCTTGCCGCTTGGCCTGGCGGCGCTGTTGCTGACCGCGGTGTGCTTCCGCAAGGAGCCCGAGCATGGCTGAGGCCTCGCCTCCGGTTACGCTGGAGCGTCTGGAAGGCGGCGTGGCCCTGATCCGGCTGAACCGCCCCGAGAAGAAAAACGCCATCCACCTGCCGATGGCGCAAGGGCTGCAAAGGCATTTGCGCGCAATCGAAGCCGATGGCGAGGTGCGCGCCGCCGTGTTGACCGGCCACGCCGGCTGCTTCTGCGCCGGCATGGATGTCCAGGCCTTCGCGGCTGGCGAGCTGCCCATCGTCGAACCTGAGGGCTTCGCCGGCATTGTCAGAGCGCAAAGGCGCAAGCCGCTTATCGCGGCGGTGGACGGCATCGCGCTGGGCGGCGGCTTTGAAATCGCGCTGGCCTGCGACCTGATCTTCGCTTCGCGCGAAGCGCGCTTCGCCTTTCCCGAGGCGGGGCGCGGCCTGGTCGCGGCCCAGGGCGGCTGCGCCAGGCTGCCGGCGCGGATTTCGCCCTATATCGCCCTGGACTGGCTGCTGACCGGCCGCCTGGTCAGCGCCGAAGAGGCGCATCGCAGCGGCGCGATCTCCCGCCTCTGCCAGGGCAGCGCGCTGGACGAGGCGCTGGCGGCCGCCCGCGAGATCGCCGCCAAACCCTCTTGGGCGATAGAAGCGGCCAAGGCCATCGTCAGCGGCGAATGCGATCTGAGGGACGCGCCCGCCTTCTCTCGACAAGAGCCCTGGGTGCAATCCGCGCGCAGCCAGGCGCGAGAGGCCCTCGCCCGATCCTGACCGCATCGCCCCCCTCGCGGGGGGCTTCTATCTCGCCTGGTTTGCCCAGGCGCGCCTATTGCGCCACGCGCCTATGCTCGGCCGCATGCTGCGCCAGATAAGCGTCCAGATCCGCCCCGCCAATGCCCAGCTCGCGCAGGATCTCCGCCATGAAACTGACCGGCGCGGTGCCAGACGCCGTCACCACGCCGCGCTCGCCGACCGCGTGCGGCACATCCTGGTAATGGGCGGCGCCGGCATAGCCGGCAACGGCCAGGTTATCCGCGGCATTGGAGGTATGCCGCACCGAATCCAGCACGCCGGCCTGCGCCAGCGCGCGCGTGCCGTCGCAGATGCCGGCCACGACCACGCCTTGCGCATGGGCGGCGGTCACCAACTGACTGACATCGGGCGCTTGCGGCGTGCGCCAGATCGTGCCGCCGCACACGATCAACAGGTCCAGGTCCGACAACTCAATCGCCTCTATCGCCAACTGCGGCGTGACCCTCAAGCCGCCCGATGAGGTGACCGGCGCGCCGCCTGGCGAGGCATATTGCACATCGAAACCGTAATACCCGCGGCAGCAGGAATTGATCAGGGCGGTTTCCCAATCGGAAAAGTTTTCGGTCAGAACTGTAATGGCGCGTTTCATAAGACTCCCAGGCTGTGTCAGTCGTAAACGCCGACTGCGGTGTTTGGAAGTCCGCAAGATAATCCAGCGCGTTGACAGGTCCTGTCAGGAGCATCGACGCAGACCCGGCTTTTGCTTGGGGCGGATGCGCAGCGCCGCTGCCGCGCCCAACACGGCAATCCCTCCGCGATAAACCCGCTACACTCAAATTGACCGTCTGTTTCCGCTTTAGCGACAGGAGGAGGCCGCCATGAACGCGCTCAGCCGTGAAAACCTGCTGTGTCTGGTAGAGGATGTGGAGGCCGAGGACCCAATCGACTATGCCGATCTGCCTTTTGATGAACACAATCTGCGAGAGCTGATTGTCGATTCGCTGCTGGAGCGGGAACTGACTTTCCGCGCCGAAGAGCCGGACGAGGCCAAGCGCATGCTGGTCTACCTGGCCGCCACTGCGCGGCTGACGCTGGAAAATCTGGTGCTGCATGCCCGGCTGCTGCGCATCGGCCGCGAAGAAGGCTAAGTGCCGGCCGGCCGCGCCCACCTGTTGCGCAAACGGGAAAAACTAGTCATTTCAAATACTTGATTGACATTCCAAATTAAGTATCGGCGTCTCCGGTTAGGAAAGTCAGGATAAGATGCGCCCTTTCGCGCCGCGGCTGGCTTGGCCTCGGCGCTTCCTCTTAGCCGTTTACGCCCATGCACAAGATTTTCATCCCCTTATTGTCCGCGCTGGCCCTGGCTGGCTGCGCCGCCCATTCCACCTCCACCATGAGCAGCGCCTCCCTGCATGGCGAAGTGGCGATCTACGACCAGCAGCATGTGACGCGGCAAGCGCTGCCGCACACCCGCGCTTACGACAACACCAGCCTCAGCCGCTACGAATTCAAGGCCAGCGGCGAAGGCAAGCCGGCGCTGTACGGCGTGCTGCCCTTGCAGATCAATACGGCCAATATGGTTTCCGGCGTGCTGCTGTTTCCGCCGGCCTTGCTGGCCGCGCGCGGAGTCTATGCCTTTTACGACTTCGACCTGGATCGCGGCGTCGTCCGCTACCGTGAGCGCGAAGCCGACGCCTGGGCGGAATATCTGCCGCCGGCCGCCGCCGCGCGCTGACCCGAAACAGCGCCGGCGTCTCGACGCCCCGCTCTGAAGACCGCATCCAACCTGACCGCCCGCCTGGCGGCGGTGTGTTGCCAGCGGCGGATCTCTGCCCGCTCCCGCCTTTTCTCCTTGCGCGGCCTGGGGCGGCGCGTCTTGGCTCTGGCTCGTTTCCAGGTTTTATCCGCGACGCGACAACCGCGCCGCGCGGAACCGCACTCCGCAAACGCGCTGCAAAACCAAATGGAATAAACATTTGGCATGGCCGGGATTATACTGTCGCTTCCTCCCACTTTCAGGATGCCGCCATGCTCCGCCTGCTTGGACGCGCCAACTCCATCAATGTCCGCAAAGTGCTGTGGACCTGCCATGAAATCGGCCTGGACTATCAACGCGAAGATTGGGGCCGCGGCGTACGGCCGGTTTCCGATCCGGAATTCCAGGCGCTCAACCCGCTGTCGCTGATCCCGGTACTGGTGGACGGCGACACCCCGCTGTCCGAATCCAATACCATCTGCCGCTATCTGGCGGCCAAGCATGGCCGCCATGATCTATTGCCGGCATCGCCAATCGAGCGGGCGCGCGTCGAGCGCTGGATGGATTGGCAGCTTGGGGATTTGAATCCGGCCTGGGCCTATGCCTTCCATGCGCTAAGCCGCAACAGCCCGGATCATCAGGACCCCGCGCGCATCGCCGAAAGCGTGGCGGCCTGGAGCAAGCAAATGGCCGTACTGGAATCGCAGATCGGCGATGGCTGGCTGCTGGGCGCAACCTTCACGCTGGCCGACATCGTCTTGGGCCTATCCATTCAGCGCTGGCTGCTGACCCCGTTCGACAAGCCCTCCCTGCCGAAAACGGAGGCATATTTCGAGCGGCTGCGCCAACGCCCGGCCTATCGCGCCCATGGCGGCGGCGGCATTGCCTGAGTCCATGATCCATCGCTGCGCGGCTGCCGCCTTGATACGCGGCGGCCAAGTATTGCTGGGTCTGCGCGCGCCGGATCGCGCCTTTTATCCCGGCGTATGGGATGTGTTCGGCGGCCATCTTGAGTCCGGCGAAAGCGCCGAGGCGGCCTTGATGCGCGAGCTGCGCGAAGAGCTGGACATTGATATAGATGATCCGCGGCCGCTCGCCACGCTGCCCTTGCCGGGCGGAGAAGGCGACTGCCGGCTGTTCCTGGTCACACGCTGGCGCGGCGAGGTCCGCAATCTGCAGCCGGCGGAACACCAGCGCATCGCCTGGTTCGCGCCCGAGGAACTGCCGGGCCTGCCGCTCGCCGACCCGGCGTATCTGCCCTGGCTGCTCCCTTTGCTCGCCCCCCGATACGATCCGGATGCCTCTCGCCGCTCGTTTGCGAGCGCGCCACCCACCCTTGAGGAGAAACACCATGACTGACACCAATTGGACCCGCTTGGATGCGTATTACAGCGAACAGCTGGTCAAACAGGACGATGCGCTGCAAGCGGCGCTGGACGACAGCGCCGCCGCCGGCCTCCCCGCCATCCAGGTGCCGCCGAACCAGGGCAAGTTTCTGAATCTGCTGGCGCGCATCCATGGCGCCAAGCGGATTCTGGAAATCGGCACGCTGGGCGGCTACAGCGCCATCTGGCTGGCGCGCGCGCTGCCGGCGGACGGCAAGCTGGTGACGCTGGAATTCGAACCGCGCCATGTGGAAATCGCCGCCGCCAATCTGCGCCGCGCCGGCGTGGCGGACAAGGTGGAGATCCTGCAGGGCGACGCGGCGGCCTCGCTGCGCCGCTTGATCGAACAGCAGGCCGCGCCGTTCGACTTCATCTTCATCGATGCCGACAAACCCAATAATCCGCTGTATCTGGAACTGGCGCTGCAGCTGTCCCGTCCCGGCACCGTCATCGTCGGCGACAATGTGGCGCGCCAAGGCGAGGTCGGCAACGCCGCCAGCGCCGATCCGGCCATCCAGGGCATCCGCCGCTTTATCGAATTGATGGGCGATAACCCGCGGCTTTCCGCCACCGCGGTGCAAACCGTCGGCGCCAAGGGCTACGACGGCTTCGCCCTGGCCATTGTGGAGGCATAGCCGCTGGCCATCCGGCCAGGGACGCGGCTAGCGTTTTGGGCTGAAATGCAAGAGTCGGCCTGAAGGCCGGCTCTTTTCATTTTCAAAGGGGAATCGCATGAGCGGAATCATCGGCTATTGGGCGCAAACCTGGCTGGGCGAACCGCCGCACCCGCCGACCAATGCCAATGTCGGCATCGCGTTCAGCGGCTGGACCAACGTCGACAACGCCTTGTCGGAAAGCGCAGCCATCCATGACAGCCTGCAGGGCGCGAAGTACATCAGCCTGGGCGGCGGCAACGAAAACGGTTCTTTCAGCGCCGCGGCGGTGCAAAACATTACCGCCGCCATCCAGGCCGGCCGTTTCAGCGCTTACGACGGCATCGCCTACGATGTGGAAGAGGGCGAGGGCGGACTGTCGCAGTGGTTTGCCGAATCCTTCTCCGTCGCCAAGGCCAAGGGGCTGAAGGTCATCGTTACGGTCAGCCACTCGGCGCCCTACGGCGTGCCGGATGCCGCCGCGTTGATGCAGTCTTTCTTCACCGACAGCAATATCGACTACCTGTCTCCGCAGCTCTATACCTCCGGCTCGGAAACCGAGAACGACTTCACGCCGGGCGTGGTGCCATGGAGCGACTACGCCAAGTCCAGGGCGCCCATCGTTCCCAGCATCGTCACTGCCAATCTCTACCCCAGCGCGCAACAGTTCTTCGCCGACCTAGGCATCGCCACTGCCGGCTTCATTCAGTGGAATAACGGCTGAGCAGCCCGCCCGGCGGCAGTTCCCAGGGCCGCGAGCAAAAACCCGCGGCATGCCTGCGCCAAGCCGCGCCGACGCGGACCGCAGCCGTGGCGCGGCAAGAAGGCGCAGGGAAGCATCCAGGGTTTTGTGGGCGGCGCTTAGCCGGGCAGCCGTGAAATCAGCCAGCGCAAATGCGGGCGGCCGCCCGACAGCTTGAGCGCCAGATCGGCGTAGCCAGGCTCAAAGGCGGCGGCCAGCTCCAGCGTCGCAGCGGCGTTGCGCGGATCGTAAGCGGCGCCGATCACATGGCCGGCCTCGTGGTGGTCGGAGCGGGCCTTGTCGAAAGGCACGGCGCTGCCGACGAATTCCGCGTGGGTGCGGCTGCCGTCCAGATAGGGCCGCAGAAAGGCCACGCTTTTTTGCAGCGATGCGCCCGACGGCGCTTGCAGCCGGTAGAAGTCCTCGCCGCGCTCGGCGAAGGCCAGGGCCAAGGTCAACAAGGGCTGCAAATCGTAAGTGTGGTAGGACAGCGCGTCGCGCTCCTGAAAATCTATGCTTGAGCCATCCGGCAGCAGGTTGTCGCTCAACTGCTGTTTCAAACCATCGCGCGCATAGCGGATCAAAGCCTGGTCATTCAGCGCGAAGCCGATCAGGCCGACGATTTTCAGCCTGTGACTATGCCAGTTATTGGTGGCGGTTTTGCGCTTCATATTGCGAGAGGCGATTTCGGCCCGCGCCACCTCGCGCAGCCAGCCGTCTATCTTGTCCCGTTGAGCCTTGGGCAGATGATCACGCAGCAAGCGATAGCCAAAGATGGCCGGCTCCAAGCCGGTTTCGTCTATGGGATCGCCAGTGGGGCGGTTAGTCTCGGCCCAGGCCTGCAGATAAGCGCCAGCTTGCTTGAGATAGCGCGCGTCGCCATCCAGCGTCCACGCAATCGCCAGCGCCTGGATCTTGGCCATGTCGCGCAGCGCGGCTTCGGTCTGAACCTTCACCGGATCGCCGGCCAGCCGGCCTTCGGTGGACAAGGCCGCCACCGCTTGCGGCCCATCGCGCAGAGCAGCGTCGGCGATGCGTCGCTGCGCCTGGAAAACGGCGCTGGCATCCGCATCGCTCTCGGTCTGTCGCTGCAAAGCCTGCCATTGCTGGGTCGATGGCCACAACGTTTCAGCAGCGTGAAGGGGGAGTGAGAACGCGCCCAGCAACAGGGCGGCGGCGAGGCGTGGCTTCATGAGCGGCACCGGCGGCGGCGAAAGGCCCAAGTTAAGCCATCGCCGCGCGCCGGTCTAGCGCCGCGGCATGAATCAGTAGGCGAAACGCTCGCGCAGATCCATCAGGTTCAGCTCGTCCAGGATGGCCAGCTGGCGTTCGCGGGCGCTGCTCTTGCCCTTGCCGGTCTTCTTGGCGATGATCAGCTCGTTCTTCATCGAATGCTCCCAGCCCACCAGCTCGGTCACGGTCAGCTGATAGCCGCGCGCTTCCAGCTGCAGGCAGCGCAGCACATTGGTCAGCTGGCTGCCGAACTCGCGGGTGTGGATGGGGTGGCGCCACAGCTCGGACAACGGCGTCTTGCCGAAAGTCTCGTTCTTCTTCTGGCGCAGCACCGAGGCCACCTCGGCCTGGCAGCACGGCACCAGCACGATGTACTGCGCGTCCTTGGCCAGCGCGAAGCGGATGGCGTCGTCGGTGGCGGTGTTGCAGGCGTGCAGCGCGGTGATGATGTCCACCTGCTCCGGCAGCTCGGTGGAGGTGATGGACTGCTCCACCGTCAGATTCAGAAAGCCCATGCGCTCGAAGCCGAGGCGGTCGGCCAGCTCGCGCGACTTGTCCACCAGCTCCTGCCGCGTTTCCACGCCGTAGACGTGGCCGGCGGCCTTGTCCTTCAGGAACAGGTCGTAGAGGATGAAGCCGAGGTAGGACTTGCCGGCGCCGTGGTCGGCCAGCGTCATCGCGCCCTTTTTTTCCAGCACGTCGGCCATCAAGGGCTCGATGAACTGGTACAGGTGGTAAACCTGCTTCAGCTTGCGGCGGGTGTCCTGGTTGATCTTGCCGTCGCGGGTGAGGATGTGCAGCTCTTTGAGCAGCTCCAGCGATTGCTGGGGTTTGATTTCGGGAATCAGGCTCATGGCGGCCTCCTGCAAATTCAATCCAGCGATTGTAGCAGAGCGGCCGCCATGACCTATCTTGCAGACGCTTTAGCCACGGTCATGTCGTGGCTGCGTATTCTCAGGCAATGAAAACACGTATGCGACGCGCCCCATCTCCCCCTTCTGCGCGCGCCGCGAAAAATGCGGCGGGCAAGGTTTTAAGCCGCCGCTCTGTTCGATTGCCGCGCGACGGTAGCGCGCACTGCTGAGCGAATCAAAGATTTCGCACGCATGTAGTTTCGGCGGCGCCTTGCCTGGCGCATGTTTCTCGCGGTTTCGCGTGCGGCAGGGGCGTCCTGGGCTTGCAAGGGGCTGGCCGCGCAGCCCCCTTGTCCGTCCGCCGGGCGGAATCGGCACTCAAATCATCATCCGCGCAGCGGATTCAAAATCTGCCGCGCCGGAACAGCCGCTCAAGGCTTCTTCACGACTTCCTGCTCCACCACCAGATCCAGAATCCAGCGGATGGACGAGGCGTCGGCCGGCGGATTGTCCACCTTCACCTCCTTGATGCGCAGACGGTAGGCCACGCCCGGCTCGGGCTTGAAGCCTTCGATCTCGCCGTAATGGAGCTGCCAGGGCTTGGCTTTGTCGTCGCGCACCTGCAGGCATTGCATAGGCGCCACGCCGCTGCACGGCTTGCGTTCGGCGGCGACATAGATGAACTTGATCTCGCCCTGCGGCTGACGCTCGAAACGCAAGGTCTGCTCGCCGTCCGACAAGCGCAACTCATCGCCGACCAGGCGGGCGCTCATGCCGGCTTCCAGCTGATGCCTGAGCTTGGCGTCGCGCTGCATCGCCTCGGGCGGGCACATCATCAGCGTGGCGGCCAGCCGTTCGGAGCGGATCGCACCCTGGCTCAGGGAGAAAGGCCCGAACATGCCGTTGCAGCCGGCCTTGGCGAACAAGCGCTCTTGGTCGATGCGCAGCAGGATGGCCTGCTCGCCCGCACCGGCCTGCTTCCATTCGCCCTGCAACTGGGCCGCGGTGGGAACCACGCCCTCGGCGACCGGCGTGGAGGAAGTGGCGCAGCCGGCCAACAGCGTGGCGGCCAGCGCAAGCGGGAGCAATCGTTTCTGCATCGTCATGTCCTGATAAATAAGCTTGGACGCGCCGCGCCGGCCAGGGTTCCGTCAATCCGCCAAGGGCGCGACGTTTTCCTGGTACACCACCTTCAGCAATTGCAGCGCCAGGCGGCCGTCATTGGCCTCGCCCTGCAGCTTCAGGTAATAGCTGCTGCCGGCCTCCGGCGCGAAGCCGGCAATGGCGCCGCGGTATTCGCGCCACGGACCGCTCTCGCTCTCGCGCACCTGCAAACAGCCTGCCGCCTGGCCGGCGCAGGGTTGGCTCGCCACATACCAGTACTGTTCGCCCAGCCGCGGCTGCGCCGCTTCGGCCTGCGTCGCGGCGGGTTTGAATGGGGGCGGGATGTCGGCGGTGGGCTGGCTGCGGGCGAAACGGTATTGCTGCTTGCCGGCGCGCAGGGTCAGATGCTGCAGCTTTTCATCCGGCAACAGCTGGAAAGGCGCGGACAACAGCTTGAGCAGCGCATGCTCGCGCTGCATCACTTCCGGCGCGCACAGCTTGCGGGTGGACGCCACTTGATGCTTGCCGTCGCCGTCCAGGCCAAGGGTAAAACGGTTGCAGCCGGAGAAGCCGCTGATCTGGTTGTCGGCGATGCTCAAGCTGGGGCGGGGATCGGGCTGGGAGGGCGACTCCAGCAGCCATTCGGTGTGTTGCAGGTCAGGCATGGCCTGGACGGGCAGCATCATGCTGCCGCTGATCAGAATGGCGCTGAGCGCGGGCATACGGTCTCCTTTATGGATGTGAAGGGCCGGACCGCCAGCCGGCGGCCGGCCCAGACCTGCTGTCCGCTCAATGTACTGCGTTTTTCAGCAAGTCCTCCACTACCTTTTTAGCATCGCCGAACACCATCATGGTTTTGTCCATGTAAAACAGCTCGTTATCCAGGCCGGCATAGCCGGCGTTCATCGAGCGTTTCACCACCACCACATTGCGGGCCTTGTGCGCCTCCAGAATGGGCATGCCGTAGATCGGGCTGGCCTTGTCCTTTTGCGCCGCCGGATTGACCACGTCGTTGGCGCCTATCACCAGCACCACGTCGGTGGTGGAGAAGTCGGCGTTGATCTCCTCCATCTCCAGCACATGCTCGTAAGGCACTTCGGCCTCGGCCAGCAGCACATTCATATGGCCCGGCATGCGGCCGGCCACCGGGTGGATGGCGTAGCGGACGTTGACGCCCTTCTCGTGCAACAGCTCGGCGAACTCCTGCAAGGCATGCTGCGCCCGCGACACCGCCAGGCCATAGCCCGGCACGATCACCACCTGGTCGGCGTTGGACATCAGGAAGGCCGCGTCTTCGGCGCTGCCGCTCTTGTAGGGCTTGGCCTCGGCGGAGACCGCCGCGCCGCCCGCCGCCGCCTCGGCGCCGAATCCGCCCAGGAGCACGCTGACGATGGAGCGGTTCATCGCCTTGCACATGATGTAGGACAGAATCGCGCCGGAGGAACCGACGCAAGCGCCGGAAATGATCAGCACTGGGTTGTTCAGCGTGAAGCCGATGCCCGCTGCCGCCCAGCCGGAATAGCTGTTGAGCATGGACACCACCACCGGCATGTCCGCGCCGCCGATCGGGATGATCAGCGTCACGCCCAAGGCCAGCGCCACCGCCACCATGGCCAGGAAGGCCGCCTGGCTGTCGGTGAAGAAATAGGCCAGGCCGAATCCGACCATGGCCAGCGCCAGGATCAGGTTGAGCGGATGCTGGCCGGCGAAGTGTATGGCCTTGGCGCCGAAGCGGCCGGACAGCTTGCCGTAGGCGATGACCGAGGCGGTGAAGGTGATCGCGCCGATAAAAGCGCCGATGAACAGCTCCACCTTCTGCACCGGCGTATGCTCGACGCCGCCGTGGAAGATGGCGGCCACGGCGATCAGCACCGCCGACAGGCCCACCAGCGAGTGCATCGCCGCCACCAGTTCCGGCATGCCGGTCATTTCCACCGTGCGCGCCTTCCAGCCGCCGATGAGCGCGCCGGCGGCGATGGCGCCGATGATCAGCGTCAGCACCGGCTTGTCCAGGATGGCGAAGGTGGTCAGCACCGCGATGGCCATGCCGACGATGCCGTAAAGATTGCCGCGCCGCGCCGACGCCGGGCTGGACAGCCCTTTTAACGCCAGGATGAACAAAACGGCGGCGACCAGATAAAGAACCGCTGAAACATTCTGCATCGTTATCCCCTGTTCTTTTTCTTGAACATGTCCAGCATGCGCTGGGTCACCAGGAAGCCGCCGAAGATGTTGATGCTGGCCAGGAAGATGGCGATGGCGCCCAGCACCGAGGTGACGGTGATCTGCTGGCCGTTGATGTCCACCACCTGCAGCATGGCGCCGACGACGATGATGCCGGAGATGGCGTTGGTGACGGCCATCAGCGGCGTGTGCAGCGCCGGGGTGACGTTCCATACCACGTGGTAGCCGACGAAGACGGCCAGCACGAAAACGGTGAGGCTGGCGATGAAGGGATCAACCATGTTGCGGCTCCTTGTCTTGTTGAACGGCGGCGGCCGGGGCCGGCGCGGCGCCGAAGCGCTGCTCGCCCTGATGCGTGATCAGGGTGGCGGCCAGCAAATCGTCGCTCAGATCGATGTTCAGCCCCTCCGGCGTCAGCAGCAGGCCGAGGAAAGTCAGCAGATTGCGGGCGTACAGGCTGGAGGCGTCGGCCGCCAGCATGGCCGGCAGATTGGTCAGCCCCACCACGTGCACGCCGTTGTCGGACAGATGGGCTTCGCCCGGGCAGGTCATTTCGCAGTTGCCGCCGGCTTCGGCCGCCAGATCCACGATCACCGAGCCCGGCCGCATCGCCGCCACCGCCGCGGCTTGCAGCAAGATGGGGGCCGGCTTGCCGGGGATCAGCGCGGTAGTAATGACGATGTCGGCGGCGGCGGCGCGCTTGGCCAGCAGCTCGTTTTGCCGCGCCAGGAACTCGGGCGTCATCTCGCGGGCGTAGACTCCGGAGCTGGCCGCTTTTTCCTCGTCGCTCATCGGCACCTCGACGAACTTGGCGCCCAGCGACTCCACCTGCTCGCGGGTGGCGGGGCGCACATCGTAGGCCTCCACCACCGCGCCCAGCCGTTTGGCGGTGGCGATGGCCTGCAGGCCGGCCACGCCTACGCCCAACACCAGCACGCGGGCGGCTTTCACCGTGCCTGCGGCGGTCATCAGCATGGGCATGAAGCGCGGGTAATATTGGCCTGCCAGCAGCACCGCCTTGTAGCCGGCGATATTGTTCTGGCTGGAGAGCACGTCCATGCTTTGCGCGCGGGTGGTGCGCGGCAGCAGCTCCAGAGAGAAAGCCGACACCCCGCGCGCCGCCAGCGTGGGCAGCAGGGGGTTGTGATAGGGGGACAGCATGCCGGCCACGATCACGCCGGGTTTCAGCGCGTCCAGATCAGCCTCTTGCGGCGAACGCACGCACAAGACGATGTCGGCGCTTTCCAGCAGGGCGCGCCGCGAGTCGACCACGCGGGCGCCCGCGTCTTCATAAGCGGCGTCGGGAATGGCGGCCGCCAGGCCGGCGCCGCGCTCCACCGCGACGGCATGGCCGGCGCCGACCAGCTTTTTCACCGTTTCCGGCGTCGCCGCCACACGGTGTTCGCCGGACAGCCGCTCGGCTGGGATGACGATCTGCATCTCAATACTCCTGCTAACTAATGGGATAAGGAAAATCAGGAATCGGAATGGCCGTGCGCGGCTGTGTGTAACGGCCGTTTGAAAAACATTAAAAGCATGTTGCAGTGCATTATGCAAGCCATATATTGACTACCGTATATCGTCGGACAAACCTGTCTCAACTGGGCGATAGGACATGCCAATGCAAGGGCGAACCACTAGCAGGGAATTGCAGCAGAAGCAGATGAAAGGCGTATGACAGTTCATCGACGGCCTTGGAGAAAGCGGCTGGTCCGGACCCGCGACAGCGCCGCGCATTTGTTGCCATGCAGCAACGCTAGCGCGGCGGCAAGCCGGAACCTAGTCGGGAAAACCGCACAATCGCAGGCTGTTTGCGCCAGATCAGCGCCGGCTACTGTCCCATGCCGCTGCCGCGGTACAGATCCAGCCGGAAACGCTCCAGCGTGCCGTCGGCGCGCAGCTTGGCCAGGCCGGCGTTGAAGCGGGCCATCAGCTGGGCATTGGCCGGCGAGCGCCGCATCAGCAAATGGCCGTATTGCACGCTGAAGGGCTTGGTTTCGGTGGTGATCAAATCATGCGCGCCGCGCGGAAACGCGTCGGACGCCAACAGCTGCCAGCCGGTGAACTCGTCAAGCGGAAACAAATCAATTCGTCCCGCCAGCAGCTTGAGCAGATTGACGCGGTCGTCGTCGGCCTCCTCAACGGCCAGCAAACCTTGGCGGGCCAACTGGCGGAATTCGACGGTATAGCTGTAGCCGCGCGTCGAGCCGAAGCGCAGGCTGTTCAGGTCGGACAGCTTTTGCCAGTTCGGCACCGCCCTATCCTTGCGATGAAACAACACCTCCCGGTGCTCCGATATCGGCGCGCTGTACAGAAACTCCTTGGCCTTGACCGGGTCGTCGAACCAGAAGGAGCTGGCCTGCACGCTGCCGTTGCGCAGGGACTCCAGCGCCCGCGCCCAGGGCAGATAGTCGAAACGCACCGCGATGCCCTCACGGGCGAAAGCCTCGCGCACCACGCGGTTGACGAAGCCATCGCCCTGCAGTTTCTCGCCGCTCCATGGCGCGTATTCGCCGGTGGAGATCAATAACTCGACCGCCGCCGCCCAGCCCATCCAGCACAGCAACAGCGCACCCGCCAGCCAACGTTTCATCGAGCGCCTCCCTGGTCTAGCGCCATCAGGCCGCCGGCCAGGCGCAAGGGCCCTCGCCGACACTCCGTTATACACTGCGCCTCGCGCGGCGGCTTGCTATGATGGCCCCATTCCCCAGCCCGCGACTCCATCATGGCTCCTGCCGATGCCCGCCCGTCCACGCTGCCCGATTTCCGCAATCAGGGCATCATGCTGCGCGTCTTGCTGCTGCCTTTGCTCTTGCTGTTCGCGTCCGGCTTGCAGGCCCTGGCCTCGCCCGATCCTTGGTGGCGCTGGCTGCAAACCGCCATGGCGCTGCTGCCCGGCAGCCTGTTGACGCTGGCGGCGCTGGCCTGGCTCTCGCCCTGGCTGGCCCGGCGCAGCCGCGGCCCGCTGTGGGTGGCGGGGTTAACCGGCCTGTGTTTCGGCCTGTGCCAGTGGCGGCTGTCTCTGGACGGCCGGCTGGGCTGGCCCACGCCGGCGCTGGCCATGCTGGCCGCGCTGCTGCTGCTGCATTATCTGGCCTTGCGCCAGCGCGCCCTGTCGCCCGCGCTGGCCGAAGCCCGCCTCACCGCGCTGCAGGCGCGCATCCGTCCGCACTTTCTGTTCAACAGCCTGAATGCGGCCATCGCCCTGATCCGCGCCCAGCCGCAAAAGGCGGAAACCGTGCTGGAAGACCTGGCCGAACTGTTCCGCGCCCAGATGGCCGAGCCCGATCGCGCCTCCACGCTGGCGCGCGAGATCGAGCTGGCCAAGATGTACCTGGCCATCGAAACCGAGCGGCTGGGGCCGCGGCTCAAGGTGGTCTGGCGGATCGACGCCCCGCTGGACGCGCTGCTGCCGCCGCTGATTCTGCAGCCCTTGGCGGAAAACGCCGTCTGCCATGGCGCGGAACGGATGCCCGGCGAGGCGGAGATCGTCATCGCCGCCCGCTTGAAGGCCGGCCTGCTGGAACTGACGCTGGACAACCCGGCCCCGCCCGGCGCCGGCCGCGAGGGCGGTAGCGGCATGGCCTTGAGCAATTTGCGCGAACGGCTGGCCTTGTTCTTCGACGCCGAAGCCTCGATGGAAACAGCAGAAGAGTACGGCCGCCACCTGACCCGAGTCCGGCTTCCCTACCGCCGCGATACGCGCTAAACCGAATAGGGAGGCTAGACATGGAAAAGAACCGGCTGGAGGCGTTCAGCGACGGCGTGATCGCCATCATCATCACCATCATGGTGCTGGACCTGCACATTCCGCACGACACCACGTTCGGCGCGCTGCTGCAGCTATGGCCCATCTTCCTGTGCTATCTGCTGAGCTTTGTCTACGTCGGCATTTACTGGAACAATCATCATCACTTCTACCACGCCACCTGCCGCATCGACGGCCGGGTGCTGTGGGCCAATCTGCACCTGCTGTTCTGGCTGTCCTTGATTCCCTTCGTCACCGGCTGGATGGGCGAGAACCATTTCCAGCCGCTGCCGGTGGCCTTGTACGGCGTGGTGTTGCTGATGTGCTCCCTGGCCTGGTGGCTGATGCAGGCGGCGCTGCTGTGCCTGCCGGGCAACCGCACCCATTTGTCGGAAGCGCTGGGCAATGACATCAAGGGCAAGATCTCGCCGCTAGGCTATTTGCTGGCCATCGCGCTGGCCTGGGTCGCGCCATGGCTGTCCGGCCTGCTCTATCTGGCCGTGGCCCTGCTGTGGCTGGCGCCGGACCGCCGCATCGAAAAGCTGTTGCAGGAAGAACGGGATGCGGCCTAAGCAGCATGGCGGCATGGCCGCGAATCGATTAAAATTGTCCGATCAGCAACCGAGGAGGGTACGATGTACCAGTCCGAATTCACCCAATTCATGAACGGCTTCCTGGAAAAAAATCCGGAAGTGGACAATCAGCGCCGCGAACTGCGCCTTACCCTGTGGGACCGCGATGTGGATCTGGAAGCCCAGCGCCGCTACACGGAATCGCGCGTGCCGCAAAAGCCTTACGTCTACCAGCCGGAATAAGCGCCGGCCAGACCTGATCGACGCCCCTCGCGGGCGTTTTGTCATTTTGAAAGCTCCAGCATGACCCGTCACACCGTCGCGCTCAGCAGCGCCCTTGCCTCCTACCTGTTCGATATCGCCGTCGTCGAGCACCCGGTGCAGCGCGAATTGCGCGAATTCACCGCCGGCCACCGCCTGGCCAAGATGCAGATCTCGCCGGACCAGGGCCAGTTCATGGGCTGGCTGGCCAAGCTGATCGGCGCGCGCCGCTATCTGGAAATCGGCGTATTCACCGGCTACAGCGCGCTGACCGTGGCGCTGGCGATGCCGCAGGACGGCGAGGTGGTGGCTTGCGACGTCAGCGAAACCTTCACCGGCATCGCCCGCGAATACTGGGCCAAGGCCGGCGTCGCCGAGCGCATCGATCTGCGGCTGCAGCCGGCGCTGA
Source organism: Chromobacterium sp. IIBBL 290-4 (assembly GCF_024207115.1). NCBI lineage: Bacteria > Pseudomonadati > Pseudomonadota > Betaproteobacteria > Neisseriales > Chromobacteriaceae > Chromobacterium > Chromobacterium sp. IIBBL 290-4. The sequence continues at coordinate 1,393,318 of NZ_CP100128.1, forward strand.
ATACGCTGCGCGAATTGCTGGAGCAAGGCCGCGCCGGCAGTTTCGACCTGGCCTTCATCGACGCCGACAAGCCGAGCTACCGCGATTATTTCGAAACCTGCCTTGAGCTGGTTCGCCCCGGCGGCGTCATCGCCATCGACAATATCTTCCTGTCCGGCCGCGTGGTGGAGCCCAAGCCGGAAGACCCGCCCGGCGTCCATCTGGTGCATGCTTTCAACGCCAGCCTGAAGACCGATCCGCGCATCCAGATGTGCGTGCTGCCGATAGGCGACGGCCTGACGCTATGCACCCGCCGCTAGCCGCCTCGCATGAACTTTGCCGCCGCCTGGCAGTCTGAAATGTTTTGTCCACCGCATCGGCGGCCGCGCCGGTGCTATGATCACCGTTTGACCGAGCCGAGTCCGAATTCTTCATGCTGAACCGCCGTCCCCGCCGCCAGATGAACCAGATGAACGTCGTGCCCTATATCGACGTGATGCTGGTCCTGCTGGTGATCTTCATGGTCACCGCGCCGATGTTCACCCCGGGCGTCATCGATGTGCCCAGCGTCTCGCAGGCCGCATCCATCGACGTCCGTCCGCTGGAAGTCACCGTGGACGCCAGCGGCAAGATCGAGCTGATAGACGGCGAGCAGAAAACCCGCGTCGATTCGCTGGATGATCTGGCCAGCCAACTCAAGGGCCTGGTCGGCGACGGCCAGCGTCCGGTGGCCATTTCCGCCGACGCCAACCTCAAATACGCCGACGTGCTGAAGATCGCCGATAGGCTGCACCAGGCCGGCATCAAGCGCGTGGCGCTGACCGTGAAGCAAACCGCCAAGCCATGAGTTCGCCGTCCTCCGTTCGCCCTTGGTCGCTGCTGGTTTCGGCGCTATTCCACGCCGCCGTGATCGGCCTGCTGCTGTGGGGCGGCCTGCAAACCACGCCGCCGCAAAATCCGGCGCCGCTGGCGCTGGAGCTGTGGACCACCGCTCCGCCGCCTCCGCCAGCCGTCACCGCCCCCGTCGCTCCCGCCCCCGCGCCGGAACCGGCGCCCGAACCCAAACCGGTGGCGGACATGCCGCCGGCCGACGTGAATCTGGGCAAGAAAGAGCCGCCCAAGCCCAAGCAAGAGGCGCCAAAACCGGAAGCGAAGCCGGCGGCCGAACCCAAACCCGAACCGAAAAAACCGAAACCGGAGCCCAAACCGGCCGAGCCGGAGAAAAAGCCGCACGCCAAACCGGCGGAAAAAGCGCCGGAGAAGAAAGAAGCCAAGCCGGCGGCGACCCCGCCCGCGGCCAAACCGGGCCATAAAACCGCCAAGGCCTATAACAACGAGGCCGACGATCTGCTTTCCAGCCTGGACAGCACGCGCACCAGCGGCAAGCCCAACGCGCGCAGCGACCAGGCCGGCAGCAAGCACGGCGTGGCCGGCGGCGCGGTCAACGGCTCCGGCGTCAGCGCCGGCTGGATCGATCTGGTGAAGGCCAAAGTGACGCCTCTGGTGCAGATTCCGCCGGCCATGGCCGGCAATCCGGAAGCGCAAGTGCGGGTGACGCTGTTGCCCACCCTGGAAGTGAAATCCGTGCAGTTGGTGAAAAGCAGTGGCGTGCCGGCTTATGATGACGCCGTGCAGCGCGCGGTATGGGAAGCCAAAACCTTCCCCCGTCTGCCGGCCGGCGCCAACTTCAACGACGGCTACCGGACTTTTGTTCTGAAATTCCGCCCGCACTGAACGGGCGGCGCGAAGCCTTGAGGAAAACATGTCGAGTCTGAAAGCCCTGCTGCGGGGCGTGCTGGTGGCGGCGATGCTGGTCGCCGGCAGCGCCCGCGCCGAACTGAATATCGAAATCATCGGCGGCGGCGCCAGCCGCCACGCCATCGCCGTCACGCCGTTCAAGGACGAAGGCCCGATCCAGGGCAATCTGACGCCGGTGATCCGCAACGACCTGGAACTGTCCGGCGCCTTCCGCATGGTGGATCCGTCCACCGTCGCCAATGTGCCGTTCGAGCCCGCCGACATCCGCTATCCGCTGTGGCAGGCGGCAGGCGCGCAGTCCATCGCCATCGGCAAGGTGGAAAACGTTGCCGGCGGCCAGATCAAGATCAGCTTCCGGCTGATGGACATTTCCCAGCACAAGCAGCTGACCGGCGGCGAATTCACCGTCACGCCGGACCGCAGCCGCCAGGTGGCGCACGCGATAGCGGACATGATCTATGAAGCCATCACCGGCCAGAAAGGCTTCTTCAACACCCGTCTCGCCTATGTGCTGAAATCCGGCCGCAGCTACGCCTTGCAGATTTCCGATGTGGACGGCCAGCGCAGCCAGACCATTCTGCGTTCGACCGAACCCATCATCTCGCCCAGCTGGAGCCCGGACGGCCGCTACATCGCCTATGTGTCCTTCGCCAGCCAGAAGCCGGTGATCTGGATTCAAGACCTAGCCACCGGCCAGCGCCGCGTCGCCGCCAACTTCAAGGGCAGCAATTCCGCGCCGGCCTGGAGCCCGGACGGCAGCAAGCTGGCGGTGGTGCTGACCACCAGCGGCAACTCGCAGGTCTACATCATCAATGCCGCCGGCGGCTCGCCGCGCCGGCTGATGAGCAATGGCGGCATCGACACCGAGCCGACCTTCAGCCCCGACGGCAGCATGGTGTACTTCGTTTCCGACCGCAGCGGCAGCCCGCAGATCTATCGCGTGCCGCTGTATGGCGGCGACGCCCAGCGCGTGACCTTCGAGGGCAATTACAATGTTTCGCCCAAAATCTCGCCGGATGGCAAAACCTTGGCCTATATTCGCCGCGCCGCGGGCAATTTCAAAGTAATCTCGCAAGACCTTGCAACTAATGACACTCGTCTATTGTCAGATGGTAGTTACAGTGAGCGCCCAAGCTTCGCCCCTAACGGCAGCATGGTGCTGTACTCCAGCGATATCGGCGGCAGAAGCGTGTTGTACGCGGCTACCGCCGACGGCAGCAGCAAGGTGAAACTGGCAGTGCTCAATGGTGATGTACAGGACCCGGCATGGGGTCCATTCAATAATCCTTGATTTGGGAGCCAAACAATGAACCTGAAACAACTCGCCCTCGCCACCAGCGTCGCCACCCTGCTCGCCGCCTGCGCCAGCACCAAGCCGGCTGAAACCCCGGCCGCGCCGGCCGCTCCGGCTCCGAAAGTGGAAGCGCCGGTCACCTCCGGCACCACCGCGCCGCAAGCTGCCATGGATCCGCTGAACGACCCGAACAGCCCGCTGGCCAAGCGCAGCGTGTATTTCGCCTTCGACTCCTCCGCCATCGACGGCGAAGGCAAAACCACCGTCGCCAACCACTCCGATTACCTGAAGAGCCAGGATGGCAAGAAGGTCATCATCCAAGGCAACACCGACGCCCGCGGCAGCCGCGAATACAACCTGGCCCTGGGCCAACGCCGCGCCGAAAGCGTCAAGCACGCCATGCAAGTGCTGGGCGTGAAGGAACAGCAGCTGGAAGCCGTCAGCTTTGGCAAGGAAAAGCCTAAGGCCACCGGCAACACCGACGCCGACTACGCCGAAAACCGCCGCGCCGACATCGTCTACCAAGGCCAGTAAGGCGGGCCTGCCGGTCGGCTGAGCCTGCCCGGCCGGTGCCAAGCCGGATATCGTCGGGGCTGGCGCGAATGCGCCAAACCGCTATGATATCCGGCTGTTCCATTCTACTTTCGGGATACCCATGAAACGCCTCGCCCTCAGTAGCGCGCTGTTGCTGTTCCTGAACGGCTGCGCGTCCACCAGCGATCTGGAAGAGACCCGCCGCCAACTGGCCCAGGTAAACCAGCAAGCCACCAACCGCATCGCCGCGGTGGAAACCAAGCTGTCCAACGACAAACTGTTGGAAATGGTCAGCCAGGTGGACAGCCTGAAGGCTGAAGTCGCCAAGCTGCGCGGCGACGTGGAAGTGTTGAACTACAATCTGCAAACCACGCAAAAGCGCCAGAATGATCTGTATAACGATCTGGACGGCCGCCTGGGCAAGCTGGAAGGCGCGCCGGGCAAACAGGATGCGTCGCAGCCCGCCGCCCAGCAGCAGGCCGCCGTCGCCGGGGACAGCCAGTCCGCGCCGGATTACGACAAGGCGCTGAATCTCTTGCGTTCGCGCGATTTCCCGCGCGCCATCAACGCGCTGTCGCTGTTCATCCAGCAGAACCCGCAAGCGCCGCAGGCCGCCGAGGCCAGCTACTGGCTGGGCGTCGCCCACACCGCGCTGCGCCAATACGATTCCGCCATCGACATCCACCGCCGCTTCGTCGAGCAATATCCCAACAGCCACTTCGCGCCGGAAGCCCTGCGCAATATCGGCAACTGCCAGCGCGACCTGGGCCAGGTGGATCAAGCCAAGGCCACCTACCGCCGCCTGATCAAGCTCTACCCCAAGACCGATTCGGCGCAGAAAGCCAAACAGGCGCTGGCCAAGCTATAACGGTTGCGCCATCGTAGCGCGGGTTGGCCCCAGGCCATACCCGCGACCCACACCGCTTTACCCCCTTCTACTGCGTTGCAGCGCGATTCTGTCGTCCCACGACAATGACAAAGGCATTGAAATTGGATAGCCTGGATATTTTCTGACGAAACCATCCCATGCGTTCCGCTCTCGCCGTCATCACCGTCAGCTTCGCCCTTGCCCACGCCCATGCCCATGCCGAAACCATCAGTAGTCCCGCGCAAACGCTTTACCAACAGGATCAGGCAGACCGTAAGCAACTGAAGTCGCAGCCCTCCGAAAAACAAGACTGGCCCGCCTTGCGGGCGCGCGACCAACAAAGGCGCGAAACCATGCTGCAGCTGCTGCGAGAAGCAAAACTACACTCCTCGGCCGATTATTTCGCCGCCGCCATGGTGTTTCAACACGGCGACAGCGCCGACGACTACCGGCTCGCCTTTTCCTTGGCCACGCTCGCCCAGACGCTAGACGACGCCAAACCGGAAACCCGCTGGCTCACGGCGGCAAGCTGGGACCGCTTGCTGCTGAAACTGGGCAAACCGCAGTGGTACGGCACCCAGTTCGAGCGCGACGCCGCCGGCAAGCTGAAGCTCAGCCCGATAGACGCCGCCGCCGTCGATGATGCGGAACGGGCGCGCCTGAATGTCCCGCCCTTGGCGCAAGCCGGCGCGCCTGCCAGCGCCAAATAAGACAAAAAAAAACAGGCCGCATCGCGGCCTGTCTTGTTTGGCGAAGGTCGAGATCAACCCGCCGACAATTGGCAGGCTTCGCGCGCCAGTTGGGTGATGCGGTCCCAGTCACGGGCGGCGATGGCGTCGTCCGGCGTCAGCCAGCTGCCGCCCACGGCCAGCACATTCGGCAGCGCCAGGTATTCCGGCGCCTTCTTGATGTCGATGCCGCCGGTCGGGCAGAAGCGCAGGTCCGGGAAAGGGCTGGCCAAAGACTTCAGCAGCTTGACGCCGCCGACGGCTTCGGCCGGGAACAGCTTCAGCGTGTTGAAGCCTTCGTCTTGCGCCCACATCGCTTCGGACGGGGTAGCGATGCCGGGGATCAGCGTCAGGCTGGACGCGCGCGCCGCCGAGGCCAATTCGCCGGTGAAGCCCGGGCTGATGCCGAACTGCGCGCCGGCGTCCACAGCCGCTTCCAACTGGGCGCGGTTGCGCAGCGTGCCGGCGCCGACGATGGCTTCCGGCACTTCGTCGCGCATGCGGCGCATCGCCGCCAGCGCGGCCTTGGTGCGCAGCGTCACTTCCAGCACCTTGATGCCGCCGGCCACCAGCGCGTGGGCCAGGTCCACCGCCACGGCGGCGTCGTTGACGATGATCACCGGAACCACCGGGCCCTGGCGCAGTACAGTCAAAGCATCCATTTTTTTCTCCTGTTAGCGGCCGACGCGCCTGAAGCGCGCCGTCCTGCCGAATCGTTCAAGCCAGTTCAGTTCCAGGCCGGATGGCGGAAGCTCATCGCGCCGGCCTCGGCCTCGTCGGCCAGATGGCGGAACACCGAGAACAGCTCGCGGCCCATGCCGTACTCATTGTGCGACAAATCGGCCTGAACCTGTTCGCGCGCGGCCCATTCGGCGGCGTCTACCCGCGCGGACAGCTCGCCGGTTTCGGCGTCGACGCGGATCAGGTCGCCGTCCTTGATCTTGCCGATGGCGCCGCCGGACAACGCTTCCGGCGAAATGTGGATGGCGGCCGGCACCTTGCCGGACGCGCCGGACATGCGGCCGTCGGTCACCAGCGCCACCTTGAAGCCGCGCTCTTGCAGAATGGTCAGCGCCGGGGTCAGCTTGTGCAGTTCCGGCATGCCGTTGGCGCGCGGGCCCTGGAAGCGGATCACCGCCACGAAGTCTTTTTCCAGCTCGCCGCGCTTGAACGCCGCCAGCATGTCGTTCTGGTCGTGGAACACCACCGCCGGCGCTTCCACCACGCGATGCTCCGGCTTCACCGCCGACACTTTGATCACGCCGCGGCCGATATTGCCGGCCATCAGCTTCAGGCCGCCGTCGGCGGAGAAGGGGTTGGACGCCGGACGCAGCACGCTGTCGTCGCCGCTGACCGCCGGGGCATCGCGCCATTTCAGCTCGCCCTTGTCCAGCCACGGTTCCTGGGTGAAATGCGACAGGCCGCGGCCCATCACCGTGCCCACATCCTCATGCAGCAGGCCGGCCGACAGCAGTTCGCGGATCACGAAGCCCATGCCGCCGGCGGCATGGAAGTGGTTCACATCGGCCTTGCCGTTGGGGTAGGCGCGCACCAGCAGCGGGATGATGGCCGACAGCTCGTCGAAATCGTCCCAGTTGACATTGATGCCGGCAGCGCGGGCGATGGCGACGATGTGCATGGTGTGGTTGGTGGAGCCGCCGGTGGCCAGCAGGCCGATGATGGCGTTGACGATGGATTTTTCATCGATCATCTCGCCCACCGGGGTGAACTGCTCGCCCTGGGCGGCGATCTTGGCGGCCTGGCCGGCGGCGGCGCGGGTCAGCGCCTCGCGCAGCGGCGTGTTCGGATTGACGAAGGCGGCGCCCGGCAGGTGCAGGCCCATGATCTCCATCAGCATCTGGTTGGAGTTGGCGGTACCATAAAAGGTACAGGTGCCGGGGCCGTGGTAGGACTGGCACTCCGACTCCAGCAGCGCGTCGCGGCCGACCTTGCCTTCGGCGTACAACTGGCGCACCTTGGCCTTGTCGTCATTGGCGATGCCGGTGGTCATCGGACCCGCCGGCACGAACAGCGCCGGCAGATGGCCGAAAGTCAGCGCGCCTATCATCAGGCCCGGCACGATCTTGTCGCACACGCCCAGGTACAGGGCGGCGTCGAACATCTGGTGGCTCAGCGCCACGGCGGTGCTCATGGCGATGACGTCGCGGCTGAACAGCGACAGTTCCATGCCGGCCTGGCCCTGGGTCACGCCGTCGCACATCGCCGGCACGCCGCCGGCGAACTGGGCGGTGGCGCCGGCCGCCAGCGCGGCCTCTTTCAGCCAGGCGGGAAAGGCTTGCAGCGGCTGGTGGGCCGACAGCATGTCATTGTAGGAAGACACAATCGCCAGATTAGGACGGTGCTCTTCTTTCAAGTGGATCTTCATCGCGTCCGGCATCGCCGCAAAAGCGTGGGCGAGATTGGTGCACGACAGATGGGCCCGCTCCACCCGGCCTTGTTGTGCGGCGGCGCGCACGCGCGCGAGATAAGCGCTGCGGCGCGACTGGCTGCGCGCGACAATGCGGTCGGTAACGGCGGACAGGGTGGGATGCAAAGCCATGATGACGTTCCGTGTTGAATTGGGTTTGATAGTAGTTTTACTACACGCAAAATGCAAGGCGGACTACGCGCCGCCTGCGGCGCTTAAACGCGAATATCCACTATCATCCGCAGATTTTCCAATGTATTCCTCCAAATTTTGAGCCAAGGCAAATGGTGTTGCAAAAGCGGCCACAGCGCGCGCGCGGGCATAGACAGCGCAACATCCGATGGTAATATAACTACATCTAATACACTGCAAAGATGGAAGATCAGGATGGAGACTCGTTCTACCCCTACCCCGGCCTTCGACATGGTGCTGTTCGGCGGCGCCGGCGATCTGGTGATGCGCAAGCTGCTGCCTTCCCTGTATCAGGCGCATGCCGCCGGCCTGCTCAACGAGCAAGGCCGCATTCTGGCGCTGGGCCGCAAGGACCTGAGCCGCGACGACTACCTGGCTTCCGTCGAAAAACAATCCCGCATCCACATCAAGAGCCACTTCGACGACGCCGCCTGGCAAAGCTTCTGCGCGCGCATCGACTATCTGAAAGTGGATGCCTCGCAAGCGGCCGACTTCCCGGCGCTGGCGGAAAAAATCGGCGCCGATAGCGACAAGGTGGTGGTCTGTTATCTGGCCACCGCGCCCCATCTGTTCGCCGGCATCTGCGACAACCTGGCCGCCGTCGGCCTGAACCGCGACAACGTCCGCGTGGTGCTGGAAAAACCGCTGGGCACCGATCTGGAGTCGTCCAACGAGATCAACGACGATGTCGCGCGCTTCTTCAAGGAAGAACAGCTGTACCGGATCGACCACTACCTGGGCAAGGAGTCGGTGCAGAACCTGATGGCCATCCGCTTCGCCAACGCGCTGTTCGAGCCGCTGTGGCGCCGCGAATGGATACACGATGTGCAGATCACCATCTCGGAAGAGCTGGGCGTGGGCAGCCGCGGCGACTTCTACGACGGCACCGGCGCGTTGCGCGACATGGTGCAGAACCACCTGCTGCAGCTGCTCTGTATCGTGGCCATGGAGCCGCCGGCCAACCTGGAAGCCGACGCGGTGCGCGATGAAAAACTGAAAGTGCTGAAAGCGCTGCGCCCCTTCACCGAACAAGAGGTCGCCACCAAGACCGTGCGCGGCCAATACAAGGCCGGCGCCAGCGGCGGCCAGCCGGTGGTGGGCTATCTGGACGAAACCGGCATTCCCGAGCACAGCCAGACCGAAACCTTCGTCGCCATCAAGGCCGAGATCGATAACTGGCGCTGGGCCGGCGTGCCTTTCTTCCTGCGCACCGGCAAGCGCATGCAAGAGCGGCTGGCCGAGATCGTCATCAATTTCCGCGATGTGCCGCACCAGGTGTTTTCCGGCCCGCTGGGCGGAAACCATCACGCCAACCGGCTGGTGATCCGCCTGCAGCCGGAGGAAAGCATCCGCCTGTACTTCCTGGCCAAGGAGCCGGGCGACACCATGCGCCTGCAGCCGACCTACCTGGACCTGGACTTCTACAAGGCCTTCAAGGTGCGCCGCGCCGACGCCTACGAACGCCTGCTGCTGGACGTGATCCGCGGCAAACTGGCGCTGTTCATGCGCCGCGACGAGCTGATCGAAGCCTGGCGCTGGGTGGAGCCCATCATGGACACCTGGGCCGCCAGCACCAACAACCCGCCCAAGCAATACACCGCCGGCAGTTGGGGCCCGGCAGCCTCCAGCGCGCTGCTGTCGCGCGACGGCATCAGCTGGCACGAGGAGTGCTAAAGTAGGGCGGAAGCCCCCACGGGGGCGTTCCGCCTTTTTCATCTTCAGCGCCGCATATGGCGGAACGCCCGCCAACAGCAGCGACAAGACAGGATCGCGGCGGAACGCCCCTCAGGGGCTCCCGCCCTACGAAAATACCGTCAGGGATGGAAAAAGCCCTAAGCCGTTTTCCCTCCCCATCCAAGAAACAACCGAGGTACGCGCATGAACTGGCTGGAATTCTCCGATGCTACGCAACAGACCAACGCCCTGGCCAACAGCGTGGCCTCCCGCCTGTCCGCCGCGATTGAAAGCCGCGGCCAGGCGGTGCTGGCCGTGTCCGGCGGCAAATCGCCCATCCCGTTTTTCCAGCTGATGTCCGAAATGGCGATAGACTGGGCGCGCGTCACCGTCACCCTGGTGGACGAACGCTTCGTGCCGCAGGACCACGCCGACAGCAATGCCAGCCTGGTGCGCCAATACCTGCTGCAGAACCGCGCCGCGCCGGCCCGCTTCCTGCCGCTGGTGGGCGAAGCCGCCGACATCGCCGCCGAAGTGGCCGCCGCCTGCCGCGACTTCGCCGCGCCGGACGTCGCCATCCTGGGCATGGGCGAGGACGGCCACACCGCCTCGCTGTTCCCCGGCGCGCCGGAACTGGCAGCCGGCCTGAACCCTGCCGGCCTGGCGCCGCTGTTGGCCGTCACCCCTCAAACCGCGCCGCACCGCCGCGTGTCGATGAGCTACGCCGCGCTGCTGCAAGCCGGCAGCCTGATCCTGTCCATCCAGGGCGCTAAAAAACGCGAGGTGCTGGACCAGGCCGCCCGCGGCCCGAACGACGCGCTGCCGATCAGCCATTTCCTGGCCCAAAACAAGGTGCCGCTCGATGTCTACTGGTCTGCCTGAAGCCTGGCCGCGCCTGCTCGGCGATATCGGCGGCAGCAACGCCCGCTTCGCGCTGGAGACCGGCCCGGGCGTCATCGAGGACATCCTGACGCTGCCCACCTCGGCCTATCCCGGACTGGCCGAAGCCGCCGCCGACTACTTGGCCCAAGTGGGCGCCCGCCGCGTGGCCCACGCGGCCATCGGCATCGCCAATCCGCTTAACGGCGACCAAGTGAAAATGACCAATTGCCATTGGTCGTTTTCGATTGAGACGACGCGCCGCGCGCTGGGCCTGAGCACGCTGCTGCTGCTCAATGATTTCACCGCGCTGGCCTTGGCCTTGCCCAAGCTTGCGCCGGCACAGCTGCTGCAAGTCGGCGGCGCCGCGCCGCGCGCCGGCTCGCCGTTGGCGCTGATCGGCCCCGGCACCGGCCTGGGCGTCTCCGGCCTGGTTCCGCATGCCGACGGCTGGACGCCATTGTCCGGCGAAGGCGGCCATGTCTCCTTCGCCCCCGCCGACGAGCGCGAAATCCAGATCTGGCGCTACGCGGCCGCCCGCTTCGGCCATGTTTCCAATGAAAGGCTGCTGTCCGGCCCCGGCCTGGCGCTGATTCACCAAGCCCTGAAGGCCCGCGACGGCGAGCCGGATGCGGCGGAAGAGCCCGCCGACATCTGCGCGCGCGGCGCGTCCGGCCGCGACGAACGCTGCCGCGAAACGCTGGAAATCTTCTGCGGCCTGCTCGGCTCCGCCGCCGGAAATCTGGCCTTGACCCTCGGTGCCCGTGGCGGGGTATACATAGGTGGTGGTATTGTGCCGCGTATAAGCGGTTTTTTTGAACAATCCCCATTTCGCCGCCGCTTCGAGGACAAAGGACGATCGTCGGCCTTTCTGTCGGACATTCCGGTTTATTTGATCACTAGCGCCTATCCGGCCCTGCCGGGCGTGGCCGCCCATCTGGCGACCCACCTGGCGGCGCGCGGCGGTGTCGATCCAGTGCCCGCGTCCGCGCCTCCACGCGGCGGCTCAGCAGGAGACATGCATGCTTGATCGCATCCGCGGCCAGCTGGAATTGCTGTCGGCGGCCGAGCGCAAGGTGGCCGAGCTGGTGCTGGAACAACCTTACACGGTGATTCAGGCGGCGGTGGCCGACATCGCCAAGAGCGCCGGCGTCAGCCAGCCCACGGTCATCCGCTTCTGCCGCACCGTCGGCTGCTCCGGCCTGCCCGACTTCAAGCTCAAGCTGGCCGGCAGCCTGGTGACCGGCGTGCCCTATGTGCACTCCAGCGTGCGCCCGGAAGACCCGACCTCCGAGATCGTGGCCAAGGTGTTCGACAACACCGTGTCGGCGCTGCTCAAGTGCCGCAACGACGTCAATCCGCAGGCGATTGAAGCCGCGGTGCAGCTGCTAGCCGACGCCAACCGCATCGAATTCTACGGCCTGGGCAACTCCGGCATCATCGCCGCCGACGCCCAGCACAAGTTCTTCCGTTTCGGCATTCCCACCGTCGCCTATTCCGACACCCACATCCAGATGATGGCGGCGTCGGTGCTGGGCCCGGACGACGTGCTGGTGGCCATCTCCAGCTCCGGCCGCACGCTGGAATTGCTGGAAGCGGTGGACGTGGCCATCGCCTCCGGCGCGCGGGTGATCGCACTGACCACCAGCGGTTCGCCCTTGGCGCGCCGCGCCACCGTATCGCTGATCGCCGACACGCTGGAAGACAACGAAACCTACAGCCCGATGATTTCGCGCATCGTGCATCTGGTGCAGATCGACATCCTGGCGGTCAGCGTGGCGCTGCGCCGCGGCCCCGGTCTGATCCGCCAGCTGGAAAAGACCAAGCACAGTCTGAAAAACCGCAGGCTGGACAATAAACAACCGGAATAGGACGAAACATCATGAGTGAACTGACCGAACTGCCGGCCTGGCAAGCCCTCTGGGACCACTTCGCCGAGGCCAAGCATCTGCACATGCGCGAGCTGTTCGCGGCGGATCCGGAGCGAGCGGAGCGCTACTCGCTGGAAGTGGGCGGCCTGTTCCTCGACTATTCCAAGAACCGCATCACCGACGCCACCTTGCTGGGCCTGATGCAGCTGGCGCGCGAAGCCGGCCTGCCCGCCCGCATCAAGGCGATGTTCAAGGGCGACAAGATCAACCGCACCGAGGAGCGCTCGGTACTGCACGTGGCGCTGCGCAACCGCACCAATTCGCCCATCGTGGTGGACGGCGAAGACGTGATGCCGCAGGTGAACTCGGTGCTGGAGCGGATGGGCCGCTTCGCCCACGCGGTGCGCTCCGGCGACTGGCTGGGCTACACCAACCAGCCCATCACCGACATCGTCAACATCGGCATCGGCGGCTCCGACCTCGGCCCGCTGATGGTCTGTAGCGCGCTGAAGCCCTTCGGCCATCCGCGGCTGAACATGCACTTCGTCTCCAATGTGGACGGCGCGCAGCTGAAGGAAACGCTGAAGAAAGTGCACCCGGAGACCACCCTGTTCGTGGTGGAATCCAAGACCTTCACCACCCAGGAAACCCTCACCAACGCGCTGACCGCGCGCGAGTGGTTCCTCAAGTACGCGCGCGAAGAAGGCGCGGTGGCCAAGCATTTCGTCGCCGTCTCCACCAACCAGAAGGCCGTCGCCGAGTTCGGCATCGACCCGGCCAATATGTTTGAATTCTGGAACTGGGTGGGCGGCCGCTACAGCCTGTGGTCGGCCATCGGCCTGCCCATCATGCTGTATCTGGGCGAGGAGAACTTCACCGAGCTGCTCAACGGCGCCCACATCATGGACCAGCACTTCATGAACGCGCCGTTCGAGCAGAACATGCCGGTGCTGCTGGCCATGATAGGCGTGTGGTACATCAACTACTACGGCGGCGGCAGCCATGTGATCGCGCCTTATGACCAGTACCTGCACCGCCTGCCGGCCTTCATCCAGCAACTGGACATGGAGTCCAACGGCAAGCAGGTGACGCTGTCCGGCCAGCCGGTCAACTACGAAACCGCGCCCATCATCTGGGGCGAAACCGGCATCAACGGCCAGCACGCCTTCTTCCAGCTCTTGCACCAGGGCACCCACATCTCGCCTATCGACCTGATCGCCTCGCTGGAGAACCGCTCCAATCTGCCGGGCCACCATGAAATCCTGCTGGCCAATGTGTTCGCCCAGGCCGAAGCCTTCATGCGCGGCAAAACGGCCGAGGAAGTGCGCGTCGAGCTGGCCGAGCAGGGCCTGCAAGGCGAGGCGCTGGAAGCGCTGGTGCCGCACAAGGTGTTCGGCGGCAACCGCCCGACCAACACCCTGCTGATGAGCCGGCTGGACCCGCGCAACCTGGGTTCGCTGATCGCGCTGTACGAGCACAAGATCTTCGTCCAGGGCGTGATCTGGCATATCAACAGCTTCGACCAGTGGGGCGTGGAATTGGGCAAGCAACTGGCCAAGACCATCCACGCCGAGTTGACCGGCAAGCTTGAACACGCCGAGCACGACTGCTCCACCCGCCGCCTGATCGAACTGTATCGCCAGACCAACGCGCGCTGAGCCTCGTTCGCGGGTAGGGCAAAGCCAACCCGCGCTTCGCGCCGCATGGCCGATGCAGGGCGGAAGCCGCAAAGCGGCGTTCCGCCTACAACTGGGTAAAAAGTCACGACGGAACGTCCTAAAGCTTCGGCGGAACGCCCGATAAAACCGGGCTTCCGCCCTACCGCTGCCCAGCAGCGATAGGCGCCTTATCCACAACCATCCCCTTTTCCGATAGTTACCCACAGCCACCCGGCTAGCCCGCGCATGCGGTAAAATGCCCCATGATGCGGCCATGTCTTCTGCGCCGCGCCCTCATACCCGCGGCCCGCGCCGCCAGACAAGGAAATCCTCATGTCCCGCAATCTGGAACTGTTCGAACGTGGCAAGAAAGTCATCCCCGGCGGCGTCAATTCGCCGGTGCGCGCTTTCGGCCAGGTAGGCGGCACGCCGCGCTTCGTCGCCCGCGCCGAAGGCGCTTACTTTTGGGACGCCGATGGCAAACAGTATCTGGACTATGTCGGCTCCTGGGGCCCGGCCATCGTCGGCCACGCCCACCCGGAAGTGGTGAAGGCGGTGCAGGATGCCGCTGTCGGCGGCCTGTCCTTCGGCGCGCCGACCGAGGGCGAGGTGGTGATCGCCGAGGAAATCTGCAAGCTGCTGCCGTCGGTCGAGCAAGTGCGGCTGGTATCGTCCGGCACCGAGGCGACCATGACCGCGATCCGCCTGGCGCGCGGCTTCACCGGCCGCGACCTGATCGTCAAGTTCGAGGGCTGCTACCACGGCCACTCCGACAGCCTGCTGGTCAAGGCCGGCTCCGGCCTGCTCACTTTCGGCAACCCGTCCTCCGGCGGCGTGCCGGCCGATTTCACCCAGCACACGCTGGTGCTGCAGTACAACGACGTGGAGCAGCTGTCCCGCACCTTCGCCGAGATCGGCGACAAGATCGCCTGCGTGATCCTGGAGCCAATCGCCGGCAATATGAATCTGATCCAACCGTCGCGCGAGTTTGTGCAGGCTTTGCGCCAGTTGACTGAAAAGCACGGTTCGGTGCTGATCTACGACGAGGTGATGACCGGCTTCCGCGTGGCCAAAACGTGTGCCCAGGGCCTGCACGGCATCACCCCGGACCTGACCACGTTGGGCAAGGTGGTGGGCGGCGGCATGCCGCTGGCGGCCTTCGGCGGCCGCGCCGACATCATGGGCAAGATCGCGCCCTTGGGCACTGTCTACCAGGCTGGCACCCTGTCCGGCAACCCGCTGTCCGTCGCCGCCGGCATGGCCACGCTGAAGCTGATCCAGCAACCGGGCTTCTACGAAACGCTGGGCGGCCGCACCGCCCGTCTGGCGCAAGGCTTGGCCGAGGAAGCCAAGAAGGCCGGCGTCACGCTGTCCACCGACAGCGTCGGCGGCATGTTCGGCTTCTATTTCAGCGCCCAGGCGCCCAAGTCCTACGCCGAGGCCACCGGTTGCGACATCGAGCGCTTCAAGCGCTTCTTCCACGCCATGCTGGACGAGGGCATTTACTTCGCGCCGTCGGCTTACGAAGCCGGCTTCGTCTCCATCGCCCACAGCGATGAAATGATTGAGCAGACCATCGCCGCCGCCGGCCGCGCCTTCGCGCGCGTTTGAGTCCGCGCGGCAGCGCAGCGACAAGGAGCTTCGGCTCCTTTTTTGTTGCGCTGGATAAAACAAGGCGACTTGATAGAATGCCCAAGGTATTCAAAAAACTATACGGACCCATGAGGTCTGCGGGACATTGCGGCAGTTGAGAAACAAGGGACTAAACAGAAAAACCGGCCTGCTTCTGGCCGCCGGCATAGGCGCGCTGGCCATCGGGGCCTGGGCGGCCTGGGCGCTGTGGGACAAGAACGGCGTCAAGACCGAACACCTGGACCTGGCCGGGAGGGAGGGACGCGCGCTGGCTGCCGCCGTCATGGACCAGGCCTACGGCAGCCCGCAGCATGACGCGAAGCTGAACTGCTGGCACTACCTGCGCGAAAACGGCGGCGATTACTGCCTGAAGCCGCTGACGCTGGACCGCGTCTCCGCGAATGGCCGGCGCAAGCTGTACCTGCTCGCCAGCGGCAACCGGGAAGGCGCGAGCGACGAGGACTTGAGCGGGCTGATCGGCGCCTTCGTCGTCAATGCCGACACCCTGGCGCCCATCGCCGGCAGCCGCGAGCTGGACTTTTTGAATCGCCGGGCAGCAGGCCCGGATCAAGCCCAGTTGCTGCAATTGTCCAGCGACGGCTATATGGGCTGGTTCGCCATCGGCCGCTCGGCCGGCGGCGACGCGCCCGAAGAATTTCCCTATATGTACGCGCCCAAGGGCGACAAGATAGTGGAAATCGGCGGCGATATCTTCGGCCCGGACAGCGAAACCGCCGCGGGGCTGAAGTTCGCCTACCAGCTCGACTCCGGCAAAAGCAAAGCCGCCGCCTATCCGCTGTCGCTGACCGTACGGGACGGCAAGGACAAAGAACTGGCCGGCTTCGACTTCCGCTTCGACCGCAACCGCTGGGAATATGTCTGCGCCGATATCGACTGCCGAGCGCGCGCCGGCTTGCCGATGCGGGCCGACAGCGCCAGCCGCGCGCCAAGGCCGGAAACGGCGACCGACGCCAATGAGGCGCTGTTCGGCCAGGGGCGCAAGCTGTCCGAGACCGATCTGCGCGACGTGCTGGGCCAATTGGGCGTGAGCTATGTGGCGCAAAACGGCGCAGCCGGCTTCGTGGACCAGCGCGGCTGCGACCAGCCTTACCCGCTGGATGCCCATTTCGAACGCGACGGCGGCCAGGAACAGTTGTGGGTGCGCGGCGGCGACAGCTGCACCTCCGGCGATGCCGGCAGCTCGGTCTGGGTCTTCGTCCGCGATGCCAATGGCCGGCTGCGCGCCAATCTGGGCATTCCCGCCGCCGAAGTGCGCCGCACCCGGGACATGTCGGTCGGCGTGCGCGACCTGCGCGTCGGCTCGGCGAATTTCTGCGACCGCATCTGGCGCTGGAACGGCAAGGCTTTCGTCCACCTGCTGACCCTTCCCAGCCAAACAGGCGGCTGCGACAGCGAGAGCGCGTAGTCAAAAAACGGCGGCGCGGCAGGAGACGGCGAACCGGCTCGGCCGCGTCGCTCCCAAAGCCGGCAGGCTTGCGAAACGCATATGCGACTTGCCAAGCAACTGGCCCGGCATTTTGCCGGCAGGTATCATCGCAAGCATGCCTTGATGACGGAGACCCCATGCTGAGCCTGCCTACCCTCACTCTGGCCGCCTTCGCGCTGCTGGCGCTGGGCCTGGTCGCTTCCAGCCTGCGCCAGGAAGCGCCGGGCTGGATCGCTCTGATCACCAGCGCCATGCTGGCGCTCGCCTCCGGCCTGCTGCAGCCGGTGGGCGCGCTGGCGCTGCTTGCCGTCGCCAGCCTCACCGCCGCGCTGCGCCGTTATCCCAGGCCGGAACTGTATCTGGTGTGGATCGCCGCGCTGCTGGCGCTGGCGCTGCATGCCTTGCCGGGCTTCGACAATCCCTTGCTGTGGCAGGGCAAGGCCAGCCTGGACAGCGCGCCCTATCGCTTGTTCTGGAGCTACGACAAAGGCTTGGCCGGGCTGATGCTGTTGCTGCATCTATGCCGCTCGCCGCAGCCGGAACGCCGATTGGGCTGGCCGGCGGCGGCCGTCGGCGCCTTGTCCCTGCTGCTGGTGCTGGGCGTGGCCGCGCTGACCGGCATCATCGGCTTCGCGCCCAAATTGACGGCCTGGCTGCCCGCCTGGCTGCTGGCCAATGTGTTCCTGGTGTCGCTGGTGGAGGAGGCCTTCTTCCGCGCCGGCGCGCAACGCTGGCTGGAGCTGCGCACCGAACCCTTCGCCGCGTTGATGGCGGCCTCCTTGCTGTTCGGCCTGGCGCATCTGGCCGGCGGCTGGGCCTGGGTGGGCTTGGCCACGCTAGCCGGCATAGGCTACGGCCTGATCTACGCCGCCCGCCGCCAATTGTGGCTGGCGGTGCTGGCGCATGCCGGTTTCAATCTGCTGCATCTATTGTTTTTCACCTATCCGAAACTGGCGTGAAAGCTTCGATTTCAGACAGCTATATTCGCTAACTGTCTTGATCTGAAAATAAAAAACCATAACGGGTAAGCCGCGGCATCGGTTAAAATCGCCGTCTTCGTTCACCATCCGCGAGCAGCATCGCCATGATTGAAGTCGGCATCGTGATGGGTAGCAACAGCGACTGGGAAGTGATGCAGCACGCCGCGAGCATGCTGAAGCGCTTCGGCATCGCCTGCGAAACCCGCGTCGTCTCCGCCCACCGCACCCCGGACCTGTTGTTCCAGTATGCCGAAGAAGCCGCGCCGCGCGGCCTCGCGGCCATCATCGCCGGCGCCGGCGGCGCCGCCCACCTGCCGGGCATGCTGGCCGCCAAGACCCACGTGCCGGTGCTGGGCGTGCCGGTGCCGTCCAAATATCTGCGCGGCGAGGATTCGCTGCTGTCCATCGTGCAGATGCCCAAGGGCATTCCGGTGGCCACCTTCGCCATCGGCGAAGCCGGCGCCGCCAACGCCGCGCTGTTCGCGGTGGCCATGCTGGCCACGACGCGTCCGGAGCTGGCCGAGAAGCTGGTGGCCTTCCGCCGGGAACAAGAACAAACCGTGTTGGCGATGACGCTGCCGGAGGTCGAATAATGGCCGCCATCCTGCCGCCGGCCATGCTGGGCATACTCGGAGGCGGCCAGCTGGGCCGCATGTTCGCCGTGGCCGCCAAGACCATGGGCTACCGCGTCACCGTGCTGGACCCGGACGAAAACGCGCCGGCGGCAGCCTTTGCCGACCGCCACATCCGCGCGCCGTACAACGACCCGGCCGCGCTGCGCGAACTGGCGCAAAGCTGCGCCGCCGTCACCACCGAGTTTGAAAACGTCAACGCCGACGCCATGCGCGAGCTGGCCAAGACCACGCGCGTGTCGCCGTCCGGCGACTGCGTGGCCATCGCCCAGGACCGCATCGCCGAGAAAAGCTGGATCAACAAGGCCGGCCTGCCAACCGCGCCCTATCTGGCCATAGAAAGCGTGGAAGACATCCAGGTCGAGCTCACGCCCTATCTGCCCGGCATTCTGAAAACCGCCCGCCTGGGTTACGACGGCAAGGGCCAGGTGCGGGTAAAAACCGCCGCCGAAGCGCGCGCCGCCTACGCCAATCTGGGCGGCCAGGCCTGCGTGCTGGAAAAGATGCTGGACCTGAAGCTGGAAGTGTCGGCCATCGTCACTCGCGTGAGCGCGGCGCAAAGCGCAGTGTTCCCGGTGGCGGAAAACATCCACCAGGACGGCATACTCGACGAATCCATCGTGCCGGCGCGCATAGCCCCGGCGCTGGCGGCGCAGGCGCAGGACATGGCCCGGAAGCTGGCCGACGCGCTGGATTACGTCGGCGTGCTGGCGGTGGAGTTCTTCGTGCTGGCCGATGACAGCCTGGTGGTCAACGAAATCGCCCCGCGGCCGCACAACTCCGGCCACTACTCGCTCACCGCCTGCCTCACCGATCAGTTCCAGCAGCAAGTGCGCGCCATGTGCGGCTTGTTGCCGGGCCGCACCGACCTGCTCAGCCCGGTGGTGATGGTCAACTTGCTGGGCGATGTGTGGAAAGAGGGCGGCGGCGAGCCGAACTGGGACGTGCTGATGGAAGCGCCCAACGCCCAGCTGCATCTGTACGGCAAAAAAGCCGCACGGCCGGGCCGCAAGATGGGCCACTTCAATGTGATGGCCGCCAGCGCCGATGAAGCGCTGGAGCAGGCCAGGGCGTTGAAGGACACCTTGTAAGCCCCAAATGTCCCATGTATAAGCAAGCGATCCCGCCCCTGTCAGTAAGCCTGTTCACCCATCCCGAACTGAGCCGAACCCTGGGGCTTTTTACTTTGTTGCCGCGCGATGCCACGGCCCGGAAAGCCCGCGCATGAACGTTGAAGTCGTCTCCTTGCGCGCGGCGCTAAGCACTGTCGCAGACCCATCGCGCGCGCCGGCGATGCGCGCCTATATGCGCGAGCAGTTCGATTTTCTCGGCGTCGCCGCGCCCGCCCGGCGCAAGGCCGCCGTCGCCTGGATCAAATCCCACGACACCGCCGGTCCTGATGTGTGGCTGACCTTGGCCGAGAGGCTGTGGCGAGAGCCTGAGCGCGAATTCCAGTACGTGGCGGTGGACCTGCTGGATCGCCATGCCGCCAAGCTGCCGGCCGCCGCGTTGCCAAGACTGCTGGCGCTGGTCGCCGAAAAATCGTGGTGGGACACCGTGGACGGCCTGGCGGCCTGGGTCGTCGGCAAGCTGGTTCACGCCCATCGCGAACTGCAGGCCGACATGGACCGACTTTGCGGCGACGATAACTTCTGGCTGCGCCGCGTCTCCATCCTGCACCAGTTATATTGGAAGCGCGAAACCGACGCCGAGCGACTGTTCCGCTACTGCGCGGCCAACGCCGACGACACCGAATTCTTCATCCGCAAAGCGATAGGTTGGGCCTTGCGCGAATATGGCTATACCGACGCCGATGCCGTACGCGGCTTCGTCGCCTCCACAGCGCTGTCGCCGTTGTCGCGGCGCGAAGCGCTGAAACGAATCCAACAGAAACCCCTGCCCGCGAAGGAAGCATGATGACCGGACTGAACACCACCAACCTGACCAGCCTGAAAAAGATCTACTCCGGCAAGGTGCGCGATCTGTACGAGATCGACGACAAGCGCATGCTGATGATCGCCACCGACCGGCTGTCCGCCTTCGACGTGATCCTGGACGACCCGATCCCGGCCAAGGGCCAGATCCTGACCGCCATCTCCAATTTCTGGTTTGAAAAACTGAAGGACGTGGTGCCCAACCACCTGACCGGCGACCAACCGGAAGACGTGGTGGCGGCGGCCGACCTGCCGCAGGTGCAAGGCCGCGCCGTGGTGGCCAAGCGCCTGAAGGCGGTGCCGATCGAGGCGGTGGTGCGCGGCTATCTGGCCGGCTCCGGCTGGAAAGAATACCGGCAATCCGGTTCCATCTGCGGCGTCGCCCTGCCGGCCGGCCTGCGCGAAGCCGACAAGCTGCCGGAACCGATCTTCACCCCATCCACCAAGGCGGCGGTGGGCGACCACGACGAGAACATCAGCTTCGCCCGGTGCGAGGCCATCGTCGGCGCGGAACTTGCAGCCAAGGTGCGCGACACCGCCATCCTGCTGTATA
Organism: Chromobacterium sp. IIBBL 290-4; assembly: GCF_024207115.1. Classification (NCBI taxonomy): domain Bacteria; kingdom Pseudomonadati; phylum Pseudomonadota; class Betaproteobacteria; order Neisseriales; family Chromobacteriaceae; genus Chromobacterium; species Chromobacterium sp. IIBBL 290-4. The sequence goes on from NZ_CP100128.1 coordinate 1,414,359, forward strand.
AAACCGCCGCCGAATACGCGGCCACGCGCGGCATCATCATCTGCGATACCAAGTTCGAGTTCGGCCTGGACGAAAACGGCACGCTGACGCTGATGGACGAAGCGCTGACGCCGGACTCCAGCCGCTTCTGGCCGGCCGACAGTTACCAGCCAGGCAGCAACCCGCCGTCCTTCGACAAGCAGTTCGTCCGCGACTGGCTGGAAGCTTCCGGCTGGAACAAGCAGGCGCCGGCCCCGGCCGTGCCGCTGGAGGTGCGCGAGAAAACCGCCGCCAAATACCGCGAGGCGCTGGAACGGCTGGCGGACTGAGCCTCATCAGTATCTTTCCCACTCCGCCGCCGGCTTCCGCTGGCGGCATAGGGCCGACATCAGGCTCCTCCGCATCATGTCAATATACCAAGCATGACAATCGCAGCAATTGCCATTTTGATTATGGCTTTATAATTACATCCAATTTACAAAAAACAACAGTTTATTCCATTGGGATTCTGATAGCATTTAAGCTCAATCAAAAAAGGAAATAATAATGAATGAACTTAATTCAATGGAATTAGAGCAAATCTCTGCTGCAGGACGTGCGCCTGTAGAAGCTATCAAGCGTCTTGGCGCAGAAATTGGCATCGGCGTTGTATCTGGTATGGTTTGGGACGGTATCAAAGCGGCTGCGGGAGCAGCAGAGGGATGGCTAAATAACCAGAATGGCAACTATGACTCCAGCAGTTGCGCTAATGGCGGTTACTGTGGCGGCGCAAGGTAATTAGGCGCGCAAGCCATTCGGCAGCAGCGGCTTCCGAATGGCCTACTTTCGTGTATCCGAACAACAAAATTATGCCTTCTCAAATCCTGGCTTATTTACGTAAAGCCCATGATCGTCTTGCGCGTTGGCCAAGAGCAAACTTCTGCATCGCCTTAGCTGTTGGTAATTTTGTCTTGGTGGTGCTTTTTGCCATACCGATAGCCATATATGTCGGCTCAACCTATCCCAACCGCGTCGTTCCATTTCACACAGTATGGGATAGCGAGTGGTGGATGTATTTTCTTGACTCGGTAATTATGGCGCCGCTGATAGAAACACTGCTGATTCAAGTCTTGTTTATCGAACTAGCTCTCCGCTGGCGGCTGAGTCTACGCTATCAATACGCACTGTCAGTCGTCCCATTTTTTTTACCACATGCCCTACGCGCTTTTCCCTACGGTGTGATTTCTGGCATCTGTATGGGTTTTTCTCTTGCCTACTGTTATCTGCGCTGGCGCAAGCACTCTCGCCGCTCCGCATTCTGGAGCACGGTAACCACCCATGCGCTATACAACGCCTTGGTGATGGCATCATTGACCGCCTCCATCACCATCGGCTAGAAATGTCATCGACATTTTGATAGCATTTTGCCCTTTGTCATAAAAACTGCGCCATGCCATTCGATCTTCCCATCCTGGACACTCCGCGCTTGCGTCTGCTGCCGGCCGCGCCGGCGCTGGCCGCCGCCATGCTGAGCCATAGGCAACGCAATCAAGAGCACTTTGCGCCGTGGGATCCCAAGCCGGGCCCGGACTTTTTCACCGAAGGCTATTGGGAAACGCAGCTGGCGCAGCGCGCGCAAGCGTGGCGCGAGGGCCGCGAAGCGCGCTATGTGCTGACCTTGCGCGGAGCGCCGGAACGGATCATCGGCACAGCCAGCCTCAGCAATATCGTCCGCGGCGTGTTCCAGGCCTGCCATCTGGGCTACGGCATAGATCAAGACTGCGAAGGCCAGGGGCTGATGCGCGAGGCGCTGCAAGCGCTGATCCGCTTTGCCTTCGACGAGCTGAAGCTGCATAGGATCCAGGCCAATTACCAGCCGCAGAACGTCCGCAGCGGCGCGCTGCTGCGCAGGCTGGGTTTCATTGAAGAAGGGCTGGCCAAAGATTATTTGTTCATCAACGGCGGCTGGCGCGACCACACGCTGACCTCGCTGCGCCACCCCAGTTTCGACGCCGCCTCGCTGTTGATCTGATCCCAGGCTTGAGCGCCGCTTCGCCTTAAGACTACTATCTAGGCTGTCGTCATCAAGATCCGCTGCGATGAGCCTGCTCCAGCCCACTCTCGACACTCCGCGCCTGCGCCTGTTGCCGGCCCAGCCAGACTTGGCCGCGGCCGTATTGGATTACCAACGGCGCAACCACGCCCATCTGGCGCCCTGGAACCCAAGTCCGGGGCCCTTGTTTTACACCGAGGCTTATTGGGCGATGCAGATGCGCCAGGCGGCGCGCTCCTGGTCCGAAGGCCGCAGCGCGCGCTTCCTGCTGACGCCGCCGACCGAGCCTGGGCGGGTGATCGGCACCGTGAGCTTCAGCAATATCGCGCGCGGCGCTTTCCAGGCCTGTCACCTCGGCTATGGCATAGACCGGGCTTGCGAGGGCCGGGGCTTGATGCGCGAAGCGCTGGAAGCCGCGATACGCTTCGCCTTCGATGACTTGCAGCTGCACCGCATCCAGGCCAACTACCAGCCGCACAATGTCCGCAGCGCTGCCTTGCTACAACGGCTGGGCTTCGTGATCGAAGGCCAGGCCAAGGATTATCTGTTTCTCGACGGCGCCTGGCGCGACCATGTGCTGACCTCGCTGCACAACCCGGATTTTGACAGCCGCGTCTTGCTCGGCTAAGAGGACCCCGCATGCAACGCACCACCCTGACCGCCGACGACGGCCAAGCCATCCCGCTATGCCAGTGGCTGCCTGAGACGCCGCCGCGCGCGGTGGCGCTGATCTCGCACGGCATGAGCGAGTACGCCGCCCGCTACCACCGCTTTGCCCAGGCGCTGGCCGCGGCCGGCTACGCCGTGTACGCGCACGACCACCGCGGCCATGGAGATTCGCCCGCGCCGCGCGGCTTTTTCGCCGCCAAGGATGGCTGGAACAAAGTAGTGGATGATGTAGAAACGGTGCGCCGCCACGCCGCCGCCGAGCATCCCGGCCTGCCCATCGCGCTGTTGGGCCACAGCATGGGCAGCTTCATCGCCCGCGCTTATTTCCTGCGCTACGGCGGCCAGCTGGCCGGTCTGGCCCTGTCATCGACGGGCTATCGCCAACGCCCGCTGGCGCGGCTGCTGGGCGCGCTGGCGCGTTTTCTGGGCCGGCTCCAGGGTTGGGACAAACCCAGCCGGCTGATGGCGGCCCTGGTGTTCGGCAGCTTCAATCTGGGCTTCCCGCCCTGGCGCACCGGCATGGACTGGCTGAGCCGCGACGCGGCCGAGGTGGACGCTTATATCGCCGACCCGGACTGCGGCTTCGACCCGACGCCGGGACTGTGGGTGGATCTGTTCCGCGGCATCATCGCCATGGAAGACGATGAGGCGGATGGCGGCGGCGTCAATCGCCAATGCAAGATGCTGCTGTTCGCCGGCAGCCGCGACCCGGTCAGCCTGGGCAAACTGGCGCTGGGCCAGTTGGAAATCCGCTACCGCGACGCCGGCGTGTTGGATCTGCGCAGCCTGGTCTATCCCGGCGGACGGCATGAGATGTTGAACGAGACCAACCGCGCGCAAGTGGAAAGCGATATCCTCGCCTGGCTGGCGCGCGTCGCGCCCGCCGCCTGAATTCCCACCTGGAGCCGCCATGATAGAAGTCCACCACCTGAACCAATCGCGCTCGCGCCGCATCACCTGGCTGCTGGAGGAGCTGGGCCAGGAATATGCCGTAGTGCGCTATGAGCGCAACCCGCAAACCCGGCTGGCGCCGCCGGAGCTGCAGGCCATCCATCCGCTGGGCAAGGCCCCGGTGCTGCGCGACGGCGAGCAGGTGCTGATCGAATCCGGCGCCATCATCGACTACCTGATCCGCGCCTACGGCAATGGCCGCTTCGCGCCGGACACCGCCTCGCCCGACTACAACCGCTACGTGCAGCTGATGCACTACGCCGAAGGCTCGGCCATGCTGCCCATCCTGCTGCGGCTTTACGTCGGCACCTTGGGCGAAGCCGGCGCGCCGCTGCACCCGCGCATCCACAGCGAGCTGGACAACCATCTGGGCTATCTGGAGCGCGAGCTGGAAGGCCGCGACTACTTTGTCGGCAACGAGCTCAGCGGCGCCGACGTGCAGCTGTCCTTCGTCGCCCAGATCGCGGCCCAGGGCGACGGCCGCCAGCGTTATCCCAATCTGGCGCGCTTCGTCGACCGCATCGAAGCCCGCCCGGCCTACCGCCGCGCCGCCGAGAAGCACGGCGAATAAACCAGCCCGCCGTCAGGCGGGCTGAGTGCTGCAACTCTGCCAAGCAGGGCTAAGCCCGCATCCGGATTGATCAGGCCGGAATCGCTTCCGTCTTGCCGTCCAGCGCCATCAGATAGGTGTCCACCGCCAGCTGCGGATGCTTGGCCTGGATGGCCAGCCTTAGCGCCGTCAGCGCCTTGGCGTGGATGGCCGTCTCCTTGGCCGGATCCTTGGCGAAGTCCTCGCCGAACACCACCTTGTAAGCGCCGCAATCGCGGTGATCCAGCAACACCACCTTCTTGATGTGGTGCAAATCTATCGCCACGCCCAGGTGCTGCCAGAAAGTGGTGTTCCAGGCCGGGAACTTGTCGGTGATGGAAATCAGCGAAGCGCCGGCCAGCACGATGTGGTCGTAATTGTCGCGCAGGCCCAGGCCATCCATGAAGGCGGCCGTTTCATCGACCAGCCGGTAATCCATGCAGGACAGCAGCAATACGTCGGTGCCGCCGGCGGCCCAGGCCGTGCGCGGCACGAAGCTGCCCAGCAGCGCGACGCCGCCGCCCAGCGCGGCCAGTTTCAGGAAGCCGCGGCGGGCCAGCGGGCGCTGTTGCAGCGGGGTCAGGCAATCGGTGTGAGCGTGGTGCGTTTCTTGGCACATCTGTTGTTCTCCTTTGTAATGGCAGTTTCAAGCTGCCTATCGCGATTATACGAAGCGTTCGGCGCAACATGCCAAGCGGTTTCATGGCAGCTGCGTTGACAACTTACTTACCAGTAAGTATCTTGGCCGACAGGGTTGACATCGCCAGACGAATCAAAGGCTTGGACGCGCCCCGCCCGAGCCGCTACATAACGGACACGAGGAAGAAACATGAGCGCTTACCCGCACCTGCTGGCCCCGCTGGACCTGGGCTTCACCACGCTGAAAAACCGCGTGCTGATGGGTTCGATGCACACCGGCCTGGAAGAATCCCCGAACGGCTTCGAAAAAATGGCCGCCTTCTACGCCGAGCGCGCCCGCGGCGGCGTGGCGCTGATCGTCACCGGCGGCGTCGGCCCCAATCCGGAAGGCTGCGTGGCGGAGGGCGCGGCCCAGTTGTCCGACGAGCACGAAGTGCCGCAGCACAAGCTGGTCACCGACGCCGTGCATGCGGAAGGCGGCAAGATCGCGCTGCAGATCCTGCACTCCGGCCGCTACAGCTTCCAGGAAAAGTGCGTGTCGGCCTCGCCGCTGATCGCGCCGATCAACTTCTACAAGCCGCGCGAGCTGTCCGACGCCGACGTGTGGCAAACCATCGCCGACTTCGCGCGCTGCGCCAAGCTGGCCCAGCAGGCCGGCTACGACGGCGTGGAAGTGATGGGTTCGGAAGGCTATCTGATCAACCAGTTCATCGCCCGCGCCACCAACAAGCGCACCGACGACTGGGGCGGCAGCTTCGAAAACCGCATCCGCTTCGCCATCGAAACCGTCAAGGCGGTGCGCGAAGCGGCCGGCCCGGAATTCATCATCATCTACCGCCTGTCCATGCTTGACCTGGTGCAGGACGGCAGCAGCTGGGATGAAGTGGCCCAGTTGGCGCGCGAAGTGGAAAAGGCCGGCGCCACCCTCATCAATACCGGCATCGGCTGGCACGAGGCCCGCGTGCCGACCATCGCGACCATGGTGCCGCGCGGCGGCTTCGCCTGGGTGACCAAGAAGCTGATGGGCGCGGTGAAGATCCCGCTGATCACCACCAACCGCATCAACACGCCGGAAGTGGCCGAAGACATCCTGGCCAGCGGCTGCGCCGACATGGTGTCGATGGCGCGCCCCTTCCTGGCCGATCCGGACTTCGTCAACAAGGCGGCCGAGGGCCGCGGCGACGAGATCAACACCTGCATAGGCTGCAACCAGGCCTGCCTGGACCATATCTTCCAAGGCAAGCTGACCTCCTGTCTGGTCAACCCGCGCGCCTGCCGCGAGACCGAGCTGAACTACGGCAAGGCCACCCAGGCCAAGAAGCTGGCGGTGATCGGCGCCGGTCCGGCGGGTCTCGCCTTCTCCACCGTCGCCGCCGAGCGCGGCCACGCGGTGACGCTGTTCGACTCGGCTGCGGAAATCGGCGGCCAGTTCAACGTGGCCAAGCAGATTCCGGGCAAGGAAGAATTCTACGAAACGCTGCGCTACTTCAAGCGCCGCCTCGAAACCACCGGCGTGGCCGTGCAGCTGAACACCCGCGTGGCCGCGGCCGACCTGGCCGGCTTCGACGAAGTCATCCTGGCCACCGGCATCGCGCCGCGCCTGCCGGCCATTCCCGGCGTCGATCACCCCAAGGTGCTGAGCTACCTGGACGTGCTCAAGCACAAGAAGCCGGTAGGCAAGAAGGTGGCCATCATCGGCGCCGGCGGCATCGGCTTCGACACCGCCGAATACCTGACCCACGAAGGCGAATCCACCTCCTTGAACACCGAGGCCTTCATGCGCGAGTGGGGCGTGGACATGACGGGCGACACCGCCGGCGGCCTGGCGCCGCAAGGCCCGCAGCCGCACAAGAGCCCGCGCGAGGTCTACCTCTTGCAACGCAAGACCAGCAAGGTGGGCGAGGGCCTGGGCAAGACCACCGGTTGGATCCACCGCGCCAGCCTGCAGATGAAGCGCGTGCAGATGCTGTCCGGCGTCAGCTACGACAAGATCGCCGACGAAGGCCTCTACATCACCGTCAAGGGCGAGCAACGCCTGCTGGACGTGGATAATGTGGTGATCTGCGCCGGCCAGGACCCGCTGCGCGAGCTGCAAGCGCCGCTGGCCGCCGCCGGCAAGCCGGTGCACCTGATAGGCGGCGCCGATGTGGCGGCCGAACTGGACGCCAAACGCGCCATCGACCAGGGCTCGCGCCTGGCCGCCGCCATCTGAGTTCGACGCGATCCGGCCTTGAAGCCCCCGCCCAGCGGGGGCTTTGCATTTCCATGCCGCGATTGCATTAACAATTGTTTCCACAAGCAGCGGTTTAACAATCCATACACATTATTCAATCAGCATGGCGCGCGGCCATTTATTTGGCACGTTCAATAGGTCTACATAACAAATAACGGAGAAACGCCATGACTGTACCCACCACTTTACGCCGCGCCGCCCTGGCCGCCGCGCTGAGCCTAGCCGCGCTGCAAGGCGCGGCCCACGCCGCCCCCTCGCCGCTGCTGGACGCCAGCCACCCGGTCAACTGGTGGTTCGCCTTCAAGTTCAACGCCGCTTCCTTTCCCGGCTGCGGCGGCTCGACCCCGGTGAACAGCTGCCAGTTCGGCGGCAGCCCGCAAAGCTACACCAGCGGCAAAAGCTTCAGCCAACAATACGTCTACGCCAGCAGCAGCCAGCCCAGCCTGAGCCAAGGCGGCGGCTGCGTCGGCGACACGCCGGCCGATCCGGTCGGCGCCACCTTCAGCCAGATCTACAACGGCACGCTGAACTACGTGGTGTGGAACGACCAGTTCTACGATGATCCGGCGATTCCCTCCTGCTCCGGCAATGCCTGCAACGCGCCCTGGGGCCACTCCAAGGGCGTGCTGGCCTGGGACGACCAGGGCAATGGCGTGGTGATGCAGGTGAGCACGCCGTCGTGGCCGGCCTCCGGCAGCGCGCAATACCCGCGCACCAGCGACGGCAACACCCTGGGCTGCGTGCAGGACAACGACGTCGAGGTCAGCCAGCACTTCTTCTCGCTGAAACTCAGCCACAACGATGTGCTGGCGGTGCTGCAGGGCCTGGCCAACGCCAGCGCCGTGACCGATCCGGGCAACCCGCAGATCGTCAAGAACGGCGGTCCGGCCGACATCCAGAATGCGGTCAGCCAACTGGGCCAGCAATCGGCCAGCACCACTCCGCAAGTCAGCCAGCTGTCCAGCGGCGTCACGCTGATCGCCAAGCCATCCGCGCTGCAGGTGCCGCCGTGGCAGCTTGTTTCCGCCGAGCTGGGCGGCATTCCGCTGCGCGCCGCCACCTGGTGGGAGGCCAGCAAAAGCTACGCCATTCCCAGCACTAGCCAGGCCGGCGCGCCGGCTTGCTGGGACAGCAGCCTGCCGACGCCGGGCCCGGTGGCCATCGCCACCTCCGGCAGCTGGGCCGGCCAGACCTTCTCGCTGAAGGGCGGCCTGGGCAAGAACTTCAACCACGCCAAAATCGGCGTCAGCACTGGCGGCGCCGCCCCTTATGCCATCTTTGGCGACATGAATCAGGAAGGCGCGCTGTCCGGCAATTGCGCCAGCGCCCAGAACGGCCGCGGCGGGCTGTTCTTCGCCCTGCCCAACGCCGCGCTGGCCCAGTCCATCGCCAAGCTGATCGGCGGCTCCACCGCCGCCGCGCGCTAAACCGGCGGATGGCGGAGGCAACGCATCTGCCAGCCTTCGCCATTTCAAACCTGGAGTTTCGACAGCTCATCCGCGCGCCGGCTTAATCTCTCCGCCGATTTTGGCGACACTGCATGCCAGATGCATCGGCATCGACCCACAAGGAGAGCAAGCATGATTCGCCAAGACGCGCAGTATCAACAAGGCCTGGAACTGATCGAACGCCTGCATGGCGGCCACACCGGCGGCGAGCGGGTAGCCGCGGTGGCGGAAGTCAGCCCCGATTTCGCCGACATGACCATCGCCTGGGCCACCGGCCACATCCTGACCCGTCCCGGCCTGGATCTGGCCACCCGCGAGCTGATTCTGGTCGCCGCCTGCGTCACCCAGGGCTTCGCGCTGGTGCAGCTGGTGGCGCACGCCGAAGCGGCCTTGCGGGTCGGCGCCACCCGTCAGCAGATTCTGGAAACCGTGCTGCAGCTGACTTTCTACGCCGGCGGTCCAGCTGTCAGCAACGCGCTGGTCGCCTTGAAGGATGTATTGGCGGAGCCCGCGACGGCGCCGGCCAGCGAGAGCCTTAACGCCTGACGGCAGGCCCTGCCTCGGCCCGCTTGAAATCCGCCTGCCGCTTCCCTGCGGCGGGCATCTCCCCGGCCAAACGGCCTATTGCCATTCTCCTATCCATTTGCCATTTTCATCTTGAACCATCCTCTTGGAACAGCTTTCGCAGTTTCCCTTAATGCCGGCCTTGCCGGCCTCATCTCGAGGAGTGTTGGATGAAATCCCCCACCTTGCTCAGCATCATCGCATTACTGGCCATGCCGGCCCTGGCCGCCGACCCGCTGCCGGCCTTCCGCGGCGACAAAACGCAATCGTCGGTGTCCGGCCTGTCATCAGGCGCCTTCATGGCCGCGCAGTATCAGGTCGCTTATTCCGCTTCGGTGGTGGGCGCCGGCGTGGTGGCAGGCGGACCCTATTACTGCGCCAAGGGCACGCTGGCCGGCGCCGGCCCATGCATGAATGTCGGGCAGCCGCCCGCGGTCGGCCCCTTGCTGGCCACCGCGCGCCAGTTCGCCCGCGCCGGCCAGATCGACCCGCTGGACAAGTTGGCCAGCCGCCGCGTCTACCTGTTCAGCGGCAGCAACGACAACACGGTGAAAACCCAGGTGGTGGATGTGGCGGCGGAGTGGTTTCGCCAAGCCGGTGTGCCGGACAAGCAGATCGCCTATGAGCGCAGCCTGCCCGCCGGCCATGCCCAGATCACCCCGGCCTACGGCAATGATTGCGCCGTCACCAATACGCCCTATATCAATCATTGCGAGTCGCAGGGCAAGGGCTATGACCAGGCCGGCGTGATCCTGCAGCATATCTATGGCCCGCTGCAGCCTAAATCCCAGGCGCTGACCGGCAAGATCGTCCGCTTCGATCAAAGCCGCTACGCGCCGGCAGGCAGCAGCCTGGCGACGGAGGGCTTTGTCTATGTGCCGCGCGCCTGCGCCGAGGGCGAGGCCTGCAAGGTGCATATCGCGCTGCACGGCTGCCAGCAATACGCCGGCAAAGTCGGCGACGCCTTCTACGCCCACACCGGCTACAACAACTGGGCCGACAGCAACCATATCCTGGTGCTGTATCCGCAGACCACGACTTCCACCGCGAATCCGCAAGGCTGCTGGGACTGGTTCGGCTATACCGGCCCGGCCTATGCCTGGAAGAGCGGCGCGCAGATGAAGGCGATCAAAGAGATGGCCGACCATCTGGTATCCGCCCACTAAGCGCGCATCCGGCGCGCTTGGAAACGACAATGCCCCGCCAAGGCGGGGCATTGCTTTTGGCTCAGCGGCGGCTTATTCGGCGGCCCGGGCGCGACGCGCCTTGACCGCGTCGGCCAGCTGGCTCAGCAGCTTTTCAGTGTCGTCCCAGCCCAGGCAGCCATCGGTGATGCTCTGGCCGTACTTCAGCTCGCAGCCCGGCTTCTGGTCCTGGCGTCCTTCCACCAGATGGCTCTCCACCATCACGCCGAAGATGTTCTGGTCGCCGGCGGCCATCTGGCTGGCCACATCGGCGCTGACCTCCATCTGGCGGCGATAGTCCTTGCGGCTGTTGGCGTGGCTGAAATCCACCATCAGCTTGTGCGGCAGGCCGACGGCGGTCAGCTCGGCGGCGGCGGCGCTCACGTGCTCAGCCGAGTAGTTGGGCTCCTTGCCGCCACGCAGGATCACGTGGCAATCCGGATTGCCGCCGGTGGAGACGATGGCCGAATGGCCGGTCTTGGTCACCGACAGGAAGTGGTGCGGCACGCTGGACGAGCGGATCGCGTCCACCGCGATTTTCAGATTGCCGTCGGTGCCGTTCTTGAAGCCCACCGGGCAGGACAGGCCGGAAGCCAGCTCGCGATGCACCTGGCTTTCGGTGGTGCGCGCGCCGATGGCGCCCCAGCTGATCAGATCGGCGAAATATTGCGGCGTGATCATGTCCAGGAATTCGGTCGCGGCCGGCATGCCCAGATTGTTCAGCGTCAGCAGCAGGCGGCGGGCGATGCGCAGGCCGGCGTTGATGTCGTAAGACTCGTTCAGGTGCGGGTCGTTGATCAGGCCCTTCCAGCCCACCGTGGTGCGCGGCTTCTCAAAGTAAACCCGCATCACCACCACCAGCTCGTTCGCCAGCGCGTCGCGCAGCGGCGCCAGCTTTTGCGCGTATTCGATGGCGGCATCGGTGTCGTGGATGGAACAGGGGCCGATCACCACCAACAGACGATCGTCCTCGCCGCGCAACAGCGCCGCGATGTCGCGACGGGTGTTGTAGATCAACTCGGAAGCCTGTTCGCTGATAGGCAGCTCGTACAGGTGGGCGATCGGAGGAAGCAGTTCTTTGATCTCGCGGATTCTGACGTCGTCGGTCTGGCGTTGCATGCGGGTGTCCCTTGGCTAACTTGTTTTTTGCATAGCAACAAGATAACCGGATTTATCCGCAGCCGACAACTGCGGCGGCGAAACGGCAAACAAAAAGCGCCACGGCCTCGCGGCTATGGCGCTTCTGTTTGGAATACCGCCGGATCAGTCGGCGTATTGGCGCTTCATGCGCTCGCGGCGTTCCTGAGCCTCCACCGACAGGGTGGCGGTCGGACGCGCCATCAGGCGCTTCAGGCCGATCGGCTCGCCGGTGTCTTCGCAGAAACCGTAGGAACCATCCTCGATCTGGCGGATCGAGGCCTGAATCTTTTGCAGCAGCTTGCGCTCGCGGTCGCGAGTGCGCAGCTCCAGCGCGTATTCCTCTTCCAGCGTGGCCCGGTCGGCCGGGTCAGGCGTGGCTTCCTGTTCTTGCAGATGGTTGGCGGTAGCGTTGGCGTTTACCAGCAACTCCTGCTGCATCTGCAACAACCGGTCCTTGAAAAACTCAAGGTGGTCGGCGTTCATATAATCATCGCCTTCCCAGTTGAGGATATCCTGTTCGGTCAGCTTGGCCATATTTGGTGCTTCCAGCATAGAGTTGGCAACAGGCGGAGAAGATTACCGGTGGGCCAATATTTGCGCAACTGTCTTGGACCTGAATCCAAATAATCACCCGCTGCCGCTAACAATTGATATAGCCCCCATTTACAACGATAACAAGTCCGCCCTGTGAATAAAATTGAATAGGCGCGGCTTCTTCGACCCTTTTCTCCGCGACAAGTTCAGCGCCGGCTAGTAGCCGGCTCAAGCCGCGGACCAGGCGCCGCGAGTCCATTCCTGAAGAACCAGCATCAAAAACGCCACGCTTAAACGATTGATTTATCAGTCTTCTGAATGCGCTTTGATTCTTCGCCCGGCGCAGCTGGATCTGGCCCGCGCAGGCGTCGGCGCCATGCGCGCAGCCATCATTCCGCTCACGGCGCGCGGGGCTCGCCGGCAGGCTTAGGCCCGGAGGCTGCAAACACAGCGGCGCCCATAATCTGAAAGGCGGCCCAAGGCCGCCTTCGCAGGCAAGTCGTGTTGCGAACTTGCCTCATACAGATCGTTTATGTGCTTATTTCTGGCTCAGCACCCATTTCACCAGCGCGTGCAGATCGGCGTCCGGGATATTCGGATGCGGGGTCATCGGCACCGGGCCCCATACGCCGGAGCCGCCGTTCTTCACCTTGGAAACCAACATAGCCTCAGCGCCTTTCTGACCGGCGTATTTCTTGGCCACATCCTTGTAAGCCGGGCCGACAATCTTCTTGTCTACGGCGTGGCACGCGGTACAGGCGTATTTCTGGGCCAATTGCATATTAGCCATGGCGGGCGTAGCGACAAAGCCAGCGACAAGCGCGGCGAGCAGGATCTTTTTCATCTTGTTTCTCCGTTTCGATTCACCATGCCGCCAGCGAAAACGCCGGCGGCGTCAAAATATGACAAATATCCCGGATTACTGAATGACCACCTTGAGTTGGGTCAAGAATCCTGCTTCCAGCATGCGAACCGGCAGCATCAGAATCACCTGGACGATCAGCAACAGCACCAGCGGCGACAGATCGACGCCGCCGACCACCGCCTTGCGGAAAGGCCGCAGGAAAGGTCGGGTCAGGCTGTCCAGCACCGGCGCGATCGGATTATAGGGGTTCACCCAGCTGAGCACCGCCTGGACGATGACCGCGCCCATCAGCAGCGTCAGCGATTGCTTGAACACCTCCAGCAAGGATAGCAAGGCCAGCGCCACCCATACCTGCGGAAACGCGAACACCTCGGGCAAGGAGCCCAGCAGCAGCATCAGAATGTTGGCCAGAAGACACACCAGCCAGGCCAGCAACATGGTGGCGGTATCGTAATTGCGCACCGACGGCACCAGCTTGCGGGCCGGCAGCACCAGGAAATTGGTGGCGGCCATCACGAACTGGCACACCGGGTGCTTGAACGGCGCGCGCGCCACTTGCAGATAGAACCGCAGCAGCAGCACCAGCACGAACAGGCCGGACAGGGTCTTGATCAGGAACTGCAGGGTATCGACAAACATGATGGCGGTTTACTCCTGGCTAAGTTGTTGGCCCATTTCGATGGAGCGGTCGCGGCAATCCATCGCGCCGGCGACGATGGCGGCCTTGACGCCCTCCGCCTCGAAGCGCTGGATGGCGCGCTCGGTAGTGCCGCCCTTGGACATCACGTTCTGGCGCAGCGTGGCCACCGGCAGCGGGCTTTGCCGCGCCAACTCCACCGCGCCGTCGAAGGTGGCCAGCACCAGTTCGCGCGCCTGGGCTTCGCTGAAGCCGGCCTTCACGCCGGCCTCTATCATGCTCTCGATGAAGTAGAACACATAGGCCGGGCCGCTGCCGGACACGCAGGTGATATCGTCGATGCCGGTTTCGTCCCGCAACCACACGGTCAAGCCCGCCGCCCGCATGATGGTCTCGGCCGCCTCGCGGTCAGCCGCGGACGCCGCCGCATCGGCATACAGGCCGGATACGCCCTTGCCGACCATGGCCGGGGTATTGGGCATCACGCGGACAATGCGCTCCGCGCCCAGCCAGCGGCGCAGGGCGTCCAGACGGATGCCGGCGGCGATGGACACCACCAGCGCGCCATTCAGCCGCGGCGCCAGTTGCAGGCACAGCTCGCGCAGTTGCTGCGGCTTCACCGCCAGCACCACCACGTCCTCTGCCTCGAAACGCTCCGGCAGCGCCTGGCCGCCGCTGCAGCCGAAGCTGGCCGCCAGCTGGTCTATCTTGTCCTGCTGGTGCTCCACCACGTGAAGGCGGTGGCCGCCCTGGCGGGCCAGTCCGCCGATGATGGCGGCGGCCATATTGCCGCCGCCGATGAAGGTGATTTGCATAGTGTCCTCTGGACGCGTCGCTGCGCGCCTAAAAACTCAATTGGTATAGCTTCGGTGGCCGAAAATGGCCGAGCCCACCCGCACCAGCGTGGCGCCTTCGGCCACCGCCAGCTCCAAGTCCGCCGACATGCCCATAGACAGCGTGTCGAGCGCCAGGCCTTCGGCTTGCAAGCCGTCGCGCAGCTGGCGCAGCAGCGCGAATTGCGATGCCAGGCTGGCTGAGTCCTCGGTTGGTTCCGGGATACACATCAGGCCGCGCAAACGCAGGCCCGGCAATGCCGCCACCGCCCGCGCCAATGACGCCGCCTCCGCCGGCGCGCAGCCGCTCTTGCTGTCCTCGCCCGACACATTAACCTGCACGCAGACATTCAGCGGCGGCAAGTCCGCGGGGCGCTGCGCCGACAAGCGCTCGGCGATCTTCAAACGGTCGATGGAATGCACCCAATGCGCGCGCTCGGCGACGATGCGGGTTTTATTGGACTGCAGCGGGCCGATGAAGTGCCACTCCACCGCCAGATCGGCCAAGGCCTCGCTCTTCTGCTGCAGTTCCTGCACATAGTTTTCGCCGAAGGCGCGCTGCCCGGCCTCCCAGGCCGCGCGCACATCCTCGGCGGGAAAGGTTTTGCTCACCGCCAGCAGGGTGGCGGCATCGTCCGGCCTGCCGGCCTGGCGACAAGCCTGCGCCAACCGCGCCCGCACCTCAAGCAGCCGCGGAATCAGTCCATCGTTCATGTTTACGTTCACCAGCCCATTGTTGATCGCTTCGGCCTTGAGATGGGCAAGACTCCTCGCTCCATGCCTATACCTCAGGATCATTGATGATATTCTGCAAATTGTATTGGAAAGGCATCCATGATCACAAATCGCCTTGAAAAAAGGCGACGTCTACAGATATCCAAACCCAATCAAGATCCGCATTTTTCAGAAACGACTTGAACTGATGAATAGCCCTTCAGGCTGATGATGCTTGCTCTCCCACCACGGCGGCAATGGATATCGCCAAAAATGCTTAATGCATTATTAACAAACGCCACGGACCGACAATAGTAAAGGGCCCTCATCCGCAACTCGACACAAGCTGATGATATTAAAAGGAATACATCAACTCATAGCCATGTGGATTGGTTTGCTGGGGGCTCAGGCAAGTAGAAAGCTCAAAGATGGGAAGCGACACTGATCGCCATATCTAAACTCAAAAAGACTCTAGAATCACGGATATCCATTAGAAAACTCCCTAGCAGCCACATTGCGCACAGCCCAAGCGCAGTGCGCTGCCTGAATAAGCCTGCTCAGGCCTTCACCGGAGTGCCGTTTGAGTCAGATCAGGACGTTATGCTGACGTTCCCATTTCAGGATGATGTCGATGGTGACATTATAGCGAGTAGCCAGATCGGCCCGCTCGGCCTGCGACTTGCTGAATCTCTTTGCGAAGAGTCAGCATGCGCTTGTTCGTGCTATGTGACAATCATATTGTCTTGGCCTGAAACGTTTCCAGAAGCTCACCCAAGCCCTAGCCGACGAGGGTAAGCTTCCAGATACGTTTACTCAGATAATTGCTTGGGAGGCAACAGGTAGATACCTGCTATGCAACGCTTCGTGCTAATGTTTCCAGCCAATCAATAATCTCTTTTTGGATTATAAACAATCCCATTGTTGATGGTATTTCCCGGAGGATGACCACCATTTACTAAATCTTCCTCTTGCTGGCTCAGGCGAACGAGATTGGCTATTTCCAAGCTAGCTTGCAACTGCTGATCAAACTCTGCTGAGCATATAACTTGTTGTTTCATCACAATGTCTCCTTTTGCGGATGTATAACCTCAAATTAAAATCAAGACATCTTTATTTTCACAAAGTAACTTAATTCCGTTCCACCGGTAAAAAACCTGTGTCGATCTCACCTGGACGCCCTGCACCTGCTACATGCTCTGCTTCTGTTGCACTCAATCGCACCAGCCCTGCGATTTCGAGACTCTCCAGCAACTGCGAGTCAAAATTTTCTTTAACAGCGCTTTCTTGCTTCTTCATGAGTTTTCTCCTTCAGGTTAGAGCCCAGAACCCTTCTTCTTAGGCCAAAATCATAAAATTTCTCGATTTGTTTCAACCACCCGACTGAACAGCGCTAGATTGCGTGTTTATATCGCTAGATATATTTTGCCGATTTGGAGGTATCCTGGCCTCGGCCAGCTCCTCGCTGGGCATCAAGTCTCGCGACACCACTTGTGAACACCGTTCACAGGCACTTCTGCCATGCTGCCCCCACCAAACACAACTATGGCGAATAGCGCAATACGCCAGTTCTGATGTAACAACAGGCGCTTTTTCAACAATCCGGTTAACCAATGAGCATTGCTGGCTATCTCCATCATGATGCGCGCAATTATCTTTTGCGCATGTACCCGCTACCCGGAAAACTTCGCCAGGTGTAATGCCATTCAAACGTGAAATATCAACCTGTTCGATAGGCACTGCCTGCCGCAAGTAAATGACGCGTCGCTCCTGAGCTGAACCGCCGACCATTCCAAAAACAACCTCTCCATTCAGCTCAAACTCTGCGCTCGGACATAAGCTATGATCAGTTCTCATTTTGGTAGATCCATTCAGGCAATCATCTTTAAACGAACGTGCATGATGATAAAACCAATAAATATGCCAAAAGCATAAATTTAAAAAAAGAATCCCTCTAAAACTTGCGAAGGGTAGGCACTACCTATCACTAAAAGAGCATTTACTGCTTAACCCGTATCGGTGGCAACACCCTGGAAAATTAAATGACAAAGTCATTTATGTATCATATTCCCAGCAGCAACGGAAATAGTCAATATAATCAAGATGTCCTTTTACTTCCCTCTGTTTTCTGTGGTCATATCCCAACAGGTGCTGACATCCCCCCCCATAATCCGTTAAATCCCGCTCTATTCGCCCAATAAAACCCCTGAATACCAGATAAGTGTGTCCGAGATGGAGAGAATTATCAGTCAGAAACTCCAAAAAACATTATCCTCCGCCTTCCACGGAGGCGTGCCATGGCTAGCTAACTCAGCCCATCAATAGACTACGTTCTATCCTTAGATAGGCGCTAGGGAGCTTTGCTCTGGAAAAGCGGAGTGGCCTACAGACGAAACTGGAATGAAGAATAAGCGCGAAGTGCGCGATAGCAATTGCGGATAAGCTGGCAGAGCAGTTGCGCCAGCACGATCATGCAGGCGGGAACCGGATCTTAGATGTGCAGCAAACATCCCCTGCCCCGCAGACAGAAAACCCGTCCGAATGCCCTGTGCAAAGACAAGGCAGGAACGCGCGACACATCATCGTGGATTGAAAAGAGGATCCAACAACGCGCAGCTTGAGCAGAATCTATCATCGCCAAGCTCCAAGCTGTTGGACTTTGGCGAACCCGCCCCCGCCATT
Source organism: Chromobacterium sp. IIBBL 290-4 (assembly GCF_024207115.1). NCBI lineage: Bacteria > Pseudomonadati > Pseudomonadota > Betaproteobacteria > Neisseriales > Chromobacteriaceae > Chromobacterium > Chromobacterium sp. IIBBL 290-4. Next base: position 1,432,049 of record NZ_CP100128.1, read on the forward strand.
CTTGGCGTACCGATTCAGCCCAGTAAGCACTTGGAACAGAGGGGGGAGTTCAAGCAGAAATGTCCATCCCAGCGCGCGAGAGTAGGCTGCCGCCACTCGGTTGCCGAGCAACCCTATGCTTTGATGGCGGGTTCAGGTGCTCGCATCCGTTTCGAGCATCAATATGCAGCGAAGTCGACCGACTCTTGAATCCACCCGTGATTTGTCGACAAAAATAGCGGCTGCCAAGCCAAGGCTTCTAAACCAAACCTTGGGATAAAACGCTCTCAGCATTCAGCCACCCAAGATTTCGTCTTGCCTGCTACCAGCTGCGATACGGCTGCTTGGACAGATAGGCATTGGTGTAGCGTCCGTCCAGCGTCACCTCCTCGCCCACCCAGGCCGGCTTGTCGAAAGGCGTGTCCTCGGCCGGCAACTCTATCTCCGCCAACACCAGGCCGGCGTTGTCGCCGAAGAACTCGTCCACCTCCCAGACAAAACCGGCGTATTCGATGCGGTGGCGCAGCTTGTCCACCAGCATCGGGCACATATTGGCCATGATGGTTTGCGCGTCGGCCAGCGGAATCGGGTATTCGAACTCATGGCGGCTGATTTCGCTGATATTGCCCTTCAGCGTCAGCCAGGCCTGCTCGCCCACCACCCGCACCCGCACGGTGCGCTCTTTCTCCACCGACAGATAGCCCTGGCGGTACTGCACGCCCGGCGCCAATCCGCGCCACGCGTCGCCGCTCACGACAAAGCGGCGCTCGATTTCCAAAGCCATGCGGCCTCCTTGAAATGTCTTATTGCGGAGCCGACGGCGGCGGACAGGCCTTCCGCGGCTCCAGATAAAAGCTCAGACTGCTGGTTTGCGGCTCCACCCCCGGCGCGCGGCCATAGGGGTAGACCTGCTGCGGCAAGCTGCCCAGTAAGGTCGGTTCCGCCTCCTCCAGCTGCAGTTGGCTGGCCAGCTTGCGTTCGCCATCGGCGTCGCGCCAGCTCAGCTGAAAGCTCAATACGGGCGCAAGCTTGCCCTTGAGCGGCAACAGTTGGCCGCGCATGGAAAACGCGGCGTCGTCCTGCTTGCCCTCTCCGCTGAACTCGCCGCCGGCGGCGACGCATAAAGGCAGCCGGGCCAGCGTCTCGCCATCGCGGGTCACGCTCAGCGCCAGGGCGGCCGGCTGGGCAGGCGCTGCCATCGATGCGCCCAGACTGCAAATCGGCCAAGCCAGCGCGGCGGCCAAGATCCACGGTTTCATTTGCGCCTTTCGCTCAAAACGGCTTCACCACCACCAAGATCACCACCGCCAGCAAAACCAGCACCGGCAACTCGTTGAACACGCGGAACCAGACATGGCTCTTGCCATTTCGCCGGGCGGCGAAATCGCGGTACAGCTTGCCGCAATAGCCGTGGTAGCCCGCCAGCACGGCCACCAGCGTCAGCTTGGCATGCAGCCAGCCGCCGGCAATGCCGAACCCCAGCCACAAGCCCAAGCCGGTAGCCAGCGCCAATACGCCCAACGGCGTCATGAAACGGTAGAGCTTGCGCGCCATCAGCAACAGGCGGTCGTACTCCGCCCTTTCCTCGGCCATGGCCAAGTTGACGAACAAGCGTGGCAGATAAAACAGGCCGGCGAACCAAGAGACGACAAAGAAAATATGGAAGGCTTTGAGATATAGGTAGGTCACGATGGCCTTATCCAATAGATGATGAATGGCCGCGCAGGCCGATCAAATTGCCCCAAGGGTCTTGCAACTGGCACATGCTCAGGCCGTTCTCGATCACCATCGGCCTCGCGCCCAAGCCCTCCAGCTGGAGCATGCGCGCGGCCAGGTCGTCGCAACGCCAATACTCCACGGTGCCGCGGCGATTGGGCATCGGACTGGACCACCTCCAGCCGGATGCCGTCCCACGCCAGGCAAGCGAAATCAAACGCCGGCAACTCGATGCAGCGGGCTTCGGGAAAGGCCAGGCCATACCAAGCCAAACCGGCTCGCCAATCCGGCACCGGAATCCATACCGCCGCGATCGGGCCCGCGCTCATGCCGGCGCTCCATACTTGAGCCGCGCCACCTTGGGCAGCTTGGCCAATACCAGCTCGCGCGAACGGGCGATGCCGGCGCGCAGATCATCCGCCGTCAGCGCTTCCAGTGTCAGCGTCTGCACCCAGCGCGCCCGCGCCAGATACGGGGCAGGCCGCACGCCGGGCAGACCGGACAGCGCCAGGAAATCCTCGTCTGGCACTTTGTAGCTCACGCCCTGCTCGCCGCAGAGCAGAAACATCTTGCCGCAAATGCTGACCACCCGCGCGCCGCCCCACTTGATGTCGAACTCGGCGCCGGGCAGGGCGCAGGCATACGCCAGCAGCGCGCCGATCAGGTCCTCAGGCAAGGCGTTCACGCGGCTCATCCTTTGGCCGCAACCTGGTACAAAGGCCAGACCTGCGGAATGCGCGCCTGCAGATCGCGGATGCGGGTTGGGCCGGACGGGTGGGTAGACAAAAATTCCGGTCCGCCACCATTGCCGGCCGACTGCATCTTTTTCCACACATTGACGGCGGCGTTGGGGTCATAACCGGCGCGCGCCATCAGCTCCAGGCCCATGATGTCGGCCTCGGACTCCATGGTGCGGCTGTGCGGCTTGTTCAAGGTCACATCGGTCACCATGGACGCCAGCTGCATCTGGTCGGCGCTCAGGCCGGCCAAGGCGCCCACCAGCGACAGGCCCAGCTGCTGCGCGTAGGCCTGGCTCATGTTCTCGCGGGTATGCTCACGCAGGGCGTGGGAAATCTCGTGGCCTATCACCGCCGCCAGCTCGGCGTCGCTGAGCTTGAGGCCGTTCACCAGGCCGCTGTACACCATGATCTTGCCGCCCGCCATCGCATAAGCGTTCATATCGTCGGTGCGCAGCACATTCACTTCCCAGCGCCAGTTGCGCGCGTCCGGCCGGAAGGTGGGCGTCTGCGCGATCAAACGCTGCGAGATGCGCCGCACCCGCATGGTCAGCTCGGCGTCGGTATTCAACTGTCCCTTGGCGCGCGCCTGGCCCAACTGCTGAGCATAGGACTTGGCCGACATCTGCTCCACTTCCTGGCTGGACAGCAGCATGGTCTGGCCGCGGCTGATGCCCACCGAGCCGCCGCCGGTGGTGTTGACTTGAGCGCAAGCCGCCAGCCAGACGGCCAGCAGCGCCGCGCTCAGCCGGCGCGGCCAACGGGATTGCTTGCCGGCCATAAGACTAGATTTCCACCATCTGGAAATCGTCCTTGCGCGCGTCGCAGTCCGGACAGGTCCAGTTGGGCGGCAGATCTTCCCAACGGGTGCCCGGCGGAATGCCGTCTTCCGGCCGACCGCTCGCTTCGTCGTAGATGAAACCGCAGATCAGACACATCCAGGTACGCATGGCTTCGCCCTCAGGTTCGGATAAAATAGGTATTCTAAATCCTGCCACCGCAATAAAACAAAAGAGGTTCGCCCTTGAACACGCCTCCCTCCCCGCCAACCGTGCTGACGCTGGCCGGTTCCGACCCCTCCGGCGGCGCCGGCATCCAGGCCGATATCCTGACGCTGGCCAGCCTGGGCTGCCACCCGCTGTCGGTCATTACCGCCATTACGGTGCAAGACACCGTCGGCGTCAACGACCTGATGGTGCTGGATTCGGACTGGGTCAACGACCAAGCCCGCTTTCTGATGGAGGACATGCCGGTGGCGGCGTTCAAGATCGGCATGCTTGGCAGCGTGGAAAACGTGGCCGTGGTGTCGCAGCTGATCGCCGATTACCCCGACATCCCGGTGGTGCTGGACCCAGTGCTGGCCAGCGGCGGCGGCCATGATCTGGCGGACGAGGACGTGATTTCGGCGATGCGCGACATGCTGATCCCGCAGGTGTCCATCCTCACCCCCAACAGCCAGGAGGCGCGCCGGCTGGCCAGCAACGACCCGGACGAAGACGAGGAATTGACGCTGGACCAATGCGCCGAACGCATCCTGGCGCTGGGTTGCCCCTATCTGCTGATCACCGGCACCCACGAGAATACCAAGGAAGTGGTGAACAGCCTGTACGGCCAGGACGGCGTGGTGCGGGCGGACCACTGGGAACGGCTGCCCGGCAGCTACCACGGCTCCGGCTGCACGCTGGCCTCGGCCATAGCCGGCATGCTGGCCACCGGCCTGTTGCTGCCGGAGGCGGTGCGCGAGGCGCAGGAATACACCTATCAGACCCTGCTGAACGGCTTCCGCCCCGGCATGGGCCAGTTCTTGCCGGACCGGATGTTCTGGGCGCGCGCCTCGGACGAGGAGGAAGGCGATGCCGCCAAGGGTTGAGGGCTTGTATGCGATCACGCCGGACGGCTGGGACAGCGCCCGCTTGTTCGACGCCGTGGCGGCCGTGCTGAAGGGCGGCGCCCGCGTGTTGCAATATCGGGACAAAAGCGGCGATCCGACGCGCCGGCTGGAGCAAGCTTCCACCTTGCGGCAGCTGTGCGCCGACGCCGGCGCGCTGTTCATCGTCAATGACGATGTGCGGCTGGCCATCGCCACCGGCGCCGACGGCGTGCATCTGGGCCGCGACGACGGCGACATCGCCGCCGCGCGCGCGGCGCTGGGACCGGACGCCGTCATCGGCGCGTCTTGCTACAACCGGCTGGATCTGGCGGAAAAAGCCATCGCCGCCGGCGCCGGCTACGTGGCTTTCGGCGCGGTGTTTCCCTCGCCGACCAAACCCGGCGCCGTCGCCGCGCCGCTGTCGCTATTCCGCGACGCCGCGTCCTTGGGCGCGCCCACGGTGGCGATAGGGGGCATCACCGCCGCCAATGCCGGCCAAGTCGCCGCCGCAGGGGCATCCGCCATCGCGGTGATAGGCGGGCTGTTCGAGCAGGATGCGCCGGAGCAAGCGGCTGCCGCGCTGGCAGCCGCATTCCGCCACTGACAACTCAAGCGCGCGGCGTGCCGAAACGGTAGGTTTCGCGCCGCGGCGCCTTGCCCAGCAGCACCTCGGCCAATGCGTCGGCGATGGGGAAGCCGGTGCACGTCTGCATCCAGACAAACTCTCCGGCCGGATTGATCTCCAGAAACACCAGTTCGCCCTGCGGCGTCAGGATGAAATCCAGCGCGCCGTAATTGAGCTGCAGAATGTCCATCAACCGTAAGATCTTGCGCTCGACGTCCATTGGCAGCTGATACGGCGACCAAGCCGTCTGCAAGGTCAGGCCATCGCGGCGCCAGTCAGTCTGACTTTTTTCGCTGCCTTGCGAGTCCACCGAGGCGGCGAAGATGCGCTCGCCCACAACGGTGACGCGCAGTTCCAGCGCCTTGGGAATCAGTTGCTGAAAAGTAAGCGGCCCTAGCGCCAGCCGGTCCAGCTCGCCTAAATGGGATTCCTGCAGCCGGTTGGTGTACATCACCATTTCGCGGCCTTCTTCCTGGATAGAAAACGCCTTCAGCACCTTGGCCACGATTCCGTCCGGATGGCGATGGAAAAAGGCGCGCACCTCTTCGGGATCGTTGCCGCTCAGCGTTTCCGGCACAGTGAAACCCAATTGCTGCGCCAACTTCAATTGCAGCGGCTTGTTTTCCGCGCGGCTGACCACGTCGTAAGGATCGAGCTGGAAGGTATCGCTGCAGGACAGCATGCCCAGCAAAGTGGCGTAGGACTCGCGATGCACGGTGCGCTTGTACTGGATGTCCATATCGTCGGGCAGCTTGCCGGCGGGCGAGAAACGCCGGCAATAAATCGCATCCAGCTCATCCAGCTCCACGTCGCCGTCCGCCGTCTTGAAGAACATCCGTCGTTCAGCGCCTCGATACGACAGATTGATTTTCACCTCGGTCGGGAAACAGTCGGTATCCAGCCGGATGGCCTGCGCGCCTTGCTTCTGCAGCGCCTCCATCACCAACGGCGGGCAATATTTGTCATTGCTATGCGTTACCACCAACACTTTCATTTTGTTCCATTCCCAATAAAACCAGCCAACAATCCCAAAAGCATCTGTCGGTCATGAATGCAAAAAAGAGCCGGGCTCATGCCAGGCTCTCGTCCCTACCTCAAATCAATGCTCAGACATTCGGGTCGAAATGCACCGGACCTTCTTCGCCCACCGCCATGGTGGACATATGTATCAGGTCGTTCAGCGGCGAAGTGGTGGCTGCGTCCGGCTTCAGCCAATCCGGAATGCCATGGCCTTCCTCGCCGACCGCCAAGGTGGTGTATTGGCCGGCACCGCCCACTTGGGCAATTTCATGGTCTTCCAAAAAGCTGACAAACAACGGTTGCTGTTGCGACATGCTAAACACTCCAAATATCAAAAATAGGCAAAAAACGCTTATCCAAAATGAAACTGGCGGCCAATGGCGCCAGAGCAAAGCTTATGCGCCGATGAACGGCGGCACATGCTCCTCCTCGCCCACCACCATGGTGGTGAAGTGGTGCTGATCCACCAGCGGTGTGGTGTTCGTGCCATCGCCCGGATTGCTGTGGCTTTCCTCGCCTACCACATAGGTAGTGACTTGCCCCGCGCCGCCAACCATGGCGATTTCATGCTCTTCCAGAAATGCGGCGAACAATGGTTGCTGCTGTTGCATGGACTGCTCCTTCAAATCAAAAATGAATCAATCAATATGTTGTACTGCCATTCCGATAGCGTTGCCGCCATCGCCCTCTGACCGCCTCCCCGATGGGAAACGATCAAAACGCTGCTGCGCGCGCCAGCTTGGCGCGCGACGGACGCGGCTGAACCAAACAGCTATTGACTGAGGAAGGATGCAAAAAACGCTGTTTGCGGCATTCGCCTGTACAGCTTGTTGTCAGTGAGGAATCTACGGCCGCCTAGCCCCAGCGGGACGACGGCCGCGCAAGCCGAACCGGCTTATTTACCGGCTGTCGGGACGACGATCTTGCCGGTCAGCGGCGGCGGCAGCACCACCTTGCCGGTCAGCGGCTGGCTAGCGAACAAGCCGGCGATCTCCTTGGCATTCAAACCGCCGCTGACTTGTTCGACTTCCGCGGCGTCCAGACGCACAGCCTTGGCGATGTCCAGGCTGGCAGCCAATTGCGTTTCAAAATCACAGTTTTGTTGTTTCATCACGGTCTTTCTTTTCAGGTCCAAAACAAAGAGCCTTTCGGCTCTGGATATATCCCGTGGGATATTCAGCAATCCGCGCCGAGAGGCGCTTCCAATATTCGGTGCCTTTTTCTGCCTGGTCGAAACCGGCAGGATTCGCGCCTCGGCGATAGCCTCGCCGGCGAGAGGCCGTGCGATACCGCCTGGGCGCCACGAGTGTCGGCATGACAGCCATGCAGCCCCCCAAACGAACGTAGGGCGCCGCCAACATGCGGTTCATTTCGCTTGCACCCAGCCTTCTGCCAGATAGCTGCCGACCTGCAGCAAGGAGTGGTGCGCTGATGCCGGCGCAAATACTCAAAATGCATTTATATCCATTTTGCATTGAATTGACAGTCAAGTCAATCAAATTGACTGACATGGATGGGTCACGCAGCGTCGTTGCGCATCAACGCTGAGGCATTTAGGAATTATCCAATGCTCACGTTGTCACTCCCATCCCGGAATCAGATCGCTATGAGCGATGGCTTCAAGCCCTTCGTTCAGATCAAATCCTGATCAAGTCAGCATGAAAATGTCTATTCCCCTTTTTTGCAGACTGTATTTCCCACTCAAGAGCAACTAGACACATCGAGAGTATTACCTTCTCCAAAACAGCTCCTGATTGCTGCACGATTTAATCTGCTAATATTTGCTTTTACGTTTGAACCGGAAGCAAAAATATTCAAATTGGCAACCGCACGAATTTAATTGAACCAATCAAGCCCCACGCCATTGCCATCTATGAAAAAAGGCTTAGCTTGACGCAATTTCTTATGATTGATCACGTCAAAATATCACTCCATATCAATTTATCAAATGCACTCGCCGCAATATTACAATCTCTTTCTCAACTTCCACTGTTCTTAAAAGGCGAAAAAATCTCCAATAAAAATCTCGCAAATCACTTCGCTTTGGTGACCATATTCAATGCCATAGCAACGATACCTTCCTTACTCGCTCCTACCCATCCTGATACAAGCATATTTACTCACGTCTAAGATTTTCTGGCGGTTATACAACAATTTGCCATTGACCACCTAACCATTAAATGCCATTATCATTTCAAGTCTCATTGCCAGTGTAAGAAAGCTCAATGTCCACCCCACCCACGCCCCTGTTCCGCGCCGAAGCGCTGGCCCATGTCGGCACCCGCCAGTTCGGCAGCATCGTGCTGGCCCGCCCGGTGTCGTTCCGCTGGCTGACTGGCCTGTTCACCTTGCTCGCGCTGTGCATCGTGTTGTTCTTCGCCCTGTTCAGCTACTCCCGCAAAGCCCAGGTGCCCGGCATGCTTGCGCCCACCCAGGGTTTGATCCGGGTGATGCCGGCGCAGAGCGGCGTGGTGTCGGTCGTCAAGGTGCAGGAAGGGCAGATGGTCAAGGCCGGTGATGTGCTGTTCGAACTGTCCAATGAGCGCGCCAGCGCCACCCGCGGCGACGCCGAGCGCACCATCACCGCCTTGCTGCAAGCGCGGCGCGACAGCCTGGCCTCGGACCAAGGCGTGCTGCGGCTGCAAGCGCAACAAAAAATAACGGCGCTGCAACGCCGAATCGAGGACCTGGACAAAGAAGTCGCGCGCAGCGACGAGCTGATCGCTCTTCAACAGCGCCGCATCGCGCTGGCGGAACAGGCGGTGCAACGCAACCGCAAGCTGCAGGAGGCCAATTTCATCTCCGCCGCCGGCTTGCAGGACAAACAGGCCGAGCTGCTCGATCAACAATCCAGACTGGCCGACTTGCAGCGCAGCCGCGCCGCCACGTTGCGCGATCAAGACAGCAACCGCGCCGATTTGCGCGACCTTCAAATCCAGTCCGAACGCGACCAGGCCGCGGCTAAGCGCAATGTCGACTCGGTGGAGCAGGATCTGACCGAGAACGAGGCCAAACGCAAGCTGCTGATCCGCGCGTCGCAGGCCGGCATGGTCAGCGGCATCACCGTGCAAGCGGGCCAGACCGTGGCCGCCAACCAGCCGCTGGCCAATCTGTCGCCCGCCGGCTCGCCGCTGGAGGCGGAGTTGTACGCGCCTTCGCGCTCAGCCGGTTTCGTCAAACCCGGCATGACGGTGCTGATCCGCTATCAGGCCTATCCCTATCAGAAGTTTGGCCAGTTCCACGGCACGGTCAGCGAGGTATCGCATACCGCGCTGCGGCCGGACGAACTCAGCATGCCGGGATTGGCGCAGACCAATAATGAAACCTTGTACCGGGTGAAAGTAAAACTCGATACCCAGAGCGTCACCACCTATGGCCTGCAACAGCCGCTCAAGGCCGGCATGATGCTGGACGCCAGCGTGCTGTTGGAAAAACGCAAACTGTACGAATGGGTGTTGGAACCGCTGTACAGCATCACAGGGAAAGTCTGAAATGAGCCACAAGCAGCCCATCCTGAAGTTTTGGGGAAACAAACGACTGCCCATGCTGCTGCAAACCGAAGCCGCCGAATGCGGCCTGGCCAGCCTGGCCATGATCGCCGGTTACTGGGGCCATCACATCGACTTGGCCAATATGCGCCGCCGCTTCTCGGTATCGCTGAAGGGCGCCACCCTGAAAAGCCTGATCGCCATGGCCCAAGGCCTGGGCCTGCAGCCGCGGCCGCTGAAGCTGGACATGCAGCACTTGCCGGAACTGAAGCTGCCCTGCGTGCTGCATTGGGACATGAACCACTTCGTGGTGCTCAAGCAGGTCAGCCGGCAATACATCGTGATTCACGACCCGGCGGTGGGCGAGCGCAAGCTGCCGCTCGCCGAGGCATCCAAGCATTTCACCGGCGTGGCGCTGGAGCTGATACCCGGCGCGTCCTTCCAGAAGGCGGAGGAAAAACAGAAGTTTTCCCTGCTGTCGCTGATGGGGCGGGTGGAAGGGCTGGGCCACGGCATGTCGCAACTATTGCTGCTGGGCCTGGCGCTGCAGGTATGCGCGCTGGTATCGCCATTTTATCTGCAGTGGGTGGTGGACGAGGCGCTGGTGGCGTCCGATCATGACCTCGTCACCGTGCTGGGCGTGGGCTTTTTGCTGCTGGTGCTGCTGCAAACCGCCATCGGCGCGGTGCGTTCCTGGGTCACCACCGTGCTGGCCACCAATCTGAACTTCCAATGGCTGGGCAACGCCTTCGCCCACCTGCTGCGGCTGCCGCTGCCCTGGTTCGAGAAGCGCCACCTTGGCGATATCGTGTCCCGCTTCGGCTCCATCCAGACCATACAAAAAAGCCTGACCACCCAGTTTGTCGAAGGCGTCATCGACGGCATTCTGGTCATGGCCACGCTGGGCGTGATGTTTCTGTACAGCCCATCGCTGGCTGCAGTCAGCCTGATCGCGGTGGCGCTGTACGTGCTGTTGCGCTGGTCCATCTTCCGCGCGCTGCGCGAAGCCACCGCCGAACAGATCATCCACGCCGCCAAGCAGAACACCCACTTCATCGAATCGGCCCGCGGCGTGCAAAGCGTGCGGCTGTTCGGCCGCCAGGAAGAGCGCCGCATAGGCTGGCTCAACGCGCTGGCCGACCAGTTCAACGCCGATCTGCGCATCGCCAAACTGTCCATCTCCTTCCAGACCGCCAACACCCTGCTGTTCAGCGGCGAGCGGGTGATCGTGGTGTGGCTGGCGGCGCTGGCGGTGATGAACAACCAGTTCTCAGTGGGCATGCTGTTCGCCTTCCTCAGCTACAAGGACCAGTTCAGCCAGCGCATCGCCGCGCTGATCGACAAGCTGTTCGAACTGCGCATGCTGCGCCTGCACGGCGAACGGGTGGCCGACATCGTGCTGACCGAACCGGAGCAGGAGTTGAACGATGTGGAAATCGATCCCGCCACGGTCACGCCGACGATAGAGGTTCGCAACGTCGCCTTTCGCTATTCAGACAGCGAACCCTATGTGCTGAAAGACATGAATCTGACGGTGCCGGCCGGCCAGTGCCTGGCCATCACCGGTTCGTCCGGCTGCGGCAAGACCACGCTGCTTAAACTGATGCTGGGCTTGATGGAGCCCACCGAGGGCGAAATCCTGATCGGCGGCATTCCGCTGAAGCAACTGGGCCTGGGCAACTACCGCCAGCTGCTGGGCACCGTGATGCAGGACGATCAGCTGTTTGCCGGCTCCATTTCGGACAATATCTGCTTTTTCGATCCGCAACCCAGCCAGGAACGCATCCAGCGCTGCGCCCAGTTGGCAGCCATCCATCAGGAAATCATGGCCATGCCCATGACCTACAACACCCTGGTCGGCGACATCGGCTCCGGACTGTCCGGCGGACAGAAACAGCGCATCCTGCTGGCGCGCTCACTGTACAAGCAGCCCAAGCTGTTGGTGCTGGATGAAGCCACCAGCCACCTGGACGTGTGGAACGAGAAGCTGGTCAACGCCGCCGTGCGCGACATCGCGATGACGCGGCTATTGGTGGCGCACCGTCCGGAAACCATCGCCATGGCCGAACGAGTGGTGGTGCTGGAGCAAGGCAAGATCGTCCATGACGCCATTCCGCGGCAGCCTGAGGCCCATCCTCAGGCTGGGTCGGAAAACGTGGAGCAAGCAGGCTAGAGCCGGAAACGAGCGGTCACCGCCTGCAGGTTGTGCGACAAGGCGTTGAGCTGGCTGGAAGTGGTGGCCAGCTCCTCCACCGTCGCGCTGTTTGACTCCGCCATCTGCGACACCTGCTCCATGCTTTGCGCCAGGCTCAGGCTGGCGGTGCGCTGCTCGGTCAGCGCGCCGCTGATATTGCCTATGGTGGCGACGATGCCGCGGGTGCTGTCTTCGATCTCATGCATGGAGTCGCTGGCCTCATGCGCGCTGCCGGCCACTTCTTCCACGCTGTTCCGGCTTTGCTCCATGCTGCCCACCACCCGGTCCGCGCCATGCTGGATGGAGGTGATCATCTGGGTGATCTCCTGCGCGGAACTGGCTGTCCGCTCCGCCAGCTTGCGCACCTCGTCCGCCACCACGGCGAAACCGCGGCCCATCTCGCCGGCCCGCGCCGCCTCAATCGCCGCATTCAAGGCCAAGAGATTGGTCTGGTCGGCCACGTCGCGGATCACGGTGACGATATTGCCTATCCTTTGCACCTCGCCGCTCAGGCTGCGCATCTGCTCGGAAGTGGACGCCACCGCGTCGCTGACCGACTGGATGCGGCCCGCCGAGGCCTGCACCGTCCTGCCGCCCTTGCCCGCCAGCTTGCCGGCGTCCTCCGCCTGCTCGGCCGCGGCGGTGGAATTATCGGCCACATGATTGATGCTGACCGTCAGCTGCTCGATCGTCGCCGCGGCGGAAGAGGTGGCTTCGGACTGTTTCTGAGCGCTTTGCGCCACCTGCTGGGCCATGCTGGACAGCTCATGCGCCGAATCCGACACCTGATTGGCGTTGTCCTGGATATTGGATACTACTTCGCGCAAGCCCTGCCGCATATTCTGGATATGGCGGGCGATCTCCACCGCCTCGTCGCGCGAGGGCGGCAGGTGTTCGTCCTCGCCGCTCAAATCGCCCTCCTGGATATGGCGCACCAGCTCCACTGATTTGCGTAGCGGCGTGGTCACCAGATTGGAAATGAACAGCGCGATGGCGATCGCCACCGCCAGCGCGATGCCCGCCGCGGTCAACACCACGGAAACCGCTTGGTTGTAAGCGGCATTGCTGGCCTCGACCGCTTCTTTGACCTTGCCGTCCTGATACGCTTTCAATTCATTGAATTTCTGCGAGAAGGTCTCAATGGCCGGCGCGAAGCGCTTCTGCAAGAAAACCTTGGACTCCTGGTCCTTGTTGGCGCGTATCAGCTGATACAAGGGCGCATACAAGTCCGACAAGGCGGAACGGGCCTGCAGCGCCTGCTCCAGGATGCCGCGCCCTTTCACCGACACCAGCGTCTTGTCCAGCTCGTTGAGACTGGCGGTGTTTTCGGCGCGCAAGGCTTCCACCTTGCTGATGTTGGATTCGATCTCCGAAGGGCTGTCCGAAATGACTGCGTCGCGAATGCGTTTGGATACCTCTTGCGTGGCGACGACGATCTTGTTGCACAGTTCGGCCTTGGGATAGCGGTTATTGGTGATTTCGCGGCGATTGGCCTGCATCTCGCTGAGATTGGCCACCGCCGTCGCCACGATCACCGCCAGGATGACGATCAACAAGCCATATCCCAACAGCAGCTTTTGCTTTACAGACAATTGGTGCAACATCTTGCGCCTCCGCAAGTTCGAACCCGTACGTTCGCAGGCTCCTCACGCTGAAAAATAGTCCGCATCCCGACTCAGCGCAAAATTCAAAGTAAAACGATAGCCTTGCATATCAGTGACTTGCCAACGGCAATGCGGGTTTCTCTTTCCGCCGCGGATTGCCTAAGCTCAAACCTGCAAGGCCAGCGGGGAAAAAACAGATGCAAGTGGCGGAGATTTTCGACAAGGCGTCGGGCAAATTGCCGATGGTGCCCAAAGTCGTGCAGGAGCTGGTGGCCAGCTTCCATCGCACCGATGTCAACAGCGACGAGATCAGCGACAAGGTGGGCCACGATCAGGTATTGACCGCGCGCGTGCTGCGTTTGGCCAATAGCGCGCGCTTTGGCAGCAGCCGCAAGGTGGGTTCGCTGGACGACGCGGTGCTGCTGCTCGGTTTCGACAATCTGCGGGTGCTGGTCATCGCCTCCGGCATCACCGGCGCCACGCTGGGCATTCCGGGCTTCGACATGAAAGCCTTCTGGCTGCGCTGCTTCGCCATGGCCAATACCGCCAAGCTGCTGGCCAAACTGGCCAAGCTGGACGCGCAGCTGGGCTATACCTGCGGCCTGCTGGCCAATATCGGCGAACTGGTGCTGTATGTGGCGGTGCCGGAACAGGCGCTGCAGATAGACAAGATCGTCGCCGGCGGCGCCGACCGCATCGCCACCGAGCGCATGCTGCTGGGCATGGACTTGACCGAGCTGGGCGCGGAGCTGGCACGGCGCTGGAATTTCCCGGACGAAATCCAGGAGGCGATCTACAACCAGCACGATCTATTGAACGAAGACGCCTCGCCCTACGCGCTGCTGATAGGCCTGGCCACCTTCCTGGTCTCCGGCTTTCGCAACGAGATGAGCGTCGACGAGATGCTGGTCAGCCTGCCGGACCGGGTGCTGGAGCGGTTGAACCTGGCCAGGGAAACGCTATCGGCTGAAATGGAAAATCTAAAAGAAACCGCCACGCGCACCGACGACTTGTTCTAAGCCCCGGCCGCGGGAGGAAAACCAGGCTCTCCTCCCGCCTGCCCGTTCAGGCCGTCTGGCCCGCGCGCAGCTCGCGCCGCAAAATCTTGCCGACATTGGATTTGGGCAGCTCGTCGCGGAACTCCACGTGGCGCGGCACTTTGTAGCCGGTAAGATTCTCGCGGCAGAAGCGCAGCAGCTCGTCGGCCTGCAAGGCCGCGTCCTTGCGCACCACCACGATCTTCACCGCCTCGCCGCTGCGTTCGTCAGGCACGCCTATGCAGGCCACCTCGCGCACGCCGGGATGCTGGGCCACCACGTCTTCGATCTCGTTCGGATACACATTGAAGCCGGACACCAACACCATGTCCTTCTTGCGATCCACCAGTTTCAGCATGCCTTCCGCAGTGCGCACGCCGATGTCGCCGGTGGCGAAGAAGCCGTCGGCCTGGAACACCTTGGCGGTCTCCTCAGGCCGCTGCCAATAGCCGGCCATCACTTGCGGGCCGCGCACGCACACCTCGCCCGGCTCGCCATCGGCCGCCGGCTGGCCGGCGTCATCGCGCAGCTGCACTTCGGTGCCCGGCACCGGCAGGCCTACCGTGCCGGTGTAATAGCCGGTCGCCAAGGCATTGACCGACACCAGCGGCGAAGCCTCGGTCAAGCCATAGCCCTCCAGCAGCGTCAAGCCGGTGATCTTGCTCCAGCCCTCCGCCACCGCGCGCTGCACCGCCGCGCCGCCGCCGATGGCGACTTTCCACTGCGAGAAATCCAGCTTGGCGAAGCCCGGATGGTGCACCAAGGCATTGAACAGCGTATTGACGCCAGTGAAGGCATTCACCGGATGCTTGGCCAGCTCGGCCACTAGCCCGTCCAGATCGCGCGGATTGGTGATCAACAGGCAGTTGCCGCCCAGGCGGGTGATCAGGAAACAATTCACCGTCAGCGCGAACACGTGGTACAGCGGCAAGGGCGTAGCCACTACCGCCCGTCCCTCCGGCAAGGCGTCGCCCAACACCAGCCTGGCCTGTTCGACATTGGCCAGCAGATTGCGGTGGGTCAGCATCGCACCCTTGGACACGCCGGTGGTGCCGCCGGTGTATTGCAGAATCGCCAGATCATCCAAGGTTCGCGGCTCGTCACACCAGCGTTCGGCCTGCCCCCCCGCCAGCGCGTCGCGGAAGCGGAGAGCGCCGGGCAGGCGGTAGGGCGGCACCAGCTTTTTCACATGCTTGACCACGGCATTGACCAGCCAGCGCTTGGGCGGCGGCAGCAAATCGCCCACCGCGGTCAGAACGACGTGCTTCAAAGGCGTATCCGCCTTGGCCTGTTCCACCACCGAGGCGAAATTCTCCAGCGCCACGATGGCGGCGGCGCCAGAATCGGCTAATTGATGATGCAGTTCGCGCGGGGTATACAGCGGGTTGACGTTGACCGCCACCAGGCCGGCGCGCAGCACGGCATACAAGGCCACCGGATATTGCAGCAGATTGGGCATCATCAAGGCCACCCGGTCGCCCGGCGCCAGTTTCAGCGTCCGGCGGAAATAATCGGCCAGCTTGGCGCTTTGACGGTCCAGCTCGCGATAGCTCAGATCGCGTCCCATATTGTGGAAAGCGGTCTGCCTGGGATATCGGGCAACGGTCTGCGCCAGCATCTGGCCCAGAGACTGGGCCGGCAAAACATCGACGCGATCCGGCGTTCCCGGGTGACGGGCAAAGTCCTGCATGTTTCTCCTCCTGTCGCCGCAGTGGCGGATACGCGGCGAATGACTGTTTTTATCGTGGGAATGCGGGTGTGGCGGCATGCGGTGAGACGGGATTGCAGCCTCGACGTTAATTCATTGTCATTGCTATTTCAATCAAACGTCTGAATCCATTCATTCAAGATCGTGATCATCCCCACGGGAGAAGCCTGTGAAGACGCCCGCGCCAGACCCACACTGACGCGCGAACGCAACAGTCGGCGTCCGCCTGAGCGCCGTTCACAAAGCCGGCAAAGCGCCAGAGACAAGACGCGCCGACGCAGCCCGAGCGGTCGGCGCAGCGCCGCATCAGGCCTTCGCCAACGTTTCTAAGCGCCGACGCGGATCGCCACTTTGCCGAAGTGGCTGGCGGCGCGCAGATAGTCATAAGCGGCATCGGCCTGCGCGAAATCGAATACCCGGTCGATCACCGGCCGCAGGCCATGCCGCGCCATGAAAGCCGCCAATTCGGCCAGATGCGCCGCCGAGCCGACAGTGACGCCGACGATGTCGGCATTGATGGACTGCAAGCGGCCCAGATCCGGCTTGGGGCCAAAGCCGCTGAGCACGCCGACCTGCGCCAGCACGCCGCCCGGGGCCAGCGCGGCCAGCGAGCGCTGGAAAGTCTCCGGGCCGCCCAGCTCCAGCACATGGCTCGCGCCTTCGCCGCCGGTCAACTCCCGCACCGCTCTATCCCAATCCGGCGTTTGGCGATAATTGATTCCCTCGCTGGCGCCCAGGGCTCGCGCTCGCGCCAGCTTGTCGTCGGACGAAGACAGCGCGATCACCCGCGCCCCCAGCGCCACCGCCAGCTGCAAACCGAACAAAGCCACGCCGCCCGTCCCTTGCGTGAGCAGGGTATCGCCCGCCGACAAACCACCGCGCGCCGCCAAGGCATGCCAGGCGGTCACGCCGGCGCAGGGCAGGGCGGAGGCCTCGATCAGGCTCAAATGCTCGGGAACCTCCGCCAGCGCCGCCTCCGGCGCGACGATGTATTCCGCCAGCACGCCATCCTGCGACTGCCCGCCCCAAGCGGAGGCCATGTAGCGCGCCTGGAAGCGGCCCGCTATCCAATCGCGGAAAAACGACGCCATCACCCGTTGCCCGCTCCGCCAGCGGCTCACGCCCTCGCCAAGCGCGTCCACCACGCCGGCCGCGTCCGATAGCGGCGTCCGGCCGGGCAAACCGCCCTGGCGCGCCGCATCGCGCACCAATAAATCGCGATAGTTGAGGCTGGCCGCCGCCACCTTGATCCTGACCTCCCCCGCCGCCGGTTGCGGCATGGCGACGCCTTCCAGGCGCAATGCGCCTTGCGTGTCAAAACGATGAGCTTTCACATCAACCCCTTGCTTGAACTTGACATTGGCATGATAAGCTGTGACAACAGTGTCAGAGTCAATGGGGGAAGCGATGAAAATCGGAGAACTGTCGCAACGCTGCGGCATCAGCATACGCATGCTGCGCTATTACGAGCAGCATGGCGTGCTGGCGCCGCGCCGCACCGCCTCCGGCTACCGGGAATACGAACCGGGGGCGGAAGAAACCTTGCGCCGCATCGCCCTGCTGCGCGAAGCCGGACTGACGCTGGAGACGGTGCGCGAGCTGCTGCCCTGCCTGCAAAGCCGCGGCCATTTCACGCCTTGCGACAAGCTGAGCCGGATTCTGCGCGAGGAGCTGTCGGCGCTGGACGCCCGCATCGCCGCGCAAAACCAAAGCCGCGCCTTGCTGGCCGGTTTTCTGGCCGGACTGCCCGCCCCGGCGCCGGTTTAAGCAGGCGGCATTGCCCGGAAGCGGAAACCCGCTTATCATTCCGGAACATTCATTCCACAATATACCCCATGCGCCCCAAGGAATTTGAAGAAGACGCCGTCGCCGAAGCCGCCATGCGGGTGTTCTGGCAACGCGGCTATGCCGCCACCTCGATCCAGGATCTGGTGGACGGCACCGGCTTGTCGCGCAGCAGCCTGTACAACGCTTTCGACAGCAAACAAGGACTCTATCTGCTGGCCCTGCGTCGCTATGGCCAAGTCGGCGCGGCCAACGCCGCGCGGCTGGCCGGGACCGAACCGTTGCGCGAGCGCTTGCGCGCGCTGCTGATGCGGGTGGTGGAAGACGAAGCGCTGGAGCAAGCCAGCCCTGGCTGCCTGGCCGCCAATGCCGCCCTGGAAGCCGCAGGCCGCGACGAGGCGGTCAATGCGGCGCTGGCTCAGCATTTCCAGCAACTGGAAACCGCCTTGCTGCGCGCGCTGGCCGAGGCCCGCGCCAGCGGCGAACTCGCGGCGAACCGCAACCAGCAAGCCCTGGCCCGCTTCCTGATGTGCGCCAT
Source organism: Chromobacterium sp. IIBBL 290-4 (assembly GCF_024207115.1). Classification (NCBI taxonomy): domain Bacteria; kingdom Pseudomonadati; phylum Pseudomonadota; class Betaproteobacteria; order Neisseriales; family Chromobacteriaceae; genus Chromobacterium; species Chromobacterium sp. IIBBL 290-4. The sequence goes on from NZ_CP100128.1 coordinate 1,450,350, forward strand.
CCAGGGCCTGCGCGTGCTAGGCAAAGGCATGGCGCGGGAAAACCGCCGCGCCAAGCTGGCCGAAGTTGTCGAAGTCGCGCTGTCCTGCCTGGATTGATCCGGCGGGCGGCGTTTTTTTTGCGCCAGTTTTGAACTGAACATTCCATAATTAACAGGCCGCTAAACAGGAGAAAACATGAGCCCCAATCCCACCCCCTCCATCGCCGTGCTCGGCACCGGCATCATCGGCTCCGCCATTGCCCGCAACCTCGTCCGCAAGGGTTTCGCCGTCCGCGCCTGGAATCGCACGCCGGATAAGGCGCAAGCGCTGATGGCCGACGGCGCGACAGCATGCGGCTCAGCGGCCGACGCCGCGCGCGGCGCCGACGTGATCATCACCGCCGGCAAAGACGGCGCCGCGGTGGCTTCTGCCATGCGCCAGGCCGAGGCCGGACTCAAGCCGGAACAGATATGGCTGCAACTGGCCACCATAGGCCTGGAGGCGACCGCCGAACTCAGCGCCTGGGCGGCGCAACGCGGCCTGATTTTCTACGACGCGCCCGTCGTCGGCACCCGCCAGCCGGCCGAAGCCGGCCAATTGGTGATGCTGGCCTCCGGACCGCTGTCCCGCCGGGATCAAGCGCAAAACGTGTTCGACGCCATCAGCCGCCGCGCCATCTGGATTTCCGAACAGCCCGGCGACGGCAGCCGGCTGAAGCTGGTGATCAACAACTGGGTGCTGGCGCTGACCCACGGCGCGGCGGAAACGCTGGCGCTGGCGCAAGGCTTGGGACTGGATCCCGCGCTGGCGCTGGAAACCATCGCCGGCGGCCCGCTGGACGCGCCGTATCTGCAATTGAAGGGCAAGGCGATGCTGGCCGGCGATTACAGCGTCAGCTTCAGCGTGGACAACGCAGCCAAGGACGCCGGCCTGGTGCTGGCCGCGGCCGAAGCCGCCGGCGTGCGGATGGACGGCGCGGCGGCCGGGCTGGCCCGTTTCCAGCGCGCCATCGCCGCCGGCCATGGCGGCAAGGACATGGCCGCCACCTTCCTCGCCTGAGCCCGGGCAAACAAAAACCGCCGGGCCTCGCGGCGCGGCGGTTTCATCGGAAGGCGAAGCAGGCTTAGCCTTCCTCGTGTTCCAGGTCTTCCTCGGCATGGTCCAGACGGCCGGTGTAGCGCAGCTCCACTTCCTGGGTCAGCAGGTCCACCTTCACCACCGACAGCTGGATGCGGTCGCCGCGCGCCAGTTCCGGCAGGCCCGGAATGCGCAGCCGCAGCGGCAGGCCGTCGATGCGCACCAGGTCTTCCTTGATCACCGCGGCGGTCGGCTCGGTGATGTTTTCCTGCAGCAAATACTTCAGGCACCAGTAGTATTCCATCTTGTCCTGGAAGGACAGATAGCCGCCATAAGTGGCGTCGAAGTCGCGCAGGATGGCGAACAACATGGCGTCGCCCTGGGCGAACTGCGGCTTCTCGCCGCGTATCATCGCCGCCAGCTGGCGCTGGTTGATGAAGTCGCTGGCGCGGCGCAGCGGCGAGGTGCTCCAGGCGTACTGGGCCACGCCCAGGCCCATATGCGGCTCGGGGCGGGTGGTCATGCGCACCTTGCCCATGCTCTGGGCGCGGTACATGGCCGGGATGTCGGCCTCGGCCAGCATGCGGCCCCATTCGCTATTGGCCAGGATCATCAGCTCGGACACCAGCTTGTCCATCGGCGCGCCGCGTTTGCGGATGGTGATGGACACTTTGCCGTCGGCCACGTCGATATTGTAGTCGTGCTGCACCGGGCGGGTCGGATCGTACTTGCCGCGGCGCTTCTCCAGCGCTTCGGCGAATTGCCACAGCCAGGTCAGCTCGCGCTTGAACGGGTAGTCGACGCCCGGATCGTTGGCCAGCGTCTCCTCGTTGAACACTTGCTCCAGCTCGGCATGGCGCAGGTTGGCGGCGATATGCACCTTCTCGATGCGGTTTTCGAAGGCCACCGGCTCGAATTCCGGCGTCACCTCGGCGTACAGCGAGAACGCCGGGCAGGCGCGGCCTTCCTGCAGCGTGAAGGCCTGCACCACGTCGTCCGGCAGCATGGTGATCTTGTCGCCGGGGAAGTAGGCGGTGGACAGCCGCGACAGCACCATCTTCTCGATGTCGGAATCCAGCGGCACGCCCAGCGTCGGCGCGGCGATGTGGATGCCGACGCGCTTGTTGCCGTTGGGCAGGTCTTCCACGGAGAGCGCGTCGTCGATCTCGGTGGTGTTGGCGTCGTCGATGGAGAAAGCCTGCGCCGACGAAACCGGCAGCTCCGGCGCGTCCAGCGGCGGCGCGTACTTGCCGAAACCTATGCCCTTGGGGAAGAACTCCATCTGGAAGCCGGCCATCAGGTAGTCCGGCACCGAGGGAACGCCGCCCACCTTGTCGGCCAGCCGCAGCGGCGGCAGGCCGGTTTCGCGCGAGGCCTGGTCGAAAGCCTTGAATTCCAGCGTGTTCTTGTCGGGTTTCCACAACAGCTGCATCAGCTGCGAGCGGATGGCTTCCGGCAACTCGCCGGCCTTCAACTGGCCCACCCAGCCGTCGATCTGCTCCTGCTCGCGCTTCTTGCGTTCGATGCCGGCCAGCGCGGCTTGCAGCGCCTCCTGCGGGGCCTTCTTATAGCAGCCCTTGCCCTTCTTGTAGAAGTACATCGGCGCGCCATGCAGACGGGTCAACAAGGCGGCGGCCTGGAATGGCGACGGCGCCTGGCCAAAGTAATCGGCGGCCAGATCCTGATAGGAGAACTCGTCGTCCGGACTGCATTCCCAGAGGAAGTCCAAATCGATATCCGCAGCCAGACTGTCTACTGCCGCCAGAAAATCCGCCAATGGAGAACTAAACTCCAGAAAGACGTTGGCGCTCTTGAGCTTGGCGCGCTTGCCATGCTGGGTATCCACCTGCAGGCTGGCGTCGCTGCGCGAGACTATGCTGCCAACCTTGAAACTGCCGCTCTCTTCGTAAAAAACGTTCATCAAAACATGCCAGGCCGTTGAATTTAAGGGCGGATTATAGCAGTTCGCCCCGCTGACCGGCGTCACAAACTTGCAGCCGAAGCGAGCGTAACCGCAACGGAGGGGAAACACCCTGTCATGAAACAAGCTGTGCCTATTCATCCCAGCCAGCGCGCCCATCTGGCCAGGGAAATCGACCGCATCGGCTATATGCTGGTTTCGCGCTGGGAGCGGCCGCTGGCCGCCCACCTGCTGTCGCTGGTGCTGCGGCTGGAGGAATTGGTCCGCACCATAGGCCTGGGCGACATCGCGGCCGAGGCGCACACGCTGGCCCGTTTGTTGCAGCAATGGCTGCAACAGCCGCTGAGCGTGCCGTCCGAGCAAGAGCGCTACGGCCAGTTGCGCCATCATCTTGGCGTGGTCAGCCAGCTGGGCTTGATGGAGCGGCAAATTGCGATCCAGGGCGCGGAAGTTCGCCCGCCGGACGGCGGCTATGCGCCGCTCTACCTCTGGCTCCCCCCCAACCTGGACGCCAGCACGCTGCAGCGGCAATTAGCCTGCTTCGGCTACGAGGTCACGGTGCTGTCACAGGCGGCCAAGCTGGCGAAAGCGCTGCAAGAAGCGACGCCGGCCGCAGTGGTGGCCTTCACCGACTTCGCCGAAAGCGATCCCATCGTGCAACTGGCCCCCGCCATCAGCAGCTCCTGCCCCCTGGTGCTGACTTCGGCGCGGCGCGACTTCCCCTCCCGCCTGGCCGCGGCGCGGATGGGCGCCAGCGGTTTCCTGGACTGGCCCTTGCAAGCCCATCAACTGGTGGACTTGCTCAGCTTCGGCGACATCGGCGAGCGGCGCGACCCCTTGCGGGTGCTGATCGTCGAGGACATGGCCTCGCTGGCCGGCCTGTACACCCGGGTGTTGGCGGCCCATGGCGTGGAGGCCACCAGCGAGACCAATCCGGAAAACGTGCCGGAGTTGATCGAGCGGCTGAATCCGGATCTGATCCTGATGGACATGTATATGCCGCAGTGCAACGGCATCGAGCTCGCCAAGGTGATCCGCCAGCAGCGAATGCTGGACGGCATCCCCATCGTGTTTCTGTCGGTGGAAAAGCGCCAGGCGGTGCAGCTGGACGCGCTGACGCTGGGCATAGACGGCTTCCTGACCAAACCGGTGGCGCCGGAAGAGCTGGTGGTGACGGTGATGAACCGGGCGCGGCGCTATCGCAAGCTGCGCTCCTACATCGCCAACGACAGCCTCACCGGCCTGCTCAACCACTCGCATCTGCATGGCCAGATGGACAGCGGCATCGTCCGCGCGCGCCGGGACCAGCTGCCGTTGTCGCTGGCGATGATAGATCTGGACTACTTCAAGAAGATCAACGATACCTACGGCCATCAAGCCGGCGACCAGGTGCTGCTCAATCTGGCGCGCTTCTTGAAGGAGCGGCTGCGGCGCTCCGATCTGGTGGGCCGCTACGGCGGCGAGGAGTTCGCCATCGTGCTTCCCAGCACGCCGGTGGACAAGGCGCATCAGATGATGGATGCGCTACGCCAGGACTTCAGCCAATTGGAACAGCGCGCCGAAGAGCGCTCTTTCCGCCAGACCTTCAGCGCCGGCATCAGCTCGCTGGACACGGCCGACAACGCCACCAGCCTGGTGCAGCAAGCGGATGAAATGCTGTACCGCGCCAAGGCCAATGGCCGCAACCGGGTGGAAAGCCGCGGCGACTGAGCGCCCCAAACAAAAAGCCCCCGCGGGGCGGGGGCGTCGAGTCGGCGGAAGCCTCCGCCAGCCTGCCCGCTTGCCGCGGGCGAGGTTTCTTCTGCTTAGAAGTTGTACTTGACGGTGTAGATCGTCGCGTATTCGTTGCCGGCGGTGCCCAGCTTGTTCACAGCGTAACGATATTGAATGCCAGTGGTCAGCGACTTGGTCGGGTTCCACCACAGCGAAACGGCGCCGTTTTGGCCGGTGCGCTTTTGAACCAGGCCTGCGAAACCACTCGGCTGAGCAACGGTGGTGAAATAGTGCGAACGATCGAATTCGGTCTCATGCCACTGAGTTACCGAGAACGGTTGGCCAAAAGCCGTGAAGTCGAAACCCGCTACATAGCCAGCCATCCAACCATTGCGGTGCGCGCCGACTTGATACTTCAATTCTTGATGCATGCCCAGGAACGGCTTGAACCATACCTTGCCGAAGGACAGGTCCGTACCCAGACCCAGTACACGGTTCTGGTCGAAGAAATTGAAGCCACGAGTGTCATAGACGTGGGTGTACAACTTGACCGGCACGCCGCCGATGTCGGTGATGTTGAAGCGAGCTACCACCTTGGTGGTGTAGCGGCGATCGCCAGCCGGCATCTCGGTGTCGTTGCGGTTCCAGTTCTCCAGATCGAAGAAACCGTACAGATCGCCCCAGGAACGACCCATGCCGCCTTCGGCTTCCAGGTATTGGAAGTTGCGCTTAGCGCCGAACAAGGACGCTTGGGTTTTGTTCAGGGTGCTATCCGACCAGTTCAGCTGGTTGAAGCTGACATTGCTGAAAGTGTAATCAGCGTGAGCCAGAGCGGAAGCGGCCATCAGGGACAGGGCCAGCAGCGACTTGCGAGTATTCATTTGTTTCACCAGACTATTTTCGTGTAGTAAGCAACCGACAAGCGTCGGCGAGCGCCGCGCAGATTAGACGTGAAAATGGCCTTATGCAAACAATTTGTCACGCTTCTGTCGCATTTTTGCAAAGATTCTTTGCCTTGTTGTAGTAAAATGACAATAGAATTACACAGTGTTGTCAAAATGCCACATGGAAATGTCTTCACATGGAGATAAGTATCTGATCAAAAACCGATTCCCGGCTTGTTTCAGATCAAGATTCCCTATCCGTCCAACCGTAGCGCGCCAGGCTGACTTTGCCGTTGGCATTGAACTCCACATCCTCTTCTTCCAATAGCAATTTCTGCCAATCGGCATGTTGAGAGCCCGGCCGGGACAGCCGTCCGCCCGCGCCCAGCACGCGATGCCATGGCGCCTGGACGCCGTCGGGAAGATGGCCAAGCAAGCGGCCGACGTGGCGGGAATGGCGGGGGAAGCCGGCCTGCGCGGCCAGCTCGCCATAGGTGATGACGCGGCCGGCCGGCACCTGCGCCAGCAAGGCCAGCACGCGGCGGGCGAATTCAGGCGGCATCAGCGGTAGCGCGGATCGGCGACGTAGGGATTGCCGCGTTTCTCCGCGCCTAGGGTGGTGAAGGGGCCATGGCCGGGAATCACCGTGATGTCGTCCGGCAGGACGAACAGCTTTTGCTGGATGGCGTCTATCAGCTGCTGGTGGTTGCCCATGGGGAAATCGGTACGGCCTATCGAGCCTTGGAACAAGACATCGCCGGCCACCAACACTTTGGAGGACGGGCTATAGAACACCACATGGCCAGGCGTGTGGCCGGGGCAATGGATCACTTGCAGCGTCTCCTGGCCGATGGAGACGGTATCGCCCTCTTCCAGCCAGCGCTGCGGCGTCAGCGGCTCGCTGCGCGGGAAGCCGAACATCTGGCCCTGGGTGGGCAGCTGATCCAGCCAAAAGCTTTCGGCGCGCTGCGGGCCTTCGATCTCCACGCCCAGCTCCTCGGCCAGCTTGGCCGCGCCGCCGGCATGATCGATGTGGCCATGGGTCAGCAACAGCTTTTCCACCGTCAGGCCCTGTCCCTCCACCCAGGCGCGGATGCGTTCGATGTCGCCGCCGGCATCGACAATGGCCGCCTGACGGCTGACGCTGCACCACAGCACGCTGCAGTTCTGGGCAAACGGAGTGACCGGAATCACGTGGTATTTCAAGGCCATGACAGGGCTCGCGCTAAAAAAACGTAATCCGACATTCTGGCATGGCCGTGGCGGTTTGGGGAGGGGTGGCGGAGACGGTGCGCACGGGATAAGGCGGGCAAGGCCTGCCCTCCCTACGAGATGTGGCATGCCAGAATGGTTTGGGAAGGGCCGCCCTAAGGCGGATGCTCCGCCCGCTGGGCGATCCGCCGTGCCGTATCGACAAGGCAAAGGCGGAATAAGGGCTTAAAGCCGGGATTCCGCCCTAGGGGAATAAGGGCGCGACGGGATGGCGGATCGCCCGGATTGGCCGGGCATCCGCCCTACGAATACAACGCCCGCTCGATGAACTGGCGCGGCACCTTGGGCTTGGGCACCCGGACGTCGAACCAGCCGCGCACGTCGCCATCCAGCCCTATGCCGTGCATGAAGTTGTACAGCGCCTTGTTCAGGCCGCGGCCCATCAGCTCGTGGTCGGTGCCGGTGGGATCGATGAAGCCGACATCGTTCTTGGCGAAGTCGCCCGCCGGCAGCGGCACCAGCTGCACGCCGTATTCTTCCGGATTCTTGCCCACCGGCGAATGCACGGTGCAGGCGAAGCGGTGGAAGAAGCCGGACTGGATGCAGCCGCTGTCGAACAGCTGGCGCACGTACTCCAGCGCGTCCACCGTGTCCTGCACCGTCTGCGTCGGAAAGCCGTACATCAGGTAAGCGTGCACCAGGATGCCCGCCTCGGAAAAACCGTGGGTGACGCGCGCCACCTGCTCCACCGACACGCCCTTCTTCATCAGCTTGAGCAGCCGGTCCGACGCCACCTCCAGGCCGCCGGAGATGGCGATGCAGCCGGATTCGGCCAACAACTGGGCCAGTTCCGGCGTGAACGATTTCTCGAAACGGATATTGCCCCACCAGGAGATGGACACCTTGCGCCTGAGCAGCTCCTCGGCCAGCGCCTTCAGCATCTTGGGCGGGGCGGCCTCGTCGACGAAGTGGAAGCCGGTCTGGCCGGTTTCGGCGATGATGGCCTCAATGCGGTCCACCAGCACTTCGGCCGAGGCGGTTTCGTAGCGCGAGATATAGTCCAGCGTCACGTCGCAGAAGCTGCATTTCTTCCAGTAGCAGCCGTGGGCGATGGTCAGCTTGTTCCAGCGGCCGTCGCTCCACAGCCGGTGCATCGGGTTCAGCATGTCCAGCAGCGACAGGTAACGGTCGATGGGCAGGCCGTCCCAGGTCGGCGTGCCGGATTCGGAGAAGGGCACGTCCGCTTCCTGCATGTTGACATAACGCACCGCGCCGTCCTGGCGCAGGAAGGTGCGCGCGAGCCGGCTGACGCCGCGCTTGCCTTCGAGATGCTCCATCAACGCCAACAGCGGTTTTTCGCCATCGTCCAACGTGACGTAGTCGAAGTAATCGAACACCCGCGGTTCGGCCAATTCCCGCAGCTCGGTGTTGGCGTAGCCGCCGCCGAGACAGGTTTTGACCTCGGGCCAGTGACGCTTGATGGTCTGGGCGATGCGGAAGGCGGCGTATACCGCGCCGGGGAAGGGCACCGAAATCAACACCAGCTGCGGTTGATGCTTGTCCATCGCTTCGCGGGTCAGCGCGTCCAAGCTGTCGTCCACCCAGTTCGGCGCCGCCGCCAGGGCCTTGGCCAAGGGATCGAAGGTCGGCTGCGACAAGGCCAGCGATTCGGCGTAGCGGACGAACTCGAAGCGCGGGTCCACCGCCTCGCGCAACACGTCGGCGATATCGTTCAGGTACAGCGTGGCCAGATGGCGGGCGCGGTCCTGGGTGCCCAAGGCGCCGAAGGCCCAGGCCAGCGGATCGCCGCCGTCCGGATCGTCCGGGTCCACATACACATCCAGCGAGGCGAAGCGCGGCCCTTCCGGCAGATAGTTGCGGCCGGCGATGCGGTAGGACAGCGTGGCGTCGCGGCCCTGCAAGAAGCCGATCACCGCGTCTATCGTCGCGGCGTAGCGATCATAATCAATATCGAACTGCATCATGCAGTCCGTGCGCTGGCGCATTGGAATGCGCTGCACATGCTCGCGCAGCGTCTGCATGCCGGCGCGCGAGAACAATTTCAACACCAGCGCCAACGCCAGGTCTTCCTGGAAAGCCGCCACGCCGCGCGAGCGCAGGAAGCCGGTGAGATAGGCGGTGGATGGGTAGGGCGTGTTCAGCTGCGTCATCGGCGGGATGAGCGACAGCACGCGCAGGGAGCTGGCAGACATGCGAAAAATCCGGCGGGTGGTTCAAAAAGCATAGCCGGGCATAAGCCCGGCCGCGCGTGATTGTCCCACAGCAAGCGATGCGAGACTAGGCAGTCTTGGCGCTGAACTGCTCAAAGGCCTCTAAAGCGTTGGCGGAATACATCAAGGACGGCCCGCCGCCCATATACACCGCCATCGCCAGCGTCTCCTCCACTTCCGCCTTGGTGGCGCCCAGCTTGACCAAGGCCGAGGCATGGAAGCCCAGACAGCCGTCGCAACGCGCGGCCACGCCCAGCGCCAGCGCGATCAGCTCCTTGGTTTTCTTGTCCAGCGCCCCGTCGCGGGTGGCGGCGCGGGCCAGGTCGTTGAAGCCTTGCATCACCTCCGGCACGTCGGCGCGCAAGGTGGCCAGGTGCTTGGAAATAGCGTGGGTCAGTTCCGGGTAGTTCACTTCACCGCTCATGGTTTGGCTCCAGTTGAGATAGGGATGCGAATGCGCGAAGTCATCACAGCAAACGGACGACGCCGGCAATGGATATGTTGATTTATATAATATCAATTGATATATTGAAGTCAAGACACACCGCAATCGAGCATCGCCATGGATACCCCCTCCCTTTCCCTCGCCGACATGCGCCAAGCCGCCAGCCAGGCCTGCGGCATGCTGCGCGCCCTGGCCAATGAAGATAGGCTGCTGCTGTTATGCCAGCTCAGCCAGGGCGAGAAATCGGTAGGCGAGCTGGAAGAGATGGTCGGCATCCGCCAGCCTTCTCTGTCGCAGCAATTGGGCGTATTGCGCAACGAGGGCTTGGTGGCCACTCGCCGCGACGGCAAACGCATCATCTATTCCGTGGCCGATCCCAAGGCGCTGGCCGTGCTGACCGCCTTGCATCAGTTGTACTGCCCCAAGGAGGAGTAATGTTTCTGGATTGGAACCACTTCACCCCTTGGCCCTCTCTGGCCGGCGGCGCGCTGATCGGGCTGTCCGCCGCCGGGCTGATTTTGCTGAATGGCCGCGTGGCCGGCATCAGCGGCATCGTCGGCAGCCTGTTAAGGCCGGGCGGCGACAGAGGCTGGCGGCTGGCTTTCGTCGCCGGCCTGCTGCTCTCGCCCTGGCTATATCGACTATGGGCCGCCCCGCCGGAGATCACGATCAACGGCCAGCCTTGGCTGTTGGTCGCCGCCGGCTTGCTGGTGGGATTCGGCAGCCGCCTGGGTTCCGGCTGCACCAGCGGCCACGGCGTCTGCGGCCTGGCCCGGCTGTCGCCGCGCTCCCTGGCCGCCACGCTGACCTTCATGGCCGCCGGCTTCGCCGCCGTATGGCTGACACGCCATTTCTGGGGATGACGATGAAACGGATCGCAAGCGCGGGCCTCGCCGGCCTGCTGTTCGGCCTGGGCCTGATCACCGCCGGCATGGCCAATCCCGCCAAAGTGCTGGGTTTCCTGGATATCGCCGGCATCTGGGACCCGTCGCTGGCGCTGGTGATGGCCGGCGCCATCGCGGTGGCGTGGCCCGCTTTCACACTGGCCAAACGCCGCGAGAAGGCGCTGTTGGGCGAAACGATGCGATTGCCCGCCGCTCGCGCCATCGACCGACGCTTGCTGCTCGGCAGCTTGTTGTTTGGAACAGGCTGGGGCCTGGCCGGCATTTGCCCTGGCCCCGCCCTGGTGCTGGCCAGCGGCGGCCCGGCCAGCGCGGCGCTGTTCCTGGCCGCCATGCTGCTCGGCATGAAAGCGCAGAGCTGGTGGCCTACGCGCTAGATACAAGCGGTTACCCGGACATTGTCATTCCTGTGACAGAATTCTGCTCAAAAATCGAATTCGCACAACAATAAAACCGTGATGAATGACAATGTGTAAACCGCGCTTGCTACTGGCCGCGGCCCTTGTTTCGCCCGCCATGCTCGTCCAGGCCCAACCGGACGCGCAGGGTTGCGCATTGGGCCAGAGCGCCACCAATGCCCTGCCGGCCCAAACGCAAGCCGTCTTGCCTGACAGTCATTCAGACTTCCCTCTCGACCACCCCGTGATGATAGACGGCAACGGCCTGCCTACGCATGCGGCCCTGGCGCGAATCGGCTCCCTGCCTTTCCAGCACGCCGCCGTCGAAGCCAACGCCCTGGACAACGACGCGCCCGCGGCGGAAGAGGACGAGAGTTTTCGCCTGGCCGCCTTGTTCTGGACGCCTGCAACGCCAATAGAATGGATGCTGTCCTACAGCGACGCTCCCCTGCTGCAGGATCACTGGGACTTGCCCTCGTCCCCCCGCGCCCCCATCTGGCAGGCTCTGCCTGCGCAATGGGGCATATTGCCGCCCGCCACTTTGCTGGAGGCCGGATTCGCGCCCCAGACCATGGGCCCGAGCGCTCAAGTGTGGCTAGGCGCCAACTGGCATCTGGAAGCCGCGGATTTACACTATCAAGGCACTTCCTTGTCTTTGTTCGGCGCAACTGGCAGCGAGCTCAATCGCGTGCAAGGAGAGGCGCCGTACTGGCGGCTGTCTTTCGCGGACAACTGGGGCGGCCGCGCCTTGGAGCTGGGCATATTCGGCCTCCGCGCCCACCTCAGCACCGACCCGTTCAGCGAAGATGCATCCAGCGATCTTTATCGCGATGCCGGCGTAGACATGCAATTCACCTGGGGCGACGACGCGCGCTCGATCTCCACTCAAGCCTACTGGATTCGGGAACAGGTGAATTGGGATGCCGCGCACCTGGGCTATGACCACCAATCGCCGGTCAGCGAACAAACATCGTGGCAGTGGAAAACCGCCTACTGGTATCAACAGCGTTATGGCGCGGCGCTGTCATGGTTTCGCGTGGACGGCTCGGCCAATAATCTGATTTACACCCGCCACGGGCGCCCCCGCCTGCGCAGCCCGGCCACATCGGGCTATGTCGCGGAGCTGGACTATGCGCCCAGCCGCGACTGGATGATAGGGCTGCAACATACCGCGTATCGAAGCTTCATGGGCGCCAGCCGCAACTACGACGGTTTCGGCCGCGACGCCAGCGACAACAACTCCACCTATCTGTTCATCGCGCGCGCATTCTGAGCGCCGGCCGAAAAAAGAAAAGGCCACCGCAGGTGGCCCAAAGTTTCGGAGAAAAACGCGTTCCGGCCTGGGCCGGAAACATGAGCCGGCAAGCGGCCGTCTCGTTTTTCCAATGTTGATTCTATCGCCGACGATGTCGCGCGGCAATGGACGGTTTATTCGCCCAACGCCGCCAGCAGTTCCGCCTGCTGTTCGGCGATCAGCGCGTCGGTCAGCTCCTGCAGGTCGCCGTCCATCACGTAATCCAGCTTGTACAAAGTCAGATTGATGCGATGGTCGGTAATGCGGCCCTGCGGATAATTGTAGGTGCGGATGCGCTCGGAACGGTCGCCGGAGCCGATCAGGCTCTTGCGCTCGGCCGCTTCCTTCTGGTTCTTCTCGCGCAGCTGGATGTCGTAGATGCGCGCCGCCAGCACCTGCATGGCGCTGGCCTTGTTGGCATGCTGCGAGCGGCCATCCTGGCACTCTGCCACAATCCCCGTCGGAAGATGGGTGATGCGCACCGCGGAGTCGGTCTTGTTGATGTGCTGGCCGCCGGCGCCGCTGGCCCTGAACGTATCGATGCGCAGATCGGCCGGATTCAGCACCACTTCGGCGATTTCGTCGGCCTCGGCCATCACCGCCACCGTGCAGGCGGAGGTGTGGATGCGGCCCTGGGTTTCGGTGGCCGGCACGCGCTGCACCCGGTGGCCGCCGGACTCGAACTTCAGCCGCGAATACGCGCCCTGGCCCACCAGCCGCACGATCACTTCCTTGTAGCCGCCCAGATCGGACTCGCTGGCGGAAACGATCTCCACCTGCCAGCGATTGCGCTCGGCGTAGCGGGTGTACATGCGCAGCAGGTCCGCCGCGAACAAGGCCGCTTCGTCGCCGCCGGTGCCGGCGCGCACCTCCAGGAAGATGTTCTTGTCGTCGTTGGGATCCTTGGGCAGCAGCAGCTTCTGCAGCTCCACATCCAGCGCGGCCAGTTTGTCCTTGCCCTCAAGCATTTCCGCCTGGGCGAATTCCTTCATTTCCGGATCGGCCAGCATCTCTTCCGCGGCGGCGATGTCGCCCTCGCACTGCCGGTAGGCGGAGAAAGTCTCCACCACCGGCGTCAGCTCGGCATGCTCGCGGGTGAGTTTCTTGAAGGCCTCCATGTCCTGGGTGGCCGTTTCGCTGGCCAGCAGATGGGTCACTTCTTCCAGACGGTCGGCCAACTGGGCGAGCCTGGCCGCGATAGACGCTTTCATTACGACTCCGGGTGTAAACGGTAAAGCCGCGCGATGGCCTGCACCTGCGCGTCATGCTCCGCGCCGCTGCCCGAGGACAAGGCCTGGGTGGGCGGATGCATCAGTTTATTGGTCAGTTGGACGGACAAGGCCTCCAACACTTTTTCCGGCGCGTCGCCGCGCGCCAATTGTTTCATCGCGCCTTCCAGCGCATGGCGGCGAGTACGTTCGGCCTCGTCGCGCAAAGCGCGGATCAAGGGCACGGTCTCGCGCTTTTTCAACCAGTCGTTGAATTCGGCCACCCGCGCCTGGATGATGGTTTCGGCTTCTTCCGCGGCGCTCTGCCGCGCCTCCTTGCCGACCTCGACAATGCCGGCGATATCGTCGACGCTGTACAGAAACACATCGTCCAACTTGCCCACTTCCAGTTCGACATCGCGCGGCACCGCCAAGTCCAGCATGAACATGGGCCGATGGCGGCGCGCCTTGATCGCCCGCTCCACCATGCCCTTGCCGATGATGGGCAGTTGGCTGGCGGTGGACGTCACCACCACGTCGTAGCGCGCCAGCGCGTCAGGCAGCTCGGACAAGGGAATCGCGTTGCCGCCGAATTGTTCCGCCAGCTTCAAGCCGCGCTCCATGGTGCGATTGGCCACGGTGATACAGGATGGATTGCGCGCGGCGAAGTGCGTCGCCACCAGTTCTATCATTTCGCCCGCGCCGACAAACAGCACGTTCAGCTCGGCGATGGACGGGAAAATCTGCTCGGCCAGCTTTACCGCCGCCGCCGACATCGACACGGAACTGGCGCCGACCGCGGTGCTGGAACGCACTTCCTTGGCCACCGCGAAAGTGCGCTGGAACAGGCCGTTGAGCAAAGTCCCCAGCGTGCCGGCGCTCTCGGCGCTGCGCACCGCGTCCTTCAACTGCCCCAGGATCTGGGTTTCGCCCAGCACCATCGAATCCAGCCCCGACGCCACCCGGAAAGCATGCCGCGCCGCATGCGCCGCCTCCAGACGATAGAGATAGGGCTCCACTTCGGCCCGGTTCAGGCCGTGAAACTGGCATAGCCAGTCCAGCGCGGAATGCGGATCCGTGCTCAGGCAGTAAATCTCGGTGCGATTGCAAGTGGAAACGATGGCCGCTTCCCGCGCGGCCTGCGACGCCACCAGGCTGTCCAGCGCGCGCGGCAAAGTCTCGGCCGGAAAGGCCAGCTTTTCCCGAATCGACAGTGGCGCCGTGTGGTGGTTGAGTCCGAAGGCAAGCAGATGCATGGGCGGAGTGTGCCGCAGACGAAAACAGGACATTTTAGCCTAACTGGGCGGCGGCGTCCCAAAACGCTGCGCCGACCCGCCTCGCCCTACCGTCCCGGCCTTGTCGCCCGCTCTTATAGCATCAAAATTGTTGCAATTCCGTAACAAAAAATTCTCAATCCAACTCAACTGTTTACATTTATTTACATTCAAAAACAGTAACTTACAATTACGACAGCATTAAAATTTAAATTCAATCGCCTTTTGTGTTTGATTTGAAATAGTACAAATGTCATTTTAATGGCATGTGAAAGGGTCTTGCTCCATGACCGCGCATCACAGTCGATACGATTCAGCAGTAATCGGCACGGAAGTTGCGCCATCGCAGCGCAAATAAAAATACATAAGGATGAATAGATGAAGATGAAATTGCTCGCCCAGGCGATCGCCGCGATCGGCCTGCTGGGAAGCGCGGTCGCGCATGCCGACGATAATGGCGGCGACCAACTGGAACGCGTCACCATCACTGGCTCCAACATCAAGAGCATCAATAAAGAAGGCGCAACGCCTGTCCAGATCATCAAGAAGGAAGAAATCGCCAAAACCGGCGCGTCAACCGTTGCTCAGCTACTGGATCATCTGACCGCCGTCTCCGGCGTAACGGCCGGCACCGACGCGAATAGCTTCACTCCTGGCGCAGCCAGCGCCGGCCTGCATGGCATGGATGCGAAATACACGCTGATTCTGCTCAATGGCCGACGCCTCCCCACGTATGCCCAATTGGCCGGCGGCACAGATAGCTTCACCGACCTGAACACCTTGCCGCTATCTGTCATCGAGTCGGTGGAAATCCTGCGTGACGGCGCTTCCGCCATTTACGGTTCCGATGCAGTTGCCGGCGTGATCAACTTCAAGACCAAACGCAACTACCAGGGTCTGAACAGCTACGCCCGGTACGGCCAAACCTCCGCAGGCGATGGCATGGAACAATCGGCTGGCATTTCCGGCGGCGTCGGCGACCTGGACAAAGACGGCTATAACGCGCTGTTCTCTTTGGACACGTATCATCGCGAGCCCGTGTTCTACAGCAAGCACGATGCGACCAAATCGCGCGACTACCGCCGTTTCGGCGGCGCGGACAACCGCTACCAAGCCACCTGGGGCGGCTGGACACTGGACGACGGCGCTCCCCATCCTTTCTCAGTCATGCCAGACTGCGCGACCGCGACCGTCAAAAAGCCGAATGGCAATACCATCTGCCCGATTGATTATGATCAGGTCGACAGTCAATTGTCGCCGCGCACCACCCGCCTGGGCTTGTTGAGCGTGCTCACCCGCAAGCTGGATGCGGATAGCCAGCTATATGCCGAACTTGGCTTCAATCAGACTCGCACCAGCCTAAGCAGCGGCAACGCCTTCATCAATGATTACGAGCTTTCTCCCGGCAATGCGTCTTATCCGACCGACCCCGCCCTGCTCGCCAAGCTGAAAGCGATCAATCCGGCATTCAAACCGGGCGTATCCTCCGTAGACGTGTATCGCAGCATCAACGAAGGCCGCGAAAACACAACCGATGCGGTCAGCAATACCGCTCGCGCTGTCTTCGGTTACTCCACCACCTACAAGAACTGGGACTACGACGCCTCGGTCAATTTCAGCCAGAACACGGTCACCAACCACAATCTGGTGGTGATGAACACCTTCCTGGACTCGCTGACCAACGGCAATCCATCCGGCCCGACCTATAACCCATTCATTCACGGCAATCCGGCCTCTAGCGTCACACCCTATGAAAAACAGCAAACCATAGAGGGCACTTCCGGCTTCCAAGGGCTGGAGCTGAAAGCCGCGCAGAGTAATCTGTTCTCGCTGCCAGGCGGAGAAGCGGGCTTCGCCGCAGGCGTGCAATGGTGGCGAGAGACGCTGGAAAACAATCCCTCCAGCGATATGCAAAATGGCCTGATCATGAACCAGGCGCCGCAAAGCTACTTCACGGCAGCCCGCAGCATCTTCGCCGTCTATAGCGAGCTGAACCTGCCCGTCATCAAGAATCTGGATGTGAATCTGGCGGTACGGAACGACCATTACAATGATCTTGGCAGCACCTTCAATCCCAAGGCCAGCTTCACCTATCGCCCGGTGAAGGAAGTGCTGTTCCGCGGCTCGGCCACCTCCGGCTTCAAGGCGCCGTCGTTCACCCAGATGTATCTGACCAATACCGGCTTTAACAGCGGCCCGGACTTGGCAAAGTGCGCCCAGCAAGGCATTGCCGCTCAAGACTGCACATCCGAGAGTTTCAAGCTCATCAGCGGCGGCAATCCTCACCTGACCCCTGAAACCAATAAGAGCTTCAGCTTCGGCATGGTCCTGCAGCCAACCAAGGAACTATTCGCGTCGGTTGACTTTTATCGCATCAATCAGAAAAATGTCATCAACTCGCTGAGTCTGGAAGATGTGCTGGCCAATCCGGGCAAGTACCCGGGTGCCATTGTTCGCAAACCCTCCGACCCCGGCGTGCTGGGCGATATCGATCATATCAATTTGCCGTATGACAATATCGGCCGCAGAGTGGTGGCCGGTCTGGATATCGAGCTGAAGTACGATTTGTCCCTTGGCGAGTATGGCAAACTCAAGTTCTCCAACGAGCAAAACCGCGTTCTGACCTACCAGGACTCGACCCAGAAGACAGATCCGCTGCGTGAAGAAGTGGACTATGCCACGATGCCTCGCTGGAAAAACGTGTTCACCACCGAGTACAGCTATGGCAAGTACTCCGTTGGCCTGACCGCACGCTCCTACTCCGGCTTCAAGAACCTGACCTCCGCGATTTCCGATCCAGCCACCATTGGTAAGAAATCTCCGCGCATTCCGTCTTACACTGCTTGGGATCTGGACGTCAGCGCTCAACCGCTCAAACAGTTAAGCGTTTCGGCAGGAGTGAAGAATCTGGGCGCAAAGATCCCTCCCTACATCTCCAACTACACCGACCCGGGAGTCTTCTCCGGCTCAGATACCGACCTGTGGGGCCGTACTTACTACGTGAATTTCAACTACAAATTCTAAAATATCCCAGTTCATCCCTCCCAAACCCGCCTTCCGGCGGGTTTTTGCATTTGACGGACGCAGCACACGTTCATTGCCTGCGCCTCCAGATGGCTGCGCCCCTATCCACTTAATAAAATTTGACAATTTGCACAAAAACAACAGTCATTTTCCGCAGAATATTCAATAACTTAACAAAAAAGAAACAATGTTGACGGATGTCAGACCACATAAAAACGCGGTCAGATAATTGATTTATTGAAAGAAAAATGTCAATTTCATGATTGCATTGGCATGATCCATGCGATGCCAAATCAAAAATAGTCTCGCGTCGACAGCAACGCAGACACGTGATGAATACAAAGGAAAAACAATGAGACTGACCATCCTGGCCCAAGCTATCGCGACGATAGGCTTGTTGGGCAGCGGCATCGCGCATGCCGCCGACAGCGCCGACCAACTCGAACGCGTTACCATCACCGGCTCCAACATCAAGCGCAGCATCAACAAGGAAGGCGCGCTGCCGGTCGAGGTGCTTAAAAAAGAAGACATCGCCAAAACCGGCGCATCCACAGTTTCCCAGTTACTTGAGGGCATCGCCTCCATCACCGGCGTCACGCCCGGCACCAGCAGTACCAGTTTTGTGCCCGGAGCCTCCTATGCCAGCATGCGCGGCATGGACGCAAAATACACTCTGGTTCTGCTCAATGGCCGCCGCTTGGCGACATATGCGCAACTGGAAGGCGGCACAGATGCCTTCAATGACTTGAATACTCTGCCGCTCTCCGTTATTGAATCCGTTGAAATCCTGCGCGACGGCGCTTCCGCCATCTATGGATCCGATGCGGTTGCCGGTGTGATCAACTTCAAGACCAAACGCAACTATCAAGGCACGGACAGCTACGTCCGTTATGGCCAAACATCTGCCGGAGATGGTTCTGAGCAGGCGATGGGAGTCTCCGCTGGCATCGGCGATCTGGATAAAGACGGTTACAACGCGCTGATCTCGTTTGACGCCTACCATCGCGAACCGGTGTTTTACAGCAAGCACGACCCTATCAAGTCTCGCGATTTTCGCCGTTTCGGCGGGGATGACAATCGCTTCCTAAGCACTTGGGGCGGCTGGCGGATCAGTCCAAAGCAGCAATACATCGCCATGCCATACTGCCCAAGCCCCTTGGTCACCAAGGCTACTGGCCAAGTCATCTGCCCAATCGATTATGATCAGGTTGACGATCAGAAATCCCCCCGTACCAGCCGCTATGGTTTGCTGTCGGTTGGCACCAAGAAACTGGATGCCAATAGCGAAATTTATGCGGAATTGGGACTGAATCAGACGCAGACCATGCTGCGCGGCGGAAATAACTTCCTGAACGCCATCACACTGTCTCCCAAAGACGCAGCCTACCCCAAAGATCCTTCGTTGATCGCGGCTCTCCAGGCGATGAATCCCAATTTCGTGCCTGGCACCAGCAATATCACCATCTATCGGGGTCTAAACGAAGGCTGGGGGCGCGATCGCGACGCCACTAGCACGACGTATCACGCAGTCGTGGGTTACAGCACTTCGCGCTGGGATTGGGACTTTGACGCCTCCATCAATCTGAGCGGCAATAAAGTTGTCAACAAAAATCAGGACTACCTGACTACGCTCGAGGACTCACAATCCACAGGCAACCCATCTGGCCCGACCTACAACCCGTTCATTCACGGCAATCCGACCAACAGTCTAAGCCCCTTCCAGGCCTTGGACCAAAATAAAGCCACTAGCGCCCTGCAGGCACTGGAGCTGAAGGCATCAAAGAGCGAACTATTCAATCTGCCTGGCGGTGCCGCAGGTTTCGCCACCGGCCTGCAATGGTGGCATGAAAGCCTGGAAAGCGAACCGGATGCCAATACCCAGCAAGGCCTGGTCATGAACTCCGCCCCGCAGTCCTATCTCAAGGCCAGCCACAGCATTCTAGCGGCTTACGGGGAGTTCAATCTGCCGATCACCAAACAGCTTGAGGTGCAACTGGCGCTGCGCGGCGACCACTACAACGATTTCGGCAACACCGTCAATCCCAAGATCGCATTCGCTTACCACCCATGGAAAGAAGTATTATTCCGCGGTTCCGCCTCCTCTGGCTTCAAAGCCCCGTCCTTCACTCAGCTACACCTGACCCGCACGGCCTATAGCTCAGTTAAGGATTATGATCTGTGCGCTCAGCAAGGTATTTCAAAGAGCAAGTGTCAAGCCAACAGCGTCAAGATCATCAGCGGCGGCAATCCCAATCTGCAGCCGGAAACCAGCGACAGCTTCAGCCTGGGCATGGTATTCCAGCCCACGAAGGAGTTGTATGCATCGGTTGACTTCTACCGCATCAATCAAAAGAAAGTCATCAACGCCATCGATACTGAAGACGTAATGACCAACCCTGCCAAATATCCTGGCGCGATTGTGCGCAAACCGGCGCAAAATGGTTTGCTGGGCGATATTGATCATATCAATACCCCATATCAAAATACCGGTGGTTTGAGCACCTCCGGTCTGGACATCATCGCTCGCTATGATTGGTCGCTGGGCAGCTATGGCAAGCTGAAATTTGAAAACCAGCACAGCCGTATTTTGAGCTACAAGGACCATAAACTGGCCGATGATCCCTGGCTGGAGGAACTGGACTATGCAGTCGAAACTCGCTGGAAGAACGTGTTTACCACTGAATATAGCTATGACAAATACTCAGTTGGCTTGACCGCGCGCAGCTATGCCGGCTTCAAGAACCTGACTCAAGCGATTTCCAACACCAGCTCCTTGCAAGGCAAATCCGAACGCGTGGCCTCCTATACCGCTTTCGATGTCTATCTGAGCGCAACGCCACTCAAGAAACTGAAAATAGAAGGCGGAATTAAAAATATCGGCAATCGTGTTCCGCCATATTTCAGCAACTCCTCCACCCCAGGCACATTCAATGGCCCGGCCACAGACCTGTGGGGTCGCACCTACTATATGAACGTGAATTACAAGTTCTAAGCGCCGTCCCGATTCACGCTTGTTGCCAAACCGCGCCAGTCAGCTTGCTGACTGGCGTTTTTCAAATAATTAGCCCTGCAAACGCATATCCACATGCAGTATCCCGCCATCGTCATACGGCTCGGATACCGGCTGGAAACCAAACGCTTCATATAAACCGCTGGCGTCGCACTGCGCGGACAGCATCAACGTCTGGCCGGGGTAATGGGCATGGCACTGCGCCACCGCCTGCGCCATCAGCGCCTTGCCCAGGCCCTGCCCGCGCGCTTCCGGCGCCACCACCACCCGGCCGATGGCGACGGCGTCGGGGTATTTTCCGCCCGGCCCGATCAAGCGCGCGTAGGCCAGCAGATTGCCAGCCTCGTCGCGTCCGGACAGGTGCAGGCAGTGCATGTCGACGCCGTCCACATCGCCATAGATCGACTGCTGCTCCACCACGAATACCCGGTCGCGCAGTTGCAGCGCCTGATACAGAGCCCTGGGCGTAAATCCATCAAAACCGTGGCAATGCCACGCTATCCTGTTTGCCATAGTAGAATCCCTCCATTCCGGTAGCCCGTCCTGCCATGCTATACCATCGCAGCCTGCGGTCTACCCTTACTCAGATCAAGACACTAGCATTAGAACATGAACGATCTCGACCTCTTCGCCACGCCGGACGCCGCCGGCAACCTCACGCCGCCGCCCCCGGCCGCGCCGCAAGCCCTCGGCGGCGACTGGATTCCGCTGGACCTGTACGCCGAGCGCGCCTACCTGGAATACGCGATGAGCGTGGTGAAGGGCCGCGCGCTGCCGGAGGTGGCCGACGGCCAGAAGCCGGTGCAGCGCCGCATCCTGTACGCGATGCGCGACATGGGCCTGGCCCACGGCGCCAAGCCGGTGAAATCGGCCCGCGTGGTCGGCGAAATCCTCGGTAAATACCACCCGCACGGCGACAGCTCGGCTTACGAGGCGCTGGTGCGGATGGCGCAAGACTTCACGCTGCGCTACCCGCTGATCGACGGCCAAGGCAACTTCGGCAGCCGCGACGGCGACGGCGCGGCCGCCATGCGTTACACCGAGGCGCGGCTGACGCCGATCGCCGAACTGCTGCTGTCTGAAATCGACATGGGCACGGTGGACTTCGTTCCCAATTACGACGGCGCCTTCGAAGAGCCCGCCCTGTTGCCGGCCCGCCTGCCCATGGTACTGCTCAACGGCGCCTCCGGCATCGCGGTGGGCATGGCGACGGAAATCCCGCCGCATAATCTGACCGAAGTGGCCAGCGCCTCCGTGGCGCTGCTGGACGACCCGACGCTGGATATCGATGGCCTGATGCAATACATCCCCGGCCCGGACTTCCCCGGCGGCGGCCAGATCATCACCCCGGCGGCCGACATCCGCTCCGCCTACGAAACCGGCCGCGGCAGCGTGCGCGTGCGCGCCAAGTGGGAAGTGGACAAACTGGCGCGCGGCCAGTGGCGCGCCATCGTCACCGAGCTGCCGCCGGGCTCGTCGGCGCAGAAGGTGCTGGCTGAGATTGAAGAAGCCACCAATCCCAAGCTGAAGGCCGGCAAGAAACAGCTGTCGCAGGACCAGCAGAATCTGAAGAAGCTGATGCTGGACCTGCTGGACCGCGTCCGCGACGAATCCGACAGCGAAAACCCGGTGCGCCTGGTGTTCGAACCCAAGTCCAGCCGCCAGGACCCGGACGAGTTCATGAACATCCTGCTGGCGCAGACCAGCCTGGAAGGCAACGCCTCGCTGAACCTAGTGATGATAGGCCTGGACGGCCGTCCGGCGCAGAAGGGCCTGAAGCCCATCCTGAGCGAGTGGATAGACTTCCGCCGCAGCACCGTCACCCGCCGCCTGGCGCACCGCCTGGCCCAGGTGGACAAGCGCATCCACATCCTGGAAGGCCGGATGATCGCCTTCATCCACATCGATGAAGTCATCCGCGTCATCCGCGAATCGGACGAGCCCAAGCCGGACCTGATCAAGGCCTTCGGCCTGACCGAAATCCAGGCCGAGGACATCCTGGAAATCCGCCTGCGCCAATTGGCGCGGCTGGAAGGCTTCAAGCTGGAGAAGGAACTGTCGGAGCTGCGCGAGGAGCGCGAGGGCCTGCGCCACATCCTGGACACGCCGGACGCGCTGACCCGCCTGATCCGCGACGAAATCCAGGCCGACGCCGCCAAGTACGGCGACAAGCGCCGCAGCGAGATCAAGGCCGCCGAGCGCGCGGTGCTGACGCAAACCACGGCCGACGAGCCGGTGACGCTGATCCTGTCGCAAAAGGGCTGGATCCGCGCCCGCGTCGGCCACAATCTGGAGCTGGAAACGCTGAGCTTCAAGGATGGCGACGCTCTGGCCGCCGCGGTGGAAACGCGCACCATCTGGAACGCCGTGGTGCTGGACCACAACGGCCGCGCCTACACCATCGATCCGGCCACGGTGCCGACCGGCCGCGGTGACGGCGTGCCGGTGGCGTCGCTGGTGGATCTGCAGGACGGCGCCAAGCCGGCGCAGCTGATCTCCGGCCGCGACGAAGACCGCTTCGTGGTGGCCGGCAGCGGCGGCTACGGCTTCATCGCCAAGATCGGCGACATGGCGGGCCGGGTGAAGGCCGGCAAAGCCTTCATCACCCTGGACGCGCAGGAAACGGTGCTGGAGCCGGTGCGCCTGCCCGCCGCGCCGCTGGAGCAGCTGCAACTGGTCGCCGCCAGCGACGCCGGCCGCCTGCTGGCCTTCCCGGCGGCGGAGCTGAAGGAGCTGGCCAAGGGCCGCGGCCTGATGCTGCTGGCGCTGGACGAGGGCGCGCGCATGACCGCCATCGGCCTGGTGGCCGGCGACAAGGCGCTACTGGCCACGACCTCCGTCCGCGGCAAAGTGGCGGATGAAAAGATCGCGCTGGAAGAGTTCATCGCCAAACGCGCCAAGAAGGGCAAGCTGATGCCGAAGAAATGGCTGGTGAGCGCTATCCGGGATCTGCCGATGTGATGCGCCGCCCAGCCCAGCAGCAGACGCTCAGCCCTCGCGCCGCCCTGTTGTTCTTCAACGGCTTCCGCGCCGTCTTGCTGCTGGTGCTGTTTTCAATGTCGCTGATACCCGGCACCGACGGCCTGCCCTTGATCGAGGGCGGCCGTCATTTTTATTTCTGGGCCGGCGTCTACGCCTTGCTGATCAGCGGCTGGTTCCTGTTGCGCGAAGGCTCGCTCGGCCACACGCTGCAACTGACGCTGGCCATCGCCGCCGACATCGCCATGATGGTGTGGCTGATGGCGATGAACGACGGCATCCACGGCGGCTTCGGCCTGCTGCTGCTGCCCTACCTCGCCGCCGCCGGCCTGTTGTCCACCGGCCGCTACGCGCTGTTCTACGCCGCCATCGCCACGCTGATGCTGCTCGGCTATGTCGGCGCGGCGCATCAATTGGACCAGGCCCGCTCCTCAGACTTGTCCTATGGCGCCTTGCTGGCCGCCGGCTGTTTCGTCACCGCCATCGCCACCTGGCATCTGGGACGCATGGCGCGCGCCTCGGAGGCTTTGGCGGCCCAGCGCGGCGGCGAGATCGCCAACCTCAACCATCTGAACGAACTGATCCTGCAGAGCCAGCGCGACGCGGTGGTGGTGCTGGACGAAGCAGGCCATCTGCGCCAATTCAATCTACAGGCCGAACGCTATTTCAGCCGCCTCTGCCGCGGCCAGCCCATGCCGGAGCTGCTGCCCTTGGTGCGGCGCTGGCAGCAAAGCGGCTACCCCGCGCTCTCCACCTTCGTCGAACACAATGTGCGCGGCCGGCTGCTGCTGGGCCGGCTGGTGCCGGTTCCGGTGCCGGAGGGCGAAGTGCGCGGCGTGGTGCTGTTCATGCGCGACATGGCCGATATGGCGGAAGAATCCAAACGGATGAAGCTGGCGGCGCTGGGCCGTCTCACCGCCAACATCGCGCACGAAATCCGCAATCCGCTCGCCGCCATCAGCCATGCCGGCGATCTGTTGGCCGAGGATGACGACGATCCGGCCCGGCAACGGCTGCTGCGCATCGTCCGCGACAACACCCGCCGCATCAACGGCATGGTGGAGGACGTGCTGATCCTGGGCCGCCGCGACCGGGTCAAGCGCGAGACGATAGCCCTTGGCCCCTTCATCGAACAGCTGCTGGAGCATTTCGCCATGTCGCAGCCGGAAGCCGCCGGCGCCGTGCTTTGCCAGCTGCCGGACTGCCGGCTGCTGTTCGACCGCGGCCATCTGACACAGATTCTGGGCAACCTGCTGGCCAATGCCTGGCGGCACGGCAGCCGCGCCGTCGGCAGCGTCCGGCTGGAGGGCGGCGTGGCGGAGGGCGCCTTGATCCTGCGGGTGATGGACGACGGCCCCGGCGTGGCCGAGGCTGATCAGGCCCATTTATTCGAACCCTTCTTCACCACGGAAAACGCCGGCAGCGGACTGGGCCTTTACATCGCGCGGGAATTGGCCGAAGCCAACGACGCGCGCCTGGACTACATCCCGCCCGACGGCGTGTTCCGGCTGATAGGACACCTGGCCCATGACTAAGTCCGCCCACCGCGTCCTCATCGTCGACGACGAGCCCGACATCCGCGAGTTGCTGGAGCTGACGCTGCTGAAAATGGGCTTGCAGCCGGTGGCTGCGGGCAGCGTAGGCGAGGCGCGCGCCGCGCTGCAGGCCGGCTCCTTCGACCTGGCGCTGACCGATATGCGGCTGCCGGACGGCGAGGGGCTGGAGGTGGTGCGCCATATCGCCGAGCAAGGCCTGGACCTGCCCATCGCCGTGCTCACCGCCTTCGGCAGCGCCGACAACGCGGTGCAGGCGATGAAAGCCGGCGCCTTCGATTATCTGCAAAAGCCGGTCAGCCTGGCCCAATTGCGCAGCCTGGTGAAATCGGCGCTGAAAGTGGACGCGCCCGCCGCCAAACCTTCCGCTCAGAAGAGGCTGCTGGGCGACTCGCCGGCAATACAAGAAGTGTTGCGGCGGGTGGACAAGCTGGCGCGCAGCCAGGCCGCCGTCTATATCCGCGGCGAATCCGGCACCGGCAAGGAACAGGCGGCGCGGCTGATCCACGAGACCGGTCCGCGCGCCGGCAGACCCTTCGTCGCGGTCAATTGCGGCGCCATCCCGGAAAACCTGATGGAGAGCGAATTCTTCGGCTACCGCAAAGGCGCCTTCACCGGCGCGGACAGCGAGCGGGACGGTTTCTTCCAGCAGGCCCAGGGGGGCACGCTGTTTCTGGACGAGGTGGCCGATCTGCCGCTGGCCATGCAAGTGAAGCTGCTGCGCGCCATTCAGGAAAAAACCGTGCGCAAGCTGGGCGCCAGCCAGGAAGAGGCGGCGGACGCGCGCATCATCTGCGCCACCCACCAGGACCTGGCGGCTTTGGCCGAGCAAGGGCGCTTTCGCCAGGATCTGTTTTACCGGCTCAACGTGCTGCCGCTGCAGATGCCGCCGCTGCGCGAACTGCGCGAGGACATCCCGCTGCTGGCCGAACGCCTGCTGGCGCGCTTCTCCGACGCCTCCGCCCCGGCGCGGCTGGCGCCGGATGCGCTCAATGCCTTGCAGGATTATGCCTTCCCCGGCAATTTCCGCGAGCTGGAAAATATTCTGGAACGCGCCGTCGCGCTGGCAAGCTCCCCCACGCTGCGCGCCGAAGACCTGCAATTGTCGCCGCCCCTTCGCGACATCGCGCCGCCCGATGGCGGAACCGACCTGCAGCAATATTTGGACCAGCTGGAGCGAGACGCCATCGTCAAAGCGCTGGAAACCACCCGCTACAACCGCACCCAGGCCGCCAAACGGCTGGGCGTGACCTTCCGCTCGCTGCGCTACCGCATGGAGCGGCTGGGCATAAAATAGCGCGCCATCCGCATGACATCGTCCGCTTCATGCTATTGTTATATACTGTGCGTGGTTTTACGGCGCTGGCTTGCCGAAACCGCTTAGCCATATAGAGGATCTCGATCTCACCATGACGAAATCTGCGGCCTCCCGCCTGCTCTTGCTCTGCGCCCTCTTGTGCAGCGGCCCGGCCCAGGCGCAAACCGACCCGGTGCTGCTGACCGTCTCCGGCAAAATCCGCCGCTTCACCGATCCGGCTCAGCGCGTCTATGCCTTCCGCGAGAGCGATCTGCGCAAACTGCCGCAACACGCCATTGCCACCGCCACCAATTGGACGCCCCTCAGCACGTTTTCCGGCCCGCTGGTCAGGGATGTGCTCTCGGTTGTCGGCGCTTATGGCGCCAAAGCCAAGTTTTATGCCCTCAACGACTACAACTACTGCATCGACAGCGCTGAGTTCGCCCGCTACGACGCGGTGCTGGCCATGACGCTCAATCAGCAGCAGCTGGACATCGCGCACCGCGGCCCGCTATGGCTGATGTACCCGATTCCCGACCTTCCCGCCTCGATGCGCGGCCCGACGCTGGATGCCAAATTGATCTGGCAGGTCCATCGTCTGGACATCCAATAATCCACACGAGAGGCCATCGTGCGCTTTGCCTTCCGTTCTGTCTTCACCCGCCTCCCGCCGTTATTTCTGACCTTGTTCGTGCTGCTCGCCGGCGGCGCCTACTTCGCGATTGAGCGCTATGTCGCCGTCAGCGCCAATGAAACCCGCAGCGAGGACCTGTATTGGACGGTGGCGCAGATGCAGATCGAGCTGGAGCGATTCCGGGCGGAGTTGATCCGGCTGAAAAACGGCGAAGCCGACATCGAGCAAACCCGCACCCGGCTGGCGCTGGCGCAGAGCCGCTTCAGCGACTTCATCACCCCCTCGAAACTGCATGGCTTGCTCAGCGACGTGGAAGGGTTCAACGACATCCGATCGCAGCTGCAGCTCTTTTTCCAGTCCGCGCCGGTGCTCCGTCTGCGCCCCAGCGACGCGCCGGCCGTCATCGCCAGAATCGACGCCTTGCGCCCATCGCTGGCGGAATTCGCCGTGCAGTCTAGAGTGGCCGAAGTCGCCTCGCGCGATGCCCGCAACCAGGCGCTGGAGCACAATAAAAAGCTGGTTTCCTTCCTGTGGTTCGCGCTGTGGTGCGGCATCTGCGTGGTGCTGATGCTGCTGCTGTACCGCTACCACGGCGCCCGCCGCGATGTCGCCTCCCGCCAGGCCCTGCTGGAGAAAGAGCGCGCCGCGCACAAGGCCACCGTGGCGGCGGAATTGGACCGCACCACCTTCCTCGCCACCATCAGCCATGAAATCCGCTCGCCGCTGCAAACCATGCAAGTCTGCTTGGAGCTGATGGAGCCGGATATCCCGAGCGGCAGCCGCACCCATACCGCGCTGGAAAGAATGAAAACCAGCATGTCGCACCTGATGACCCAGGTCCGCGACATCATGGATTTGTCGGCGATGCATACCATGCAGCTGCGTCTGCATCCGGAAGAGGTGAAACTGGAACAGATTCTGCGCGAAGCCGTCGACGCCTATCGCCCGCAATTGGAAAGCAAAGGGCTGTGGCTGGAGACCATGTGGCCGAATCTGCCGGCCTCGATTCGGATGGATGGCAGCCGCCTGCGGCAGATCGTCGGCAATCTGGTCTCCAACGCCATCCGCTACACCGATCACGGCGAGGTCTCGGTGCTGGCCAAGGTGTTTCAACAGGAGGGTTTGAATACGCTGGAAGTGCGGGTCCGGGACACCGGCATCGGCATTCCGCTGGAGTATCAAAGCCGGATTTTCCAGCCCTTCTTCCAGGGCACGGCACGCAAAGCCGGCAGCAGCGGCCTGGGGCTGGCCATCGTCAAGGAGCTGGTGGGCCTGCTCGGCGGCGAAATCGAGCTGCACAGCGAAGTGGGCGCCGGATCGGAGTTCATCGTCCGGCTGCCCATTCAGCTTTACCCCCGCGCCATCAGCCATCAACCCTGCATTCTGCTGGTCGACGACGATCCCAATATCCGCGAGCCATTCTCAGACTGTCTGAAGATGGATGGTTATGAGGTCGTGACGGCGACCAATGTCAAAGAGGCCTGCCGCCAATTGCAGGAGCGGTCATTCAGCGTCGTGCTGCTGGACATGCAGCTAGGGAACGAAAGCGGCTACCAGGTGGCGGAGTTCCTGCGCAAAAGCCGCAACCGCCACGCCAGCATCATCGCGATGACCGCCTATCCGGAAGAATACAGCGACCATCGCGCCCACTGGTTCGCAGAACGGCTGGAAAAGCCGTTCGACCTCAATCGCCTGCGACAGACGCTGCGGAAACAGCCGGCTTGACGCGCCAACGGGCCAAACTATCGGCCAGCCGGTCTTCCCACTCCGGCCGGCACAAGGCGTACAGGCTGTTCCCGGCGGGCAACAGGCTGAGGTCGAAGCAAGCGGCCAGAAACTGCAGGCTGTCTTCGCTGTGGATGCTGATATGGCCGTTGCGCGGGCAGATATACCACCAATCGATGCCGGCCTGAGCGGCGATGGTTTCGGTGCTGAGCAGCGCCATCGACATGCGGTCCGCGTGCAGAAAGCTGGACAAGTGCTCCATCAGCGCCCGCTGCTTCAGGTGCGGCACATGCTCGATCACCTCGAAAGCCGTCACCAGATCGAAGGTTTTGCCCGAGGGAAACACATCCACCTCGCCGAAATGGGGATCGTAGCTGTAAGCGTCGATGTCTCTTTGCCGCAGCAAGGTCGACAACAGGCCGTTGCCGCCGCCGTAATCCAGCACTTCGCCCTGCTTGAACACGCTTTCAAACAAGCTGGCCACCAGCCGGGAATTATTGCTGGGACGCTCCTCCAGGAAGGGCGGATCGGACAAGTGGTAATCGTCGTTGTAGACGTTTTCCAGAAAATCTTTGTCTTGCCAGCGGTCGAACAAGGCGGAAAAGACAAAGCCGCAGCGATGGCAATGATGGTAAGGCACCATCACGCCGTAGTCCGGATAAGTGCGCGCCTGGATGAAATGATCGTTGCCGGCATGGCCGAAATCCTTTTCACCAAACGCGTCCACGCCAGCAGCCTGGCAGATCGAGCAATGCTCGGGCGGCGTGTCATGCAGTTTTGTCGCATCCAGCTTAAACAAATGGCCCCCTTGTCTGCATTGGCCGTTGTAGAGGTCGGCCATGGCGGAATTGGTCAAATATTAAGCAGGAATTTTTGCATCATTCGATCCCAATGGCAATGCCATTGTTTTTTTGATTTTACAAATATCATGTCGTTCGGCAGCAATCTCCCATGCCGCGCGCCGAATGGGAAATTTCCATGCCGCCGCCGCTTCATCCGCCTCCGCGGCGCGGCCATAAAATGTAAGATGAACGATGGCCGTCCCGGCTCTCGCCGCCATCTCAAACCCCATTCGACGGCAAGCCGGGCCGGCGCGCAGATCCATCCCACACACGGGAACTGAACATGGAAATTTCCGAGCTCTTGGCTTTCACCGTGAAAAACAAGGCGTCCGACCTGCACCTGTCGGCCGGACTGCCGCCGATGATCCGCGTCAACGGCGACATTCGCCGCATCAATCTGCCGCCCATGGACCACCATGACGTGCACGATATGGTGTACGACATCATGAACGACTATCAGCGCAAGATTTTCGAGGAAACCTACGAGTGCGATTTTTCATTCGAGTTGCCCGGCATCGCGCGCTTTCGCGTCAATGTGTTCATACAGAACCGCGGCATCGCCTCGGTGTTCCGGGTCATCCCCAGCAAGGTGCTGTCGCTGGAGCAACTGTCCGCGCCGCGGATCTTCCAGGAAATCGCCAGCTATCCGCGCGGACTGGTGCTGGTGACGGGTCCGACCGGCTCCGGCAAGTCCACCACGCTCGCGGCGATGATCGACTATGTCAACGAAAACGACTTCTCGCACATTCTTACCGTGGAAGACCCTATCGAGTTCGTGCATGAAAGCAAGAAAAGCCTGATCAACCAGCGCGAACTCGGGCTGCAGACCCAAAGCTTCGCCAATGCCTTGAAAAGCGCGCTGCGCGAAGACCCGGACGTGATCCTGGTGGGCGAATTGCGCGATCTGGAAACGATACGGCTGGCGCTGACCGCGGCGGAAACCGGCCACCTGGTGTTCGGCACCCTGCACACCAGCAGCGCGGCCAAGACCATAGACCGGATCGTCGACGTGTTTCCCGCCGGCGAAAAGGAAATGGTGCGTTCGATGTTGTCAGAGTCGGTGCGGGCGGTCATCGCCCAAACCTTGCTGAAGACCAAGGACGGACAGGGCCGGGTGGCGGCGCATGAAATCATGATAGGCACGCCGGCCATCCGCAACCTGATCCGGGAAAACAAGATCGCGCAGATCAACTCCATGATCCAGACCGGTCAACAATACGGCATGCAGTCGCTGGACCAGTGCCTGACCGACCTGGTGAGACGCAATATCGTGTCGCCGGGCGAAGCCAGGGCCAAGGCCACCAACAAGGATGCTTTTTAATCAGAGTCCCTTTCTCCGGCCTGGCAGCCGAGAAAGGAGAGGGGACTCAATCAGGCGGGCTGACAAATGCCTGGACCATGGGGCGAGCCCGGCTATGCCGGGAACGCTGCAATCGAAACCATGCCCGGGCTCCGCAGCCCTGCGACTTGTGGCAGCAAGCCGCGTTTCGCAAACCCCTCCTGCCGGAAACGATAGCAGGCTAGACTGGAATCAGCTCAAGCAGCTGGATACGCCGCCATGGAAAAAGACCAGGCATCCCGATTCATCCACGACCTGCTGAAACACGCGGTCGGCAAGAACGCTTCGGATATTTTCATCGCCGCCGACTTTCCGCCGGCGATGAAAATAGACGGCAAGATCACGCCGGTGGCGCCGCAAGCGCTGTCCGCCCAGCAAAGCAAGGAGCTGGTGCGCTCGGTGATGAACGATCGCCAGACCGAAGAGTTCGAGACGAAGAAGGAGGCGAATTTCGCGATCAACCCGCCCGGCGTCGGCCGTTTCCGGGTCAGCGCCTTCGTCCAGCAAGGCATGGTCGGCATGGTGCTGCGCAAGATCAACACCGAGATTCCCAACTTCGACCAGCTGAATCTGCCGGAAGTGCTGAAGGACATCGCGCTGATCAAGCGCGGCCTGGTCATCTTCGTCGGCGGCACCGGATCGGGCAAATCCACCTCGCTGGCGGCGCTGGTGGATTGGCGCAACACGCATAACCAGGACCACATCATCACGGTCGAGGATCCGATCGAGTACGTGCACACGCACAAGAAATCCATCGTCACCCAGCGCGAGATCGGCGTCGACACCGAAAACTGGGAGATCGCGCTGAAGAACACGCTGCGCCAGGCGCCGGACGTGATCCTGATGGGCGAGATCCGCGACCGCGAAACGATGAACTACGGACTGCAGTTCGCCGAAACCGGCCACCTGTGCCTGGCCACGCTGCACGCCAACAACGCCAACCAGGCGCTGGACCGCATCCTCAACTTTTTCCCCGAGGAGCGGCACCAGCAGGTGCTGATGGACCTGTCGCTGAACATGCGCTCCATCATTTCGCAGCGGCTGGTACCGCACAAATCCGGCCGCGGCCGAGTGGCGGCAGTGGAAATCCTGCTCAACAGCCCCCTGGTCTCGGATATGATCTTCAAAGGCGAGATCTCCGCGCTGAAAGAGGTGATGGCGCGCTCGCCGGAAGCGGGCATGCAGACTTTCGACCAGTCGCTGTTCGAGCTGTTCGAGGCGGATTTGATCAATTACGAGGA
Source organism: Chromobacterium sp. IIBBL 290-4 (assembly GCF_024207115.1). Lineage (NCBI taxonomy): Bacteria > Pseudomonadati > Pseudomonadota > Betaproteobacteria > Neisseriales > Chromobacteriaceae > Chromobacterium > Chromobacterium sp. IIBBL 290-4. The sequence continues at coordinate 1,482,533 of NZ_CP100128.1, forward strand.
TGCGCTGCGCAACGCCGATTCCATCAACGACCTGCGGCTGAGAATCAAGCTGTACAGCGAAACCGGCCGCAACCGCGACCCGCTGGAAGGCATAGACCATCTGGACATCGTTTAAGCGGCGCCACTTTTTTACACCATGAACTTAGACGCCAACACTACCGTCCTGATCATCGAAGACTCGCATACCGTGCGCCAGGGGCTGCGCACCATGCTGTCGATGGCAGGCATCACCCGCTCCGAGGCGGTCACCAACGCCGGCGAAGCCCGCAACCGCCTGCGCGGCAAGAACTACGACGTGGTTCTATGCGACTACAATCTGGGCGACGGCATGGACGGCCAGGAATTGCTGGAAGCCATGCGCAAGAGCGGCTCGCTGCCGCTCTCCACCATCTGGATCATGATCACCGGCGAGCGCCACTACGAGCGCGTGGTGGCCGCCGCCGAAATGGCCCCGGACGACTACATTCTCAAGCCATTCGCCTCGCAATTGCTGCTCGACCGCATGCACCTGGCCAGCCAGCGCAAAGCCTTTTTGTCTCCGGCGCACAAGCTGCTGGCCGCGGGCCGGGTCGAACAATCCATCCAGGTCCTGCAGCAACTGGCGCGCGAAGCGCCCAACGCGCAATACCGGCTGGATTCGCAGCGGCTGGCCGCCGAGCTGCTGGTCAACGAAGGCCGCCAGGGCGAAGCCTTGTCCATCTACCAGGAGCTGCTCACCCAGAAAGTGATCCCCTGGGCCAAGATGGGCGTGGCGCGCATCATCGCCGAGCAGGGCGAAACCCAGGAGTCCAACGCGCTGCTGCGCGAAATCATCGCCGACGCGCCGCGCTACACCGACGCCTACGACCTGCTGGCGCAGAACCTGATCGACGATGGCCAGTACCAGACCGCCGCCGTGGTTCTGGAAAAAGCGGTGGCGATCTCGCCGCGCAATTTCACCCGGCTCAAGAGCTGCGGCACCGCGCTGCTGCGCTGCGGCAACCCGGCCAAGGCGGCGGAATATCTGCAGCGCGCGGTCGAGGTGGGCCGCAACAACAACTTCTTCGGCCCCGATGTATTGGTCGACCTGCTGCAGGCATTCAGCGAAAGCGACCAGACCCAGCAGCTGGACCGGCTGCAGGCTGAAATCGCCGCGCGGATGGACGAGCTGTCCGGCGGGCAGCTCACCATGGCGGTGTGCCGCGCCCTGGCCGCGCTGGCGCAGAAACGCCCGGCCGACGCGCAAAGCCAGCTGCAAGCCGTGGCCGACAAGCTGCGCGCGCGCGAAACCGACTTCTCCGCGGTGCAGCGCTTCCTCGCCGCCGCCGTGCGGCTGCCGCCGGAACAAAGCAACGAGCTGCCGCAGCAGTGGGCCGGCACCATCGCCATGCGCTTCGCCGACGGCCGCCACGAGCTGGGCACGCTGCTGGAGATCTCGCACAAACATGAGCCCTGCCACCAGGCCATCGACACCGCTTACAACCTGCTGCAAGACTCCAGCAACCAGGCGGTGGAGCTGGCCAGCAACGGCCAGCTCGAAGAAGCGGCCGAGCAGCTGTTCCAGCTGTCGCAGCAAACGCTGAACGAGCGGATCAGCATGAACGCCTGCGCGCTGCTGCTGCGCATCTGCGAAAGCCGCAACAAGGCGGCGCAGCCGCATGAGGAGCAGCTCAAGCAGGTGGGCACGCTCCTGGCCTGGCTGCCGGAGGAAAACGAACGGGTGCGCGGCTTCATCCGCCGCCGCGAGGCGCTGGACCCGGTCTGCGAATAAGCCGTCCGGCCCGCGTCCCCCGCGAGCCGGACTACACTGGAAATCATGCCGCCCGTTTCGCGGGCGGACTCCAGCGAGAGCGAGATGGCCCTAGACGCAAACACCACGGCGCTGATCGTGGACGACTCCCAAACCATGGCGCAAAGCCTGCGCGCCATCCTGTCCATGGCCGGCGTCACCCAGACCGAAACCGCCAGCAACGCCGGCGACGCGCAAAACCGCCTGCGCGGCAAACACTTCAGCCTGGTGCTGTGCGATTACAACCTCGGCCGCGGCATGAACGGCCAGGAATTGCTGGAGGCGATGCGCAAAAGCGGCGCGCTGCCGATGTCCACGCTATGGGTGATGATCACCGGCGAGCGCAACTACGCCCAAGTAGTCACCGCCGCCGAAACCATTCCCGACGACTACATCCTCAAACCCGTCACCTCGCAGCAACTGCTGGACCGGCTGCTGCAAGCCGGCCGCCGCAAAGCCTTTCTTTCGCCGGCGCACAAGCTGCTGGACAAGGGCAAGGTGGAGCAGGCCATCGCCGCCTTGCGCGAGCGGGCGCAGCAGACCGACAACCGGGTCTACCGGCTGGACGCGCTGCGGCTGTGCGGCGAGCTGCTGGCGCGCGAAGGGCAATACGAGCCGGCCCTGCAGCTCTACCAGGGCCTGCTGGCGCAGGAGGAAATCCCCTGGGCCAAGATGGGCGTCGCCCGCATTCTGGCCGAGCAAGGCCAGGGCGAACGCTCCAACGCACTGCTGGACGAAGTCATCGCCATCGCGCCGCGCTATACCGAAGCCTATGACTTGCTGGCGCAGAACATGATAGACGACGGCAGCTACCAAGAAGCCGCCGCCGTGCTGGAAAAAGCGGTCTCCATCTCGCCGCACAACTTCAACCGGCTGAAAAACTACGGCACCGCGCTATTGCGCAGCGGCGACGCGGCGGCGGCGGTGGAACCATTGCAAAAGGCGGTGGACATCGGCCGCCACAACAGCTTCTTCGGCCCCGAGGTATTGGTGGACTTGCTGCAGGCGCGCAGCGAAAGCGGCCAGACCCAGCAACTGGACCGGCTGCAGAGCGAAATCTCCGGCCAGATGGGCAACTTGCCCGGCGGCCAGCTGACCATGGCGGTCTGCCGGGCGATGGCATCCCTCGCCCAGCAGCGGCCGGACCAGGCCAAGGCGCAATTGGAGCAGGGCGCGGAATGGCTGCGCGACACTGAAACCGACTTCGCCTCCGCCTTGCGCTTTCTCGGCGCCGCGGTGCGGCTGCCGGCCGAGCTGGCCGGCGAGCTGCCGCAGTGGGCCGGCGCCATCACCCTGCGTTTCGCCGATGGCCGCCATGAATTGGGCAGCCTGAAAGAGGTGGCGCGCCAGCATGAGGCCTGCCATGCGGCGATCAAGACCGCCTACGATGAATTGCAGCGCAAGAGCCAGACCGCGCTGGGCCTGGCCAATCAGGGCCAGCTGGAAGCCTCGGCCGAAATGCTGCACCGCGAAGCCTCGCAAACGCTGAACCAGCGCCTGGGCATGTATGGCTGCGCCATGCTGCTGCGCATCGCCGAGAACCGCCAGCAAGCCGGCCAGGACCACAGCGAGCAGATGCAAGCGCTGCGCCAGCTGCTGCAATGGCTGCCGCACGACAACGAGCGGGTGCGCGGCTTCGTCCATCGCCGCCAGGCGCTGCTGCGCCATCACGATTGATGCGGGCCTTTCTCGCCTGCCTGCCGCCGCCGGAATGCCTGGCCGCGCTGCGCGGCTGGCAGCGCCAATTGCGGCGGCTGGCCGGCGGGCACGCCTTGCCGCCCAAGCAACTGCACCTGACCTTGGCTTTTCTGGGCGATGTCACGCCCTTGCAATTACAGCTGGCCGCGGATTGCGCCGAACAGGCCGCGCGCGGCCTGCCGCCGGCCATCGCGCTGGACAGCTGCGGCAGCTGGCACGACGTGGGCTGGTGCGGCCCCATGCATCCGCCCGCCGGCCTGGAGCGCTGGGTGGAAGACCTGAAAGCCGCGCTGCGCGACGCCGGCCTCGCCGTGGAAACGCGGCGCTACCGCCCGCACCTGACGCTGTTGCGCCGGCTGGAAAAACCGTTGCCGCATCAGGCCTTGCCGGCGCTGACGCTGCCCTTGGACGAAGTGACGCTGCTGGCGTCCGAACTGCGCCCCGGCGGCGCCCGCCATTACCGGCTGGATGGCTGGCGGCGGCCGGACGCGCTCAGTTCTTGTCGTTGAACAGGCCGCCCAGCAGCGAGCCTTGCTCCTTGGACTCGCCGCCGGCGCGCGGCGCGGCGGCGACGATGCGGTCCGCCAAGCGCGACAAAGGCAGCGATTGCAGCCATATCCTGCCCGGCCCGGTCATTTTGGCGAAGAACAGGCCTTCGCCGGAAAACAGCGCGCTCTTGAGCTTGCCCACGTATTCGATGTCGAAATCGACGCTGGGCTGATAGGCCACCACGCAGCCGGTATCCACCCGCACCGTCTCCCCCGGATGCAGCTGCATCTCGGTCAGCGCGCCGCCTGCATGCAGGAAGACATAACCGTCGCCCTCCAGCTTCTGCATGATGAAGCCCTCGCCGCCGAACAGGCCGGTGCCGATGCGCTTTTGCCAGGCCAGCCCCAGGCTCACGCCCTTGGCGCCGGCCAGAAAACTGTCCTTTTGCGCATACAGCGTGCCGCCCAGCTCGCGCAGATGCACCGGCACGATCTTGCCCGGCGTGGCGGCGGCGAAAGCCACCTTGCGCCGGCTGTTCGCCTGGTTGGCGAACACGGTGGTGAAAACCGATTCCCCGGTCAGCAAACGCTTGCCGGCGCCCAGCAGCGAACCCAGCACGCCGCCATCCCGCGTGGAGCCGTCGCCGAACACCGTGTCCATGGCGATGCCATCCTGCATGTAATACAACGCGCCGGCCTCGCCCACCGCCGCTTCGCCGGGGTCCAGCTCCACTTCGACATACTGCATGTCGTCGCCGAACACCTGGTAATCGATCACATCCATGCTCATTGTCCGTCCCCTTGCTCGTTCCAACGGCTGGCGGCCTGCTCGTCGCTGATCTTGGCATCCACCCAATGGCGGCTGCCGTCGGCCAGGATTTCGCACTTCCAGAACGGCGCGCGCTGCTTGAGATAATCCATCAGGAAAGACGCCGCTTCGAAAGCGTCGCGCCTGTGGCCGCTGGCGGTCACCACCAGCACGATGGGCTCGCCCAGACCCAGCCGGCCGACGCGGTGGATCAGCGTCACGCCCTTCAAGGACCAGCGCCGGCGCGCCTCGCAGACGATGTCGGCCAACGCCTTTTCCGTCATCCCCGGATAATGCTCCAGTTCCAGCGCCGCCACGTCCTGGCCGTCGCCGTAATCGCGCACCAGGCCGGTAAAGCTGACCACCGCCCCGCAAGCCGGATTGGCCGACCAGCGCTTGACCTCATCGCCGACATCGAAGGCCTCGGCCTGCACCCGGATATGATTGACCGCCATCTCAGCCCCCGGTCACCGGAGGAAACACCGCCACCTCGTCGCCATCGGCCAGCGGCGTTTCCAGGCGGGCCATTTCCTGATTCACCGCGATGCGGAACACCTTGTCCGCGGCCAGCTCCAGCGACCAGATCTGGCCGCGCTGGCGCAGCTCCGCCAATAGTTCGGCCACCGTGGCGGCCTCGCTGCTCAACTGCTCGCTCTCCACGCCCAGCGTTTCGCGCAGCCGGGCGAAATACAGCAGGTTCAGAATCATTTATCGTCTCCTCACGGCCCGCTAGAGCCCAATGGCTTGATATCGATGCAGTGTAAGCAATCGGCAAGTGCGAAGAAAGCGCGGGGATCAAGGTCTCGGCGGATGATCGCGCAGCGGGTCGTACCACATGGTTTTGTCGCTCAATGGCGCGCCATCCGGCAGCAAGGGATTGGCCAAGGGAATCAAGCGCCGCTCGCTCATCCGCGCCTGGCGCAGCACATCGCCATGGTATTTCCAGAAAATGGCGTCGAAACGGCCATCGGCGCGCATGCGCTGCAAGCCCAGCGACAGACGTTCGGCCAGCTGCGGCTGGTTGCGGTTGCAAAAGAAGTAATACGGCCAGGGATAATAGAACAGCAGATGCTGTTCTACTTCGAGATTCGGATACTGATCGTGGAAGCGCAGATATTCATCGAATACTTCCAGCACGCTGCGCGGATATAAATCAAACCGCCCGCTGCTCAACATGCCGAACAGGCTCTGGTACTTGGCCAGCACCAGCGGAATGCCCGCCGCCCGGTAAATCTGGCCATCGCCCCAGTCCCGGCCCTGGCCGACGACAAAGCGCTTGAGCTGCTCCCGCGTGTCCACATGGTCGAACTCCGCCTGCCGATGGCCGTCGATCAAAGCGATGCGATAGCCCAGCAGCCCCTTGCGCAAATCGACATGCACCGCCAGCAGCCGCATCTCGCGCTCTGCCGAGGTCGAGCTCCACGCCACATCGAGCCCGCCCTGCGACAACTCGATCAAGGAGCGCCCTTCCTCCATAGGCAGTTTGCTCGCCACCAGCCGGTAGGGCCCATAACGATCGACGGTCTCGTCCAGCGCGGCCTGCAACAGCTCCCGCAGATCGCGGTAGCGGAACGCGGTGTCGCCTTCGGCCGGATACACCACCGTGGCGACGTCCGCGCCCCAGGCTGAGGCGCACCACACCAGCAACAGCACCCATCGTCGCATCGCCGCCTCCCTAAGCCGGCCGTGGCCGGAGCCGGATGGCGGCGACCCTGCTATCAAGTTAGCTTTATTTTCAACAGATTCAACTCATGGCTTAATGGGTTTTTTAATAACAATGGTAAGGTTTGCTTGCTGCTTCTACCCGCCCCATCCTGCCCGCACGAATCCATTCGCATGCTTCCCCCGCATTTCACGTCCAGCCTGCTCGCCCTCTGAGCTCGACAACATCGTGCAATGAGATACCAAACAAAAGGCTGAATATCGACATTTAACGCCAGTTATATGGCATATTGAAAAATAAAATAATAATGATTATCATTTATAAATCCAATTAGCATGGCTCTAAGGTGCGCCGCCTCCAAGGCGAACATGCCGGAGCAGCAAAAGCATCGCCAAGCCGCGCCGGCCTGCCCGGGCATCGCGCCGCTCAGCCAGCCCCATCACCCGCCAGATCAAGGAGTCGTCATGACTGTTGAGAATGAGACCAATACCGGGCAGCCCGCCGGCGACCCGATCGCCCGCGTGCTCGCGCCTATCCGCGGGCGGCTGCTCGCCGCGGCGCTGCTGGCCGGACTGGGCGCCGCGCTGACCCTGGCGCCGCTGGCCGGCATCGCCCACATCGCCCGCTTGGCGCTGGAGCCAGGCGGCGCGGCGCGATACGAGGCCCTGTGGCAAACCGCCTCCCTCAGCCTGATCTGCCTGTTCGCCGGCATGGGGCTGATGCTGGCCGGCGATGCGGCCGCCCATCTGGCCGACAACCGCATCACCGGCCAATTGCGGCTGGCCATCGCTCGCCGCCTGGCCCGCGTGCCGCTGGGCTGGTTCTCTAGCCGCTCGTCGGGAGAGGTAAAGCAGGCCATACAGGACGATGTCGGCACCCTGCACAGCCTGACCGCCCATTACTACACCACGCGCGGCCGCTGCATCGGCGCAGTGTCCGCCTCCATCCTCTACCTGTTCGCCATGGACTGGCGCATGGCCATCGCCTCGCTGCTGCCCTTCCCGCTGTTCTTCTTGTTTTTCGCCAAGGCTCACCGCGCCAGCGCGGCCAATATGCAAACCTTCGGCGCCGGCATGGGCCGCATCAACCGCGCGGTGGTGGAGTTCGTCAACGGCATCCCGGTGGTCAAATCCTTCGGCGGGCAGAGCCAGGCCCGCGGCAGCTACCGGGAGGCGATAGACGCCTTCGCCGCCGCTTTCACCGACTTCACCCGCCCGCTGGTCAGCGCCATGGCCAACGCCAACGCCATCATCGCGCCGGTTTCGGTGCTGGGCGCGGCGCTGGCCTTCGGCGCCGGCTTCGTCGCCCTGGGCTGGATGCAGCCAGTGGAGATCCTGCCTTTCGCCTTGGTCGCGCCCGGCCTGAGCGCGCCGCTGCTGATGCTGAGCTATCTGGCCCACGACCTCCAGCCCGCCACCGGCGCGGCTGAACGCGTCCAAGCGCTGCTGCAAACGCCGGTGCTGGAAACGCCGGCCGGACACGCCGCGCCGGCGGATGCGGAAATCCGCGTCGAAGGCCTGAGCTACAGCTATGCCGCCGACGCGCCGGTGCTCAGCGACGTCTCCTTCACCCTCAAGCCCGGCACGGTGACCGCCGTCGTCGGCCCCTCCGGCGCGGGCAAATCCACGCTGGCGCGCTTGCTGCTGCGCTTTTTCGATCCTGACGCCGGACGCATCACGCTGGGCGGCGTCGATTTGCGGCACATGGCGAGCTCGCAGCTATACCGCCGCGTCGGTTTCGTGCTGCAAGAGGTTCGCCTGATCCACGCCAGCGTGAGCGACAACATCGCCCTGGGCCGGCCCGGCGCCAGCCAGGCCGAGATCGAAGACGCCGCCCGCATGGCCAATATCCACGAGCGCATTCTGGAGCTGCCGCGCGGCTACAACTCGGTAGTCGGCGAGGACGCGCAGTTTTCCGGCGGCGAGCTGCAGCGCGTCAGCATCGCCCGCGCGGTGCTGCTGGACCCGCCGGTGCTGGTGCTGGACGAGGCCACGGCGGCGGCCGACGCGGAGAACGAAGTGAAAGTGCAGCAGGCGCTGTCGGCTTTCGCCCGCGGACGCACGCTGCTGGTCATCGCCCACAGGCTGGATACGGTGATGAGCGCCGATCAGATTCTGGTGGTCGCCGACGGCAAGATCGTCGAGCGGGGCCGCCACCCGGAATTACTGGCGCGGGGCGGCCGTTACGCCCGGATGTGGGCAATGGGGCGCTACGACAAAACCGAAGCCGCGGAACAGCGGGGAGAACTGCCGTTATGCTGAACACTTTTATCCGGCTGCTGGGCAAGGACGCGGCCAAACTGAATCGCTATGTCCTGCTGGCGCTCGTCTACAGCCTGCTGTGCGGCCTCACCATCGTCGCGCTGGCGCCCGCGCTGCGGCATGTCCTCAATGGCGAGACCCAGGCGGCGGGCCAATGGCTGGCCATCCTGCTGGCCGGCGTCGCGCTGTGCTGGGCGCTGCGGCGGCGGGTGGAGAAAGCCGGCATCGCCGTGGGCATCGCCGTGCTGCAAGGCGGCCGACACCGGCTGGCGGAGCACGTCGGTAGCCTGCCCATAGGCTGGTTCAGCGCGCGCCATACCGCCCGGCTGAACCATATCGCCACCCAGGGCATGATGGAGATCGCCCAATTGCCCGCCCACGTGTTCACGCCGCTGCTGGCCGGCATGGTGACGCCGCTGGTGGTGCTGGCCGCGCTGTTCGCCCTCTATCCGCCCATGGGTTGGGCGGGCCTGGCCAGCCTGCCGCTGCTGTTGGGGGTGTTTTTGCTCACCAGCCGGCTGGGCCAGCGCGCCGATCAGGCTTACCACCAGGATGCGGCGCAGAGCAGCCAGCGCATGGTGGAGTTCGCGCAGGCCCAGTCGGTGCTGCGCGCCTTTCATGGCGACCAAGGCGGCGCGCGCTTCCTGGAGCAGGCCATCGCCCAGCAGCAGCGGGCGGGCAAACGCCTGGTCCGGCTGTCGGCGCTGTCCTCGGCGCTCAACGCCTGGGCGGTGCAAGCCTGCTTCGCGGCGCTGCTGCTGATCACCATGCTATGGCTGGGCGGAAAAGAAGGCGCGGGGCTGGATAGGGACGCCGCCATCTCGGCCATCCTCGCGCTGACGCTGCTGAGCCGCTTCATCGATCCCTTGCTGGATGTGGCCGGCTACAGCGATGTGCTGCGCGGCGCGCGCGGACAGCTAACAGCGATTGCGGACATCTTCGCCGTCGAGCCGCAGCCGGAAAGCCGGTCGCCGCGCGCGCCGGCCGACGCCTCGGTCGAATTCGCCGATGCCGATTTCCGTTACGCGCCGGAACAGGCCGATGTGCTCAGCGGCGTCAGCCTGCGCATCGAACCGGGCAGCATGACGGCGCTGGTGGGCGCGTCCGGTTCCGGCAAAACCACCTTGATCCGGCTGATCGCCCGCTTCTTCGACGCGACGCGCGGCCAGGTGAAGGTGGGCGGCGTCGATGTCCGCGACATCGCCCCCGACGCGCTGGCCGGCCAGATCAGCCAGATCTTCCAGGACGCCTATTTGTTCCACGGCAGCATCGCCGACAATATCCGCATCGGCAAACCTGACGCCAGCGACGCCGAAGTGCGGAAGGCGGCGGAGCAGGCCGGCGTGGCCGAGATTCTGGAGCGCTTGCCGCAAGGGCTGGACACCCCGGTGGGAGAGGGCGGCGCCCGGCTGTCAGGCGGCGAGCGCCAGCGCATCGCCATCGCCCGCGCGCTGATCAAGGATGCGCCCATCCTGCTGGTGGACGAGGCGACGGCGGCGCTGGACACCGAGAACCAGGCCGCCATCACCGAGGCGCTGGCGCGGCTGCGCGGCAAGCGCACGCTGATCGTCATCGCGCATCAGCTCTCAACGGTGGAGATGGCCGACCATATCGTCGTTCTGGATCAAGGCCGCATCCGCGAGCAAGGCAGCCATGCCGAGCTGCGCGCCCAATCCGGCCTGTACGCGCATTTCCTGGCTCAGCGCCGGATGGCGAAAGGCTGGCGCATCGCGGAGCAGTCCATGCCATCAGCTTAAGACAGGGCGGTTTGCAAGGCCTTCAGGATGTGGATCGCCGCCTCGCCCTGCGCCGCATCGGCCGCCGTGCATTCGGTCAGGCCCGCGCCGGCCAGGCGGGTGCGCCGGCTGACGGCCAGAATGGCCGCTTCCAGCGCGCGGCGGCTCAGGCCGCCCGGCGTCGGACATTGCACCGCCGGGTTTTCCGCCGGGTCCAGCACATCCAGATCGATATGCAGATAGCTGGGCCAGGCCGGGTTCAGGCCGGCGGCCAGCCGCGCGGGATCCGCTTCCAGGCTGGCGACCTCATGCCAGACCAACTGATGCGTTTCGATATAGGCGCGCTCGGCGGGATCGATGTCGCGCACGCCGGCCAGATGCACCTGCTCCGGCCGCAAAGGCAGCGGCACGGCCCGCAGCAAAGCCGGATGGCCCTCGCCCAAGAGCAGCCTCAGCGGCATGCCATGCAAATGCCCGCTGGGCGAACTCTGCGGCGTGTTCAGATCGGCGTGGGCGTCCAGCCACACCACATTCAAACCGCCTTGATAGTATTGATTGAGATGGGCGACGGGGGCGATTTCGCTAGCGCAATCGCCCCCGCACAGCAGGATGCGCGCAGGCCCGCTCTGAGCGATCCGCTCGGCGCAGGCTTGCAATTGCGCCGCCAGCGCCGCCAGATGGTCGATGCCATCCTGGCGCAAGCACACCGGGCAGGCTTGGATGGCGATGGCCGTGTCCTCGCCCAGCCATGGCCGCAGCACCGCGCTGCCGCGTTCGATGTTGCGCCCCTCCCCGCTACCCTGCCATTGGGGAAACCATATCTTCAGCAACATGCTGATCCCTTTGCGCAAAAAAAAACCCGCCGTGAGGCGGGTCGGGCCAGTGGCATGCCGGATAACGCCCGGCGCGCCGCTGGTTTCGGCTATGACCGGGGCTGACATGGCGCCCTTCCTGAAATGACAATTGAATTTTGGTAAAGCCCGCCGAATTCGACAAGGTCATTTACACTAAATTAACAATTTAATCAGAAACGGCGCCTGCGGCCCCCATCCTTAGCGCACGATCTGCGCCAGTTCGCCCTTCAGATAGCGGTTGGCCATGGAGTCCAGATTGATCGCCTTGATCTTGCTGGCCTGGCCGGCGGAACCGAAGGCTTCGTAGCGGGCGATACAGACGTCGCGCATCGCTTCGATGGTTTTGGCCAGATACTTGCGCGGGTCGAATTCGGCCGGGTTCTTGGCCATGAACTGGCGGATGGCGCCGGTGGAGGCCAGACGCAGATCGGTGTCGATATTGACCTTGCGCACGCCGTGCTTGATGCCTTCGACGATTTCCTCAACCGGCACGCCGTAGGTTTCGCCCAGGTCGCCGCCGTATTGGTTGATGATCTGCAGCCATTCCTGCGGCACGCTGGAAGAGCCGTGCATCACCAGGTGGGTGTTGGGGATGCGGGCGTGGATTTCCTTGATGCGGTCGATGCGCAGCACGTCGCCGGTGGGCTTCTTGCTGAACTTGTAGGCGCCGTGGCTGGTGCCGATGGCGATGGCCAAGGCGTCCACGCCGGTGTCCTTGACGAAGCGGGCGGCTTCTTCCGGATCGGTCAAGAGCTGGCTGTGGTCGAGCACGCCCTCGGCGCCGACGCCGTCTTCCTCGCCGGCCATGCCGGTTTCCAGGCTGCCCAGGCAGCCGATTTCGCCTTCCACCGACACGCCGCAGGCGTGGGCGAAGTTGACCACGGTGCGGGTCACGCCGACGTTGTAGTCATAGTCGGCCGGGGTTTTGCCATCGGACTTCAGCGAGCCGTCCATCATCACCGAGGAGAAGCCCAGCTGGATGGAACGCTGACAGACGTCCGGGCTGGTGCCGTGATCCTGGTGCATCACCACCGGGATATGCGGGAATTCTTCGATGGCGGCCAGGATCATGTGGCGCAGGAAGGGCGCGCCGGCGTATTTGCGGGCGCCGGCCGAGGCTTGCACGATCACCGGAGCGTCCACCTTGTCGGCGGCTTCCATGATGGCGCGCATTTGCTCCAGATTGTTGACGTTGAAGGCCGGCAGACCGTAGCTGAATTCAGCCGCGTGGTCCAGCAGCTGGCGCATGGAAACGAGTGCCATATCTTTCTCCCTCATGGGCTCCGCCGCGGCGGAACCGGTTTTCAAATAAAACGGCCGCCTCGATAGGCGGCCGCATCAATTACTGTCGCGACAGGCTGGTCAGCAACACGCCCGCGCCGACGAAAGCGCCGCCGCTGAAACGGTTGACCAGCTTGAGCCGGCGCGCGCTGTTCATCCAGCCGGCCAGCCTCGCGCCGCTGCTGGCGTAGGTCAGCTGCCAGCTCGACTCGATCACGAAAAACGATGCCGCCAGGATGGCCAACTGCGGCCCCTGCGGCTGGTGGGTGTCCATGAACTGCGGAAACAGCGCGGCGAAGAAGATCAAGGCCTTGGGATTGCTCATCGCCACCAGGAAGCCGCGGCGGAACAAGGCCCAGGGGCCGTGCTGGCCGGTCGCGTCCTCGCGCAGCTCAGCCACCGGTTGCGGCGGGCTGCGCCAGGTTTTGACGCCCAGGTACACCAGATACACCGCGCCGGCGTACTTGATGGCGGAGAACAAGACTTCCGAAGTGGCCAACACCGCGCCCAGGCCGGCCACCGAGGCCAGCATCAGCAAACCCAGCGCGCTCATCAGGCCAAAGCAAGTCATCAGGGTGCGGCGCACGCCGTAATGAATGCCGTGCGTCATCGCCAGCAACATATTGGGGCCGGGCGTGGCGGAAACGAAAAACATGGTGGTGATGAACATCAGCCAGGTGTGCAGCGGCATCTTCTCTCCTTAGCTTTCGCGGCTATCGTTGCTCTCTATCTTCCGATTATCGCTGATCTTGGCGCGGCGTGTCCGGCCGAAACGACGCAGGACATACCACAATGCCAGACCGGCGGCGACAAACGGCAGCAGCGCGCAACACAAGTTCAGCAAGCCGCCGGCGCTTTGTCCCAAGGTCTGGAAGGCGCGCTGGCCCCATCCCGCCGGCTCGGGGCTCAGTTCGACGGACACCGGCTGGGTATTGAGCAGCGCGGCGGAAATCGCCGCTTGCTCTGCCTGCAGCCGCGCCACCGCCGCCAATCCCTGGCGCAGGGTCGCGCTCTTGCCCGCCGACGCATCCTGGCCGGTTTTCGCGCTGTCGCGCACATCTTGCTCCAGCTGGGCGATTTCCTGGCGGCGCGACGCTTGCGCGGTATGTTGCTTCACCAGAACGCCCTGCTTGCGCAAAAAGGCGAAATACGGCTCGACTTGCTCATGTGGCAAGCGGGCGCTGATGCTGGCCTCGCCGTTGTAGCCATCGGCATCGAAACGGCGGTAGGAAGCCTCTTCCAGCAAACATCCCAGCCGCAAGCATTCGGCGCGGATGGCCAGCCACCTGGATTCCACCTGCTCGCTCGGCACTTCCAGCGCCAGCTGATGCTGCAGATTGCGCGCAATCAATTGCTGCAACTGCGTGCCGTTTTCGCCGTGCTCGCCGATCTGGACCTGGCTGGATGGCGCGCTGGCATCGATCCCCGCCGCCGGCCCCTCGCCAGGCGCCATCTCTTTTTTGCTGCAAGCGGTCAGCATCGCGATCAATACTGCCGACGCTATATACGCTGCGCGTCTTTTTTTCATGGGAAACATTCAAAATTCAATCAGCCGGCATTATCCCTGACGCCGGCGCCCTTTGTCCCCAGCGGAAAATGGGAAAAAGCCATGCAGACAGCGCTGCATGGCCAAATCCTTTACTGCGCGCGCTCGGCCAGAATCGCCACCGCCGGCAGTTCCTTGCCTTCCAGGAATTCCAGGAAAGCGCCGCCGCCGGTGGAGATGTAGCTGATGTCGTCGGTGATGCCGTACTTGGCGATGGCCGCCAGCGTGTCGCCGCCGCCGGCGATCGAGAACGCCTTGGACTGGGCGATGGCCTGGGCCAGCGTCTTGGTGCCGTTGCCGAACTGGTCGAACTCGAACACGCCGACCGGGCCGTTCCACACCACGGTGCCGGCCTGGGCGATGATGGCGGCCAGCTCCTTGGCGGAGTCCGGGCCGATGTCCAGAATCATGTCGTCGGCGGCCACTTCGGCCACGTTCTTGGTGGTCGCGGCGGCGGTTTCGGCGAATTCCTTGGCGCAGACCACATCGCTCGGCAGCGGCACGTCGCCGCCGCGGGCGCGGATCTTGGCGATGACGCGCTTGGCGTCCTCCACCAGGTCGGCTTCGGCCAGGCTCTTGCCTATGGCCTTGCCCTCGGCCAGCAGGAAGGTGTTGGCGATGCCGCCGCCGACGATCAACTGGTCCACCTTGTCGGCCAGCGCTTCCAGGATGGTCAGCTTGGTCGACACCTTGGAGCCGGCGACGATGGCCACCATCGGGCGGGCCGGCGCTTGCAGCGCCTTGCCCAGCGCGTCCAGCTCGGCCGACAGCAACAGGCCGGCGCAGGCCACCGGGGCGAACTTGGCCACGGCGTGGGTGGAAGCTTCGGCGCGGTGCGCGGTGCCAAAGGCGTCGTGCACGAACACGTCGCACAGCGCGGCGTAGGCGCGGCCCAGCTCTTCGTTGTTCTTCTTCTCGCCCTTGTTCAGGCGGATGTTTTCCAGCATCGCCACTTCGCCGCCGGCGAGTTCGATGCCGGCGCGGAAGTCGGCGATCAGGCGCACCGGCTTGCCCAGCAGCTCGGACAGGCGGGAGACGACCGGCGCCAGGGTATCTTCCGGCTGCGGCTCGCCTTCGGTCGGACGGCCCAGGTGGGTCATCAGCATCACGGCGGCGCCGGCTTGCAGACAGTGTTGGATGGTGGCCAAGCTGGCGCGGATGCGGGTGTCGTCGCCGATGACGCCGTTTTTCAGCGGCACATTCATGTCCACGCGGATCAATACGCGCTTGCCGGAAAGATTCTGTTCGGAGAGTTTGTTGAATTTCATCGTTGGACTCACTCGGGTTTGGATGCAGGACGGTCCGGCAAGACGGCGGGCTGCGCCACGGCGGCGCCGCACTTCTTGCAGAACGGGAAAAAGGCGAAGTTGCGGGCGCCGCAGGCGCAAACGCGGAACAGCTGCAAGCCGCAATGGATGCAGTAATCGGCGTCGTCGCCGGCGATATTGTATTGATGGTCGCAAGAAGGACAGCAGCGTTTCTGGAACGATTGCAGCGCCTTGGCGTAAGCCACGCCGCGCGCCCGTTCGCTCTGGCTTTGCAACAGCTCCTCGCGTTTGCGCTCGGCGTAGCGCTGGAAGGCCTGGATCATCTTCAGGCCGGCGAACACCGTCAGCGCGATGCCGACCAAGAACCGCACATAGCCGCCGAAACTGGGCAGATAAGGCAGCAGCTCGACAAAGAAGGCGAACAGCGCGAACAGGCCGTAGCCGTAAACGAAGAACCAGTAGCGATGCGCCCGGTAGCGCAGGAACAGCCAGACCGCGATCAGCAGCAAGGGCAGCACCAAGGCCAGGCGCCAGCCGAACACCACCAGCTCGTAATGATCGAAAGCCGACTGATAAGCCTGGCTGGCCTGCGTTTCGGCCTGGCCCACGCGCTGTTGCAATGCCTGGGACTGCTGCTGCAGATCCAGCTGCTGCGCGTTGGCGCCATCCTCGCGCTGCTGCGCCTGCTGGATTTGATGCTGCAAGCCATCCAGCTCGCGGTTGCGCTTGGCGATTTCGGCGCTCTGCGCCGGGTCGGCGGTGGCCTCGCGGCTGGCCAGCCAGTTGGCCAAGCCCTTGCGCTGCGTCTGGTAGCGATTTTCCAGCTGGACGCGCGCCTGGGCCAGTTGCTCCTGCCGCTGCCGCAATGCGTCCGCTTGGCGCTGCAGCGCATCTGCTTGGCCGCGCAGAGCGGGCAGGCTCTGTCGCTGTTGGAAAATTTCTTGCTGCGGCGGGCCGCCGGCCGGCAGATAGAACAGATCGCGAATCACCAGCTCGCCCAGGCCGACCAAAAAACCGGCCAGCGCCAGCGCCACCAGCCAGGAGGCCAGCCGCACCAGTTTTTCCGGCCGCGACAACGCTTGGTTCTGCTGCATTCCGTTCCACTCCGTCTGGAGACCCGCGCGATCAATCCATCGCCCACATCCGGCAGTGTATGCCGAATCGGCGGCGCCACTTTAACACCAATCAAATATCTTGCGCGTTTGATGTAGCAAAACAACAGCGCGCATGGCATACATTCGCGCCCATCCGCCGGCCTGTCCGCTAGGGGGAAGCCCGGCCAAGCCGGACGTTCCGCCGCTTAAGCCAGCCGTGGACGGCGGATCGCCCCGCGAGCGGGGCATCCCGCCCTAAGCCGATTTCGCGGCGATCAGCGCTCGAACATCGCGCGCGCGGTGCGCAGCATCTGGCAGCTGAAGCCCCATTCATTGTCGTACCAGGCCAGCACCTTCACCAGATTGCCGCCGGTCACCTTGGTCAAGGTGGAGTCGAATGTCGAAGCCTCTTCGGTGTGGTTGAAGTCGCCGGACACCAGGGGCAGGGTGTTGAAGCCCAGGATGCCCTTCATGCTGCCCTTGGCCGCGCCTTCCAGGATCTCGTTGATCTCGTCCTTGCAGGTGTCGCGCATGGCGGTGAAGGTCAGGTCCACCAGCGATACATTGATGGTGGGCACGCGCACCGCGAAGCCGTCCAGCTTGCCCTTCAGCTCCGGCAGCACCAGGCCCACGGCCTTGGCCGCGCCGGTCTTGGTGGGGATCATATTGTCGGTGGCGGAGCGGGCGCGGCGCAGGTCCTTGTGCTTGACATCGGTCAGCACCTGGTCGTTGGTGAAGGCATGGATGGTGGTCATCAGGCCCTTCTTGATGCCGATCGCGTCGTTCAACGCCTTGGCCACCGGCGCCAGGCAGTTGGTGGTGCAGCTGGCGTTGGACACCACGGTCATGTCGGCCGTCAGCACGTCGTGGTTGACGCCGTAGACGATGGTGGCGTCGACGTCGTCGCCGCCCGGTGCGGAGATCAGCACTTTCTTGGCGCCGGCTGCCAGGTGGGCCTGGCACTTTTCCTTGGTGGTGAAGGCGCCGGTGCATTCCAGCACCAGATCGACTTCCAGCGCCTGCCACGGCAATTCGGCCGGGTTGCGGGTGCTGAAGAACCGGATCTTGTCGCCATTGAGGATCAGATGCTCGCCGTCTTGCTCCACCGTGCCGGGAAAGCGGCCATGCACGGTGTCGAACTGGGTCAGGTGGGCATTGATGTTGAGATCGCCGGAAGCGTTAACGGCCACCACCTTGAAATCGTCGTGCAACTTGTTTTCGTAGATGGCGCGCAAAACTTGGCGGCCGATGCGGCCGTAACCGTTGATGGCGAGGCGGATGGTCATGCTTCTCTCTTCTCCAGGGTGCTCCATGTAGTGCCGGCACTACATGACAAGGCAAAAAAAGACCACCGCTTCAACGGCGGTGGCCTTGATTACTACTTACAGAACCGCGCGGGTCTTGGCGACCACGTTCTCGACGGTGAATCCGAATTCCTTGAACAACAGCGGCGCCGGGGCGGATTCGCCGAAGGTGGCCATGCCGACCACATCGCCTTCCAGGCCCACATACTTGCGCCAGAAGTCCGGATGGCCGGCTTCGATGGCGATGCGCGGCAGACCCGCCGGCAGCACGCTTTGCTGCCAGGCCTTGTCTTGGACGTCGAAGACATTGGTGCAAGGCATGGACACCACGCGCACGGCGATGCCTTCCGCCGCCAGCGCTTCCTGCGCCTTCAGCGCCAGTTCCACTTCGGAACCGGTGGCGATCAACACCGCCTTGGCGCCGGCCGCGTCGCGCAGCACGTAGCCGCCCTTGCGGATGGCGGCGATCTGCGCCGCGTCGCGAGCGACGAAGGGCAGATTCTGGCGGCTCAGGATCATGCTGGACGGGGTGTGCTTCTGCTCGACGGCATGCGCCCAGGCCACCGCGGCTTCCACGGTGTCGCACGGACGCCAGGTGTGGTGGTTGGGGATGTAGCGCAGCGTGGCGGTCTGCTCCACCGGCTGGTGGGTCGGGCCGTCTTCGCCCAGGCCGATCGAATCATGGGTGAACACGAAGATCGGGTTGATCTTCATCAGCGAGGCCATGCGCAGCGCGTTGCGGGCGTATTCGCTGAACATCAGGAAAGTGCCGCCGTAGGGGCGCAGGCCGCCGTGCAGCGTCATGCCGTTCATGATGGCGGCCATGCCGAACTCGCGCACGCCGTAGCTGATGTAGTTGCCCTGGCCTTCGCCGTTGATCCACTTGGAGCCGGACCAGTTGGTCAGGTTGGAGCCGGTCAGGTCGGCCGAGCCGCCGACAAATTCCGGCAGGGACGGCGACAGCGCTTCCAGCGCGATCTGGCTGGCCTTGCGGGTGGCCACGGTCTGGGCGGCGTCGTTGATCTTGGCGATGGCGGCGGCTTGGGCGTCTTCCCAGCCCTTGGGCAGATCGCCGGCCATGCGGCGTTCGAACTCGGCGGCCAGCTCCGGATGCGCGGCGCGGTAGGCGTCGAAGCGCTTGGTCCATTCGATCTCGGCCACGGCGCCCTTGTCGCGGGCACTCCACTCGGCGTAGATCTCGGCCGGAATCTCGAACGGCGCGTGCGGCCATTTCAGCAGATCGCGCGAGGCGGCGATTTCGGCCGCGCCCAGCGGCGCGCCGTGGCAGTCGTGGCTGCCCTGCTTGGAGGGTGCGCCGAAGCCGATGGTGGTCTTGCAGCAGATCAGCGTCGGCTTGTCGGCGCTTTGCTTGGCGGTGGCGATGGCGGTGGCGATTTCCACCGGATCGTGGCCGTTGACGTTGCGGATCACTTGCCAGCCGTAGGCTTCGAAGCGGCCCGGGGTGTCGTCGCTGAACCAGCCTTCGACGTGGCCGTCGATGGAGATGCCGTTATCGTCCCAGAAGGCGACCAGCTTGTTCAGGCCCCAGGTGCCGGCCAGCGAGCAGGCTTCGTGGCTGATGCCTTCCATCAGGCAGCCGTCGCCCAGGAACACATAGGTGTGGTGATCGACGATGCTGTGGCCGTCGCGGTTGAACTGGGCAGCCAGCATTTTTTCGGCCATCGCCATGCCGACGGCGTTGGTGATGCCCTGGCCCAGCGGGCCGGTGGTGGTTTCCACGCCCGGCGCGTAGCCGTATTCCGGGTGGCCCGGCGTTCTGGAGTGCAGCTGGCGGAAATTCTTGAGGTCGTCGATGGAGAGGTCGTAGCCGGAGAGATGCAGGAGGCTGTAGATCAGCATCGAGCCATGGCCGTTGGAGAGTACGAAGCGGTCGCGGTCGGCCCATTTGGGATTGGCCGGATTGTGCTTCAGGTGATCTCGCCACAGGACTTCGGCGATGTCCGCCATGCCCATCGGGGCGCCGGGGTGGCCGGATTTGGCTTTTTCCACAGCGTCCATGGACAGGAAACGGATGGCGTTGGCAAGCTCGGTGCGGGTAACCATGCAGGTGAAACCTCAAGACAATTGGGAACCGGAACGACGGTTCTTTACCTGTGCGCGATGCTGCCGGCGACAGGCTCCTCCGTCGCGAAAACCGCAGGATTATCGCCGATTTACTCCCTTTTCGGCAACCTTGCATCCCGCATGCCGCTTGCGCAAAATCAGGGAGAACCATGGTTTAATGGCATGGTCTGTATTTTCTTTCCCCCTATCCTGGAGCCCGCATGCAGACCTTTTCCCAATTGCCGTCCCCTCGCAAACTAGACGCCGGACGCGGCAAGGAGTGGTGCCTGGCGTCCTTCCGCATCGTCCGCGAACAAGCGCTGACCTGGGTGCTGCTGACCCTGGTCTATCTGCTGATCAACTTCGGCGTCGGGCTGGTGCCTGTCATCGGCAATATCGCCGGCGCGCTGATGGGGCCGATCTTCGCCGCCGGCTTCGTCCTGGCGGCGCAAAAGGCGGATCGCGGCGAAGAGCTGGAGCTGGCCGACCTGTTCGCCGGCTTCCGCCTGATGCCCGGCCCCCTGCTGCTGTTGGGCGCGATGATGTTCGGCCTGATCGCGGCGGCCTCCGTGCTGCTGATCGTGTTCGGCGTGTCCGGCGGCGTCTCCGCCGGCCTGCTCAACACGCATCTGCCCGAGACCGCGCATTCCACGCTGCCCATCGGCTTCGGGCTGGTCTTCTTCGTGGTGATAGCCGCCGTCACCGTGGTCATCTCTTTGGCCTATTGGTTCGCTCCGGCGCTGGTAGCGCTGAACGGCGCCGCGCCCTGGCAGGCGATTCGCAGCAGCTTCGCGGCCGGCCAGCGCAATTGGCTGCCCATGCTGGTGGCGGGCCTGATCATGCTCTTGCTGCTGATTCCGGTGGCGCTGACGCTGGGCCTGGGTTTGCTGCTCTGGTTCCCGATAGCCTCCGTCATCGCCTTTGTCAGCTGGAAAGACATCTTCGCCGACGCCTGAGCGCGCAGCCAAAGAAAACGCCGCCTCTCTTCTCGAGGGCGGCGTTTTTTTCATTGCCATGCGGTCGATGGCGCCGCGTCACGCCAATCCAGCCAAAGCCTCCAAGACCTTGCTGGATAAAGCCTGCGGCTGGGCGGTGACGCGCAATAAATGACGCAACGCGGGGTGCGACGGTCGATGCACGGCGATGCCGTCCGCCAGCAGCTTGCGCTGGATCGCTTCCGCGCTGTCCGCGCCGGGATACACCAGCGCCACGAAATTGGTGTGCGAGGGCAGCACGGTCAGGTCGCGCTCGCGCAAGGCGGCGTCCAGCTTTTCCCGCAATTGCAAGGTGGCCTGGATCAGGCTGCGCGCGTAGTCGGGATCGTCCATCACCAGCCGCGCGGCATGCTGCGCCAGGCCGGACATGGCGTACTGCGGCCGGATCTGATCGGCCTTGGCCACGATATCCTCAGGCGCGATGGCGAAGCCCACCCGCAAGCCAGCCAGGCCATAGGCTTTCGACAAGGTGCGCAGGCGCATGGTGTTGGGCAGCGCGCCGACCGGCGGCGCATCCTGCGGCGCCACGCAGAAATCGACATAGGCCTCGTCCAGGATCAGCAAGGTCTGCGCCGGCAAGCGCTGGCGCAGCGCCAGAATATCGGCCTGGCTCCAGTAATAGCCGGTAGGGTTGTCGGGGTTGGCCAGGTAGACCACCGCCGCGCGCTCGGCCTGGGCGATTTCGCACATCCGTTCCAGATGGGGCCGCAGCACGATGCCCTCTTGCTGGTAGGAGACTTCCATGGCCCGCGCGCCGATGCCATCGGCGAAATAGCGGAAACTGGGATAGGTGCCGGCGCTGCATACCACCGCGTCGCCGGCATTGCAGCGCAATCTGAGCGCCAGCAAAATCAGGCTGTCCGCGCCGGCGTCGAACACCACCTGGCTGGGATCCACGCCATGGAGACGAGCGGCGCGCTCCCGCAGCGCCAGGGCGTAAGGGTCGGGATACAGCCGCGCCAGTTCGGTCAGCGCTTCGCCCCACTCGGCCAGCAAGGGCGAAGCCGGCTTGGCCATGCTCTCATTGGCGCCGAGACGGCTGACCACCGTCCTCCCCAGCGCCGCCTCCAGCTTGGCGATGCCGGGAAAAGGATTGACGATGGTGCGGTTTTCCAAATGGCGTGCGAAATGCGACATGGCGCAGACTCCTTATCATTCCGGTAGCAGCCGGAAGACATTGCCGGCTCTTATTCAAACAAGCGCATGCTCGTTCTTATGATTCGATCTCGGTCCGCCGCCAGAGTTTCAATGCGCCGCGGAAGCATCGCGTTTGATCTCGGCGGGGGCCGAGGCCGCAGGAGCGGCATGCGTCGCGGCCGCCTTGGGCGGCGCCGGCGGCTTGGGCAGGACCAGCGGCCCTTTGTAGCCGCAGCCGGACAAAATCAGAAACAAGCTGGCGCAGGCAAAGAGAGTACGCATACGGCGGCAATCCGTTATCGGTTATGGCAGAATCCGCATACTAGCAAAACCCTGCCCCGCCGTGTTGCCGGCGGGCCCCACCAGGAAGCCATCATGACCGAAAGCGAATTTCTGCAGCTGAGCGACGCCATCTTCGACCAGATCGAAGCCGCCATCGACGACCACGATCTGGATGCCGACACCCTGCGCCAGGGCAATGTGCTGGAGATCGAGTTCGACAGCGGCGAAAAAGTCATCGTCAACCGCCACGCCTCCAATCAGGAAATGTGGATCGCGGCCAAGAGCGGCGGCTACCACTTCTCGCGCCAGGGCGAAGCCTGGATCGCCAGCCG